>DASTRO010000030.1:0-11291 GCA_035761165.1 Gemmatimonadaceae bacterium | reverse complement strand
CAGGTCGGAGAGATAGTCGTAGAGCTGGCCGTCGTCGTCGTGCAGCCAGCGCACGAGCTCGAGCACGCGCGCCGGGTCGACGAGGACGGTCGTCTCGCCCCAGACGACGTCGATGCGGCGCACCGCGTCCGGGAAGCGGGCGCGCAGCGCGTCGGCGCTGGGGTTGGTGGCGCCGCCATGATGCGGCACCCGGCGTGGGGAGGCGGGCGGCGTGCTCGCCGCGCGGGTCCCCACCTGCACCACCTGCACGGGGCTCACAGGCCGGAGCGAGTCTGGTGGACGCTGTTGCCGAACGGCTCCGACAGCTCGTCGATGCGCGGCGGCGGGATGTAGAGGCGGCTCGAGGGGTCGGGCTCCATCTCGTTGCGCAGCACCGTGTCGGCCATGCGCTCGTTGCGCACCTTCTCCTGCAGCAGGAGGATGCCGTACATCAGCCCCTCGGGGCGCGGCGGGCAGCCGGGGACGTAGACGTCCACCGGGATGATGGTGTCGATCCCCTGCACCACCGCGTAGTTGTCGAACATGCCGCCGGTGGAGGCGCAGGCGCCCATCGAGATGCACCACTTGGGCTGCGGCATCTGCTGCCAGATGCGCCGCAGCACCGGGGCGAGCTTGAAGGGTACGCGGCCGGCGCAGATGAGGACGTCGGCCTGGCGCGGCGAGTAGCTCAGCCGCTCCATGCCGAAGCGGGCGAGGTCGAAGCGGCTGGCGGCCGTGGCCATGAACTCGATGGCACAGCACGCGGTGCCGAAGGGCATCGGCCAGAGCGAGCCGGCGCGGGCCCAGTTGACGAGGAGGTCCAGGCGCGTCGCCACCCAGCCCCGCTCCGTGGGGTCCACGGTGGTGACGGACCGCTCGGGACGCGGACTCAGTCCCATTGCAAGGCTCCCTTCTTCCAGACGTAGGCGAAGCCCACGAGGAGGATCACGATGAAGACCAGCATCTCGCCGAGGCCGAAGAAGGAGACCTGCCCGGCGGGGCAGCCCGCGGTGGTGAGCGGGACGGCGCAGGAGAGCTGGCGGTACATGACCCCCCAGGGGATCATGAAGACCGTCTCGATGTCGAAGACGATGAAGAGCATCGCCACCATGTAGAACTTCACCGAGAAGCGCTCGCGCGCGTCGCCGATGGCCGGCATGCCGGACTCGTAGGCGGTGAGCTTCTCGGGGGTGGGGCGGCGGCGGACGAGGAGGGTGGACAGGAGGATGATCGCCGCCGCATTGAAGACGACGAATCCGACGAGCAGGAGGACGGGCAGATAGGTGCGTGCCATCAGGTTCCCGACTTCGTGAAAAAATTCACTAGCGCGCCGACCGTAACTTACGCGCCGCCCGAAAGAGGGTCAACGGCGTCCCCGGCGCGCCATCCGGGATGCGTGGCGACGCCCTGCCCGGGCGCGTACATTGCGCCCCGTTCGCCGCGCCGCCGCCCTCCGGCCGCGCGCCCCGTCCTGCCTCTTCGCCGCCCCTCGATGTCCATTCAGAACGACCGCTGGATCACGCAGATGGCGCTCGAGCACCGCATGATCGAGCCGTTCGAAGCGCGCCAGGTGCGCCAGGGCGTCATCTCGTATGGCGTCAGCTCGTACGGCTACGACATGCGCGTCGCCCGCGAGTTCCGCATCTTCACCAACGTACTCAACTCGGTCGTCGATCCGAAGAACTTCGACCCGAATTCCTTCGTCGAGTTCGAGGGCGACGTCTGCATCGTCCCCCCCAACTCCTTCGCCCTCGCCCGCTCGGTCGAGTACTTCCGCATCCCGCGCGACGTCGTCACGATCACCGTCGGCAAGTCGACCTACGCCCGCTGCGGCATCATCACGAACGTGACCCCCTTCGAGCCGGAGTGGGAGGGCTACGTCACGCTCGAGATCTCGAACACCACGCCGCTGCCGGCGAAGATCTACGCCAACGAGGGGATCGCCCAGGTGCTCTTCTTCCGCGGCGCCGAGGCGCCCGAGGTCTCGTACCGCGACAAGAACGGGAAGTACCAGGGCCAGCACGGGGTGACGCTGCCGAAGCTGTAGGAACTTCCAGGGAGCAGGCAACAGGGAGCAGGAAACCGGGAGGCCGCGCGAGCCGCTGCCGCCCGGATCGCCGCTCCCGACCATTCGTACGAGCCCGACTCCGGTGTCCCGCGGGCGGCATCCCGAGGCCGCGACCGGATCCCTGCTAGCTGCTTCCCGTTCCCTGGCCGGTCACCCGAACAGCCCGAACGCGTAGACCAGCGCGATCAGCACCGCCAGGACGGCGACCACCCAGAGGCCGACGTTGATGCCGCCACCGCTGCGCACGGAGGCGTTCGCCCCGGGTCGCTTGAGGGTGTTCGGGTCGGTGCTGTGGCCCACGACGTAGGTCGTCTTCTCCACGTCGTCGGCATCGCCGACGCGGCGGTCGGGGCCGTGGGGCGTCTCGTCGAAGCTGTTTCCCTCCGCCGTCGACTTCTGCATCTCTCCTCCGGGCGCGGGTGTCCTCGGTCACTCTCACCCCCGAACGTGCAGCAAGCGGGCCACCGGGGCGGCCCGCCTGCTCGAACGACAGCCGTTCGGCCGCGGGATCGCTGCCCCGCGGGTCGGGCGGCGGGTCAGCCCGCTCCCGCCGCGTTCCCCGCCTCGACGGGCGGCGTCATCGTGGCGCGGAGGTAGTCGCGGTTCATGCGGACGATCGTGTCGATGCTGATCTCCTTCGGGCACGCTTCCTGGCACTCGCCGTGGAAGGTGCAGTGGCCGAAGCCCTCCTCGTCCATCTGCGCCACCATCGACGCGGCCCGCCGGAAGCGCTCCGGCTGTCCCTGCGGGAGCAGCCCGAGGTGGCTGATCTTGGCGGCCGTGAACAGCGAGGCCGAGCCGTTGGGGCAGGCCGCCACGCAGGCCCCGCAGCCGATGCACGCGGCGGCGTCCATCGCCGCGTCGACGTCGTTCTTCGGGATGAGGATGGCGTTGGCGTCGGCCGCCCCGCCCGTGTAGGCCGAGATGTAGCCGCCGGCGGCGATGATGCGGTCGAAGGCGCCGCGGTTCACGCAGAGGTCGCGGACGATCGGGAAGGCGCGGGAGCGCCAAGGCTCGATCCAGATCACGTCCCCGTCCTTGAAGCTGCGCATGTGCAGCTGGCAGGTGGCCGTGCCGTGCATCGGGCCGTGGGCGACGCCGTTGATCATCATCCCGCACGATCCGCAGATCCCCTCGCGGCAGTCGTGGTCGAAGGCGATCGGCATCTGCCCCTTCTCGATCAGCCCCTCGTTGACGACGTCCAGCATCTCGAGGAAGGACATGTCGGGGCTGACGTTCGTCGCCTGGTACGTCTCGAAGCCGCCGGTCGCCTTCGGGCCCGGCTGCCGCCATACGTGAAGCGTCAGGTTCATCGCAGAGATCCCGTGGATGGATCCTCCGGCGCGGGGCGCCGCAGGACGACCGCGCGGCCGGCGGGCCGGTCGGTCACTTGTAGCTCCGCTGCGCGAGGTGGACGTACTCGAACTCCAGCGGCTCCTTGTGCAGCGCCGGCGCGGTCCCGTCGCCGGTGAACTCCCAGCCGGCCACGTACGCGAAGCGCTCGTCGTCGCGCAGCGCCTCGCCATCCGGCGTCTGGTACTCCTCGCGGAAGTGCCCCCCGCACGACTCCTCGCGGTGCAGCGCGTCGAGGCACATCAGCTCGCCGAGCTCGAGGAAGTCGGCCACGCGCAGGGCGTGCTCGAGCGTCTGGTTCATCGTCTCGTTGCCGCCCGGAACCTGGACGCAGGCCCAGAACTCCTCGCGGAGCGCGGGGATCTCCTGGAGCGCCTCGCGCAGCCCCGCGGCGTTGCGGGCCATGCCGCACTTCTCCCACATGATCTCGCCGAGCTGGCGGTGGAAGGAGGCGACGGTGCGCTTCCCCTTCACCGAGAGGAGGCGCTTCACGCGTTCGGCCGCCTCGACCTCGGCCGCCCGTGCCTCGCCGGCGTCGGTGGCGACGGGCGTCAGCTTGTGGCTGCCGAGATAGTTGCTGACCGTCGCCGGGATGATGAAGTAGCCGTCGGAGAGCCCCTGCATGAGCGCGCTCGCTCCCAGACGGTTGGCCCCGTGGTCGGAGAAGTTCGCCTCGCCGGCCACGAAGAGCCCCGGGATCGTGCTCATCAGGTCGTAGTCCACCCAGAGGCCGCCCATCGTGTAGTGCGGGGCCGGGTAGATGCGCATCGGGACCTTGTACGGATTCTCGTCCGTGATGCGCTCGTACATCTCGAACAGGTTGCCGTAGCGCTCGCTGATCTTGGCGGCGCCCAGGCGCTGGATGGCGTCGCGGAAGTCGAGGTACACGCCGCGCCCGGTCTCCCCCACCCCGCGCCCCTCGTCGCACACCTGCTTGGCCGCGCGCGAGGCGATGTCGCGCGGCGAGAGGTTGCCGAAGCTCGGGTACTTCCGCTCCAGGTAGTAGTCGCGCTCGTCGTCCGGGATCTGGTTGGGCGGTCGCCGGTCGCCCTGGCGCTTCGGTACCCAGACGCGACCGTCGTTGCGGAGCGACTCCGACATCAGCGTGAGCTTGGACTGGTACTCGCCGCTGACCGGGATGCAGGTGGGGTGGATCTGGGTGTAGCAGGGGTTGGCGAACGCCGCGCCCTTGCGGTAGGCGCGCCAGATGGCGGTGGTGTTGCACCCCTTCGCGTTCGTCGACAGATAGAAGACGTTGCTGTAGCCGCCCGTGGCGAGCACCACGACGTCCGCCAGATGCGAGCGGATCTCGCCGGTGAGCTGGTCGCGAACGACGATGCCGCGGGCGCGGCCGTCGATGACGATGAGCTCCAGCATGTCGGTGCGCGGGATCATCGTCACGCCGCCCCTGGCCACCTCCTTCTCCAGCGCCTGGTAGGCCCCAAGGAGGAGCTGCTGCCCCGTCTGGCCGCGCGCGTAGAAGGTGCGCGACACCTGCGCCCCGCCGAAGGAGCGGTTGTCGAGCAGGCCGCCGTACTCGCGGGCGAACGGCACGCCCTGGGCCACCGCCTGGTCGATGATGTTCAGCGAGTTCTGCGCGAGGCGGTAGACGTTGGCCTCGCGCGCCCGGAAGTCGCCCCCCTTCACCGTGTCGTAGAAGAGGCGGTAGACCGAGTCGCCGTCGTTGTGGTAGTTCTTGGCGGCGTTGATCCCGCCCTGCGCGGCGATGGAGTGCGCGCGGCGGGGCGAGTCCTGGTAGCAGAAGCAGGTGACGTTGTATCCCAGCTCGCTCAGCGTCGCCGCGGCGGAGGCGCCGGCGAGGCCCGACCCGACGACGATGACGTGGTATTTCCGCTTGTTGGCCGGGTTCACCAGCTTCATGTCGAAGCGGTGCTTGTCCCACTTCTGCTCGATGGGACCGGATGGGATGCGGGCGTTCAGTTCCATGGCGTCGGAGAGCCTCAGCGGGCGACGGCCGGCGCGGGGGCCGGGACGGGCGCCGGGGCGGTAGCGGCCGCGGCGGTCGTGGGCTCGGGCCGCACGAACCCGAGGAAGACGGCGACCGGAACGATGGTGAAGCCGGCCCAGACGATCACCGCGATGGCGATGGCCAGCGGGCGCCGCAGGGGGTGACGCGACGGCCGGGACGCGCCCAGCGTGCGTACCGAGCTCCAGAAGCCGTGGTAGAGATGCAGTCCCAGCGCGATCATCGCGACGACGTAGAAGAGCGTCCACCACGGGTTGCGGAACGCCGTGATGATGTTCGCGTAGACGTCCACCGTGCCGGCCGCGTCCACCCGGTCGTAGCCGGGGAAGGCGCGCACGGTGAAGTGCAGGATGTGGAGGACGATGAAGACCAGCAGGAGCAGCCCGCCCCAGCGGATGGTCCGCGAGGCGAAGGTGGAGGCCTCGCGCTGCGTCCCGCGCTTGTAGCCCACCGGGCGCGCCAGCTGGGCGCGGCGCGTCAGCTGCACGGCGGCCACCACGTGCAGGATGACGGCGAGCAGCAGCACGGCGCGCACGATCCACAGCTCCGTGCCGATGGTGTGGTGCAGGAAGCGCCCGTAGGCGTTGATCTTCTCCGCGCTCTCGAAGACCTGCAGGTTGCCCACCATGTGCACGATCACGAAGCCGACGCCGATCAGCCCGGTCGCCGCCATCACGATCTTCTTGCCGATGGTGGATCGCCAGAAGTTGCCTAGAAAGCCCATTGCGAGTCCGCTCTGTCCGCGCTCCGCGGAGTGGGGGATCCGAGCCGCGGCCCGGCGGGTGCGTCGTCGTCGGGCGCGCCCGCCGGTGCCCGATGCGCTGCGGGCGCGGGCCGACGGTCGGCCCGCGCCCGCGGGGGTTACAGCGTCACGGCGCCCATCGGTTCACGCACCGCCGCGGCGCTGCGCTCCAGCGCGGCCCGCTCGTCGGCGGTGAGCTCCACCTCGAGGATGCGCTCGAGTCCGCGACGCCCCAGCTTGCACGGCACGCCGAGGTAGATCCCCTCCATGCCGTACTCCCCCTCCAGCCACGCGGCGCAGGGGAGGATGCGCTTCTGGTCGAGGACGATCGCCTCCACCATCTGCACCGCGCCCGCCGACGGCGCATAGTAGGCCGAGCCGGTCTTGAGGTGCTTGACGATCTCGGCGCCGCCGCTGCGCGTGCGGTCCACGATCGCGTCGAGCGTGGGGCGGTCGAGCAGCTGCGTGACGGGGATGCCGCTCACCGTCGTGTAGGAGATGAGGGGCACCATCGTGTCGCCGTGCCCACCGAGCACCATCGCCTGGATGTCGCGCACCGAGACGTCCATCGCCTCGGCCAGGAACGCGCGGTAGCGCGCCGTGTCGAGCACGCCGGCCATGCCGATGACGCGCTCGCGCGGGAAGCCGGTGACCTCCTTGGCCACCCAGCACATCACGTCGAGCGGGTTCGAGACGACGATGACGATCGCGTCCGGGGAGGTCGCCTTCACCTGCTCGGCCACCTGGCGGACGATGCCGGCGTTCGTGTTCAGCAGGTCGTCGCGCGACATCCCCGGCTTGCGCGCGATCCCGGCGGTGATGACGACGAGGTCGGAGCCGGCGGTCTCGGCGTAGTCGTTCGTGCCGACGACGCGAGCGTCGAAGCCCTCGATCGGCGCGGACTGCCACTGGTCCAGCCCCTTGCCCTGCGGGATGCCCTCGACCACGTCCACCATCACGACCCGCCGGGCCAGCTCCTTCTCCGCGATGCGCTGCGCGGCCGTCGCGCCGACGTTCCCCGCGCCGACGACCGTAATCTTGTTGACCATGACGCTCGCTAGTGCTGAGTGTGTGAGTGGGAACAGCAGCGGATATTACCCACGCCGTGAGAGCGCAGCAACCGCGCGGCTCCGCTAGCCACCCACCTGCGACAGTGCGGCGAGCCCGCCGACACGCCGCGCCAGCAGCGCGTGCTCGCGCGGCTTCTCGGCCAGCGCGCGCCGCACGTGCGGGGCGAGCGCCTCGCCGGCTCGCAGCGGCGTGCGCAGGTCCACCTCGTGGTCGCCGAAGAGGCAGGTGCGCAGCCGGCCGTCCGCGGTGAGCCGCACGCGGTTGCAGCTGCCGCAGTAGGTGTGCGTCATGGGCGTGATGACGCCGATGCTCCCCGCAGCCCCGGGCAGGTGGTAGTAGGCGGCCGGGCCATTGCCGCGGGCCGGTCCGCCACCGGGCGTGAGCGCACCGAGCGTAGCGACGCGACCGAGCACCTCGTCGCTCGGCACCACGCGATCGAGCACGTCGCCGCCGAGCGTGTGGGCCAGCTCGCCCACCGGCATGAGCTCGATGAAGCGCACGTGCCAGGGGTGCTCGATGGTGAGGCGCGCGAAGTCGGCGATCTCGTCGTCGTTGACCCCCCGCATCACGACCATGTTCAGCTTCACCGGCGCCAGGCCGGCCGCCTCGGCCGCCCGGGCGGCGACCACCGGGTCGAAATCGACCGCGCGCCGCGCGAGTGCCCGGATGCGCTCCGGCCGCAGGCTGTCGGCGCTGATGTTCACGCGATCCACGCCCGCCCTGGCCAGCTCCCCGGCCAGCGCCGGGAGCCGCAGCCCGTTCGTCGACAGCGAGACGTCCTCCAGCTCGGCCGCGGCCCGGAGCAGCGCGACGAGGCGCGCCAGCTCCGGGCGGAGCGTCGGCTCCCCGCCCGTCAGCCGCACGCGCCGGAGCCCCAGCGGGGCGAGCTGGCGGACGACCTCGGCGATCTCCTCGTAGCTCAGGATGTCCGCCTTCGGCAGCCAGGGCAGCCCGTCCAGCGGCATGCAGTAGACGCAGCGGAAGTTGCATCGGTCGGTGACCGAGATCCGCAGGTACTCGATGCGCCGGCCGAACTGGTCGAGGAGGGGGGTCATCGCGTCGGGTCCACCCATTCGCGCGTGCCGTCCACGTAGTGCTCGCGCTTCCAGATCGGGACGCGCCGCTTGAGCTCCTCGATCACGAAACGCACGGCGTCCAGCGCCGGGGCACGGTGCGCGTGCCCGACCGCGACCCCGACGCTCACCTCGCCCACGGCCAGGGTGCCCAGCCGGTGCTCCAGCGCCACTGCCGTCACGCCGAACGCGTCCCGCGCCTCCTCCACGATGCGCGCCATCTCGCGCTCGGCCATCGGCTCGTAGGCGCTGTACTCGATCCCGGTCACCGGCCGGCCCAGGTTGCGGTCGCGGACCGTGCCGAGGAAGAGGGCAGCGGCGCCGTGGCCGTCGCTGCCGACGCGCGCGAGGAGGGCGTCGGCGACGACGGGACAGCGGACGAGGTGCGGCCCGGTCATCCGCCGGCCACCGGCGGGATGATCGCCACCTCGTCGCCGGCCCGGACGCGCTGCTCGGGCGCCGCGATCGCCTGGTTCACGGCGACGCGGACGGTCGCCGGCAGGGGCGGCGCGTCGCTGAGCGCACGACTCGCCGCCTGCACCCCGGCGATGACCGTCGCGACGGTCGCGTCGGCCGGCAGTGACAGACGCACGCGGTCGCTACCGAACGCCTCCGCGAACGAGGCGAAGAGCAGGACGTCGATCTCGAGGGCGGAGGCGGACATGGCGGCGGGGAGAGGCGCTCTCGCAAGCTACGACGCGGGCCCCCGGAACGGCAGAGCCCCGGCGGGGGGCCGGGGCTCGCGAGTGGCGGAGGGGCGTCCGGGCTCACGCCTCGGTGAGCTGCTCCGGGTCCGGGCGTGCGGCGCCGTCGTTCCGCGCCGTCTCGTCGAGCTCGGCCACCATCTGGCGGAGCTCCTTGGACGGCTTGAACACCGGCACGGGCCGGGCCGAAACCTCCACCGGGTCACCGGTGCGGGGGTTGCGCGCCATCCGCGTCTTCCGCTGGCGGATCTTGAACGTGCCGAAGCCGCGGACCTCGATGTTCTTCTGCTGCTGCAGGGCGTCCTTGATCGCATCGAGGAAGGCGTCCACGACCCGCGCGCAATCCTTCTTCGAGATGGTCGGACCTGCCGTGCGGGAAATCTGGGCCGTGACTCGCTCGACCAGATCGGCTTTGGTCATGAAATTGCCCCGGTGGAAACGCTCGTACAGACGAGGTGAAGAACCTCGAAGGTATGGGCTTAACCGTTGTGTGTCAAGCGGTTGAGTCGCCTGACCCGCGGCCCGCGCGGACGGCGCGGAGGAACTCCTCGAAGTGCCCGCGCGCGTCGTGCGGGCCCGGCGCGGCCTCCGGGTGGTACTGCACGCCGAACACCGGCCGGGTCCGGTGGCGGAGCCCTTCCACGGTGCCGTCGTTCAGGTTCACGTGCGTCACCGCGAGCTCGGGCGCACCGGCCACCGCGTCCCCCTCCCCCTCCACCGCGAAGCCGTGGTTCTGGGAGGTGATGAGCACGCGCCCGGTGGCCTCCTCGCGCACCGGATGGTTCCCGCCCCGATGCCCGTAGGGCATCTTCACCGTCCGCCCGCCGAAGGTGAGCCCGAGCAGCTGGTGGCCGAGGCAGATGCCGAAGATCGGCATGCCGCGGTCGACGAGCGCCCGGATGGTCCCGGGGGCGTAGGGGATCGCGGCCGGGTCACCCGGGCCGTTCGAGAGGAACACGCCGTCCGGGTGCTGCTCCAGCACGGCCGAGGCCGGCGTGTCCGACGGCACCACGGTGACGCGCACGCCGGCCTCCTCGAAGAGGCGCAGGATGTTGCGCTTGATCCCGAAATCGTAGGCGACGACGTGGACCGGCGCATCCGGGCTCCCCCAGCTGTACGGCTCGCGGGTCGAGACGAGCGTCGCCAGGTCCAGCCCTTCCATCGGCGGGCAGGCGTCGAGCGCCAGCAGGGCCTCACGCGTGGGCTCCGTGCCCGGTGCGATCACGCCACGCATGACGCCCGCCGATCGCAGGTGGCGCGTCAACCGGCGCGTGTCCACCTCCTCCAGCACCGGCACGCCGGCAGCGGCCAGCCAGTCGGGGAGTCCGCCGGTAGCGCGCCAGCTCGAGTGGGTGCGCGAGAGCTCGCGAACCACCACGCCAGCCACCTGCGGCCGGGCGGACTCGGGGTCCTCGTCGTTGACGCCGTAGTTGCCGATCTCGGGCGCCGTCATGACGACGATCTGGCCGCGGAAGGAGGGATCGGTGAACACCTCCTGGTAGCCGCTCATGTTCGTCGTGAAGACCACCTCGGCCACCGTCGGCTCCGACGGGCCGTGCAGGACGCCGCGAAAAAGGGTTCCGTCCTCGAGGAGGAGGAACCCTTCGGTGCCGCTGGCGTCGCGCTCGCGCGCCGCGCTCACGGCTGCGGCGGCGTGCTGGGGGCCGGCGTCGGGACGGCGCCCTGCTTCGGCTGGACCGGGATGGCCGGGGCTGCCCCGGACGGGGCGGTCTGGGCCGGCGCGGCCGGCGGCGGCGCCACCGCGTCGTCGAGGACGGAGCGCGGTACCTGCGCCCGAGCCGAGAGGAGCTGCAGGATGAAGCTGATGCCGAGGAAGATCCCGCCGCCCCACCAGCTCGCCTTGGTCAGCAGGTTGCCCGCCTGGCGCGTGCCGATGAACGAGTTGGCCGACGAGCTGGCGCCGCCGAAGCTGGCGGCGAGTCCCCCGCCCTTGCCGGACTGCATGAGCACGGCGACGATGAGGACGAGGCTGACGACGATCAGCAGGATGAGCAGGAACGTGTACATCGGCGAGGCGGACGGGGGATCGATCTGCGAATTGCGGGCTAAGCCTCAAATATGCGCCAACTTAGCGGGCCAGGTCAAGCGGCGACGTGCCATCCCGCCGGAGCGACGCCGAACGCGGTGGGAGAGCGGGTGCCGGGATCCGCTGGCCGTGCCGCGAGGCTGGCCACCGGCACGCCAGGGTAGGTGCCCCACTCGCCCCGCCGGCGGCGGGGCGAGTGGGGGGTGACAGCTCGCCGCTAGGTGCGGACCAGCGACGCCCACCCCTGCGCCTCCAGGCTGGCCCCGC
>DASTRO010000029.1:0-9763 GCA_035761165.1 Gemmatimonadaceae bacterium | reverse complement strand
GCGCACCGAGGTGAGGTCCAGCCGCGCCGCGAGGCCGCCCAGCGGCCGGAAGGCCAGCGTGCCGCCGCTGCGCCAGAGGAAGCTCTCGCCGGTCACGTCACGCCCCGGGTCGAACGGCGACTCGGCGAGGCGGAGATAGGTGGTGCGCGTGTCGGTGGTGCGCACCAGCCCCGTCGTCAGTCGCAGCTCGGCGGGGTTCCAGCGCAGCACGGCGTCGCGCAGCGCGCGCGCCCCGGCGGAGCGCTCCAGCCACTCGGGGAGGCGCTCCACCAGGTCGTCCACCCAGGCCGGGAGCGGTGTGGTGCGCGGCGCGGCGACGACGGCGTACTCCAGCTGCGCGCTCGCCTCGCGCGCGGCACCGGTCTGGAACTCGGTGCGCGTGGCGGCGTCGGTGAGCGTGGCGTCGAGCGTCAGGTGGTCGAGCAGGAGGTCGAGCGGTCCGTCGCCCTCGGGGCGCGCGCGGCGCAGCGATGCGGCCACGGTGGTGCTGTGGGCGCGCGGCGTGCGCAGCCCGCGGATCCCCGCCGCCTCGTAGTCCGCATCGCTCACGAACAGCGGGTCCACGTTGGCGCGCGAGAAGCGCACGCTCACCGGCAGCGCGAGGTTGTAGCGCTCGGGCAGGAAGCGGTCCAGCCGCACCGTGGCGGCCGCCTCCAGCGCGTCGTCGGTGCGGAAGGAGGGGAGCTCGGCGAGCTGGCGGAAGAAGGGGTCGCGCCGCGTGACGGAGAGCGAGAGATCGGCCACGTCGCTGGCGGCCAGCGCGACGGTGAGCTGCCCCGCGTAGCCCGGCTCGTTCTCCACGTGGTCCAGCCGGAGGTCGTTGACCCAGAGCTCCAGCGTGTCGCCGGGGAGGAGCGTGCCGCCGGTGGCCGGCGCCGGCAGCCGCACCATACCGACGGCCAGCTCCTGCACCGCGGCCAGGTTGGGCGGGCTGACGGCGGGGTTCTCGGTGTAGACCACGTAGCCGTCCTCGCAGACGGCGAAGCGTGGTCCGCTCCCCGCCGGCCGCGGCGTGGCGGCGACGAGGACGGAGTCGATGCCGCTGCACGCCATGGCGCCGGTGGGCGCCTCGAGGAAGAGCTGCTCGAGGCGGGCCCGCAGGCGCGAGAAGCGGCGCAGGTCCACGCGCACCTCCGGCTCCCAGGCGGCGCGGCCGGCGCCGGCGTTCACCGGCGTACGGTACAGATAGAAGTTGTCCGCGTCGCGCCCCATCTTGACGAAGAACTGCAGCTCGCCGGTGGCGCCCCAGCCGTCGCCGCGCCCGCGCGCCCAGAGCCGCAGCTGGCGATAGCCGAGGAAGCTCTTCTCCCCTTCGGGGAAGCGCACGTACGCCTCGGCGCGCTCCAGCGGCGCCATCCCCACGGCCTGCAGCCGCAGGGCGCGCTCGTTCACCTGCAGCCGGCCGCCCTCCAGCCCCGTCTGCCGCTGCTCCGGCTCGTCGGTGACGCCGGGGGGCGACTCGTAGAAGATGCCGGCCAGCGAGTCGCGGTCCTGGGTGCCGATCACCGTCGCCACCACCTGCCCCGCCCCCGGCTCGGCGCCGGCGAGGCCGCGCGCCGTGCGGTCGTCGCGCTTGAGCCACGGCGCGCCCACGAGGCGCAGGCGCACGATGGGGAGCTGCACGGGCATCCCGTCGGGCGTGCCGGTGCCGGAGACGAGCGTGAGGCGCAGCGCCTGCACCCGGCGCAGCGGCGGCCCGCCATTGAGCGAGTCACTCGGTGCGTCGAAGGGGACGTGCACGCGTACCCAGCAGCGCGGACGGGGCGGGATGCCCGGCTGCGGCACGTCCACCTGCACGCCGCAGCGGCCGACGCGGGTGCGCGTGGCGGGGTCGCCGAGGTCCACGACGTAGCGGCGGATGCGCTCGGCGCCGAGCGAGGCGCGGTCCAGGTTGAGCACCTGGTCCTCGTCCAGGTCCTCGGTGTCGCCGCGGTTGTTGTGCACGGTGCAGTCGGCGCGCGGGTCGCCCAGCCGGAAGACCTGCTCGGTGCCGCGCACGCAGAGCGGCAGGCTGTCGGCGATCCGTACCACGCCGTCGATCACCGTGATGCGCTCCGCCACGTCGCCGGCCAGCCCGCGGTCGTTGCGCGCCTGGTTGAACGTGCGCGAGAAGGGGTCGAGCTCGGAGTCGAGCCGGTCGAGCCCCTGCACCGCCTTGCCCCGGTAGGTGGAGTCGGCCTGCCCGTCGCGGCCGATGGAGACCCGCAGCGTCTCGGGGGCGAAGGTGAGGCTGTTCTCGGAGACCTCGCCGAGGTCGATGACGAGCGTCGGGTTCTCGTCGCGTCGCGCCGCGTCCATGTCCACCAGCGTCCAGAACTCGATCGCCTCCACGCGCGTGAGGTCGGCACCGGTGGGGCCCAACGCCGTGTGCAGCGAGCGCCAGCGTCGTCCGCTCGGCGCGTCCGGGATGCGCCAGCGCGGCCGGCTCGGGTCGCCGTCTCGGAAGAGGCCGCCCACGTCGAGCGGGAGGAGGGTGAGCCAGAGCGCCGGTTCGGGGAGCGCCACGCCGCCGCCCACGGAGACGACCTCGGGGTCGATCTGCTCGAAGGTGAAGGTGACGAGGTTGCCGTCGGCGCGGCGGCCGTTGTTCTGCCAGGCCAGTGTGGCGGCGCGCTCGGGGGTGAAGAGCGTCGCACCGCCCAACGCGTCGAGCGCCGGCGAGGGAGCCGGGACGCTGCCGTAGTACCAGCGGCTCTCCAGCAGCTGCGGCTGCAGCCCCCCCTCCCCCTCGAACGACTCCAGGTAGGCCTGCCCCGCCCCGCCGAGCTGCGGCCGGCTGGTGGCGAACTCGCCGCTCACGCTGATGCGGCTGGCGCCCGCGGCGCGCACCCCGGGCAGGCGGTCGAGGAGGTGGGTGAGCGCCGGTGCGTCCCAGGCGAAGGCGCCGCTGACGCCGGCCACCACGCTGGACGCCGCCTCGTAGCCCAGCGGCGGGCGGTTGAAGACGGTGCGCTGCCGCTGCGCGATGGCGGTGAAGGCGAGCGCGCCGGCGTCGAAGTCGAGCTGCGAGGTGAGGCCGACGACCGACGTCGGGATGGTGGCGAAGAGCGGGCTCTCCTCGAACCGCACGCGCACGTCGCGCGGCCGCGTGAGCAGCGTGTCGGGCCGGATGAAGCGCAGGACGCCCAGGTCGTAGTCCACCTCGTAGTCGAGGCCGCGGCGCAGCAGGCGGCCGTCCATCGTCACGCGCTCGGAGTTCTGGCGGATCTGCACCGCGCCCAGCGCCACCGTGCCCGAGTCCCCCGCCTCGGTGCGGTAGCGCACGCCGATGCGGTAGGCCGGCGCCGGGTGCTGCGGCGAGTAGAGGTACTCGCCGGGGATGCGGTAGAGGGTGTCGTTGACCGGGTTGCCGCGGGCGCCGGCGAGGCCGCGGCGGGAGAAGGGCTCGAGCGACGGGAAGACGAGGAAGTGGTCGCGCAGGATCGGCGCCCACTCGCCGCCGCCGATGACGACGTTCGGGTCGGCGGGGCGCGGCCAGAGCCGGTTCTCGGCGTCGAAGGTGGCGGGATTGGTGCGCTCGGCGAGCCCGAAGCGCTGCAGGTACGTCTGGCCCACGCCGTCCAGCGGCTTCTCCTGGTCGCCGCCGGCGTAGGTGGCGATGGCCACGCTCACCGTGCGCCGCTGCACGTCGGGCCCGCCGATGCGGTAGACGGAGCGGATCTCGCGGCGGAAGGCGGGATCGTCGGGCTCCAGGCGCGGCTCCCACACCAGGTGCGCCAGCTGGTCGTGCTCCGCCGCGGCCACGTCGGGGGTGCCGCCCACCTCCGGCACGACGCGCTCCTCGCCGCCGACGCGCACCGTGTAGGCCACCACCAGCCGCTCGTCGAAGAGGCCGAGCGGGCGGACGAGGGCGAACCAGAGGCGCGACGGGTCCATGTAGTAGTCCACGTTCTCGCGCAGCAGCTCGTACGCCGGGCCGCGCCGCGAGGTGGGGCGCCCGATGAGGCGGAAGCGGGGGCCGTTGGGGTTGGGCGGCCGCCCGCCGATGATCTGCCGGTAGACGAAGACGCGCACCGGCCGCTGGTCGGGGGGGAGCCGCTCGCGCGCCGCCGCCATGTCCTGGGTGCTCAGGATGTCCAGGTTGGGATAGAGCGACCCGAATGCCGCCGGGTCCACGGTGAAGAAGAAGCGGCGTGGCTCGAGCTCGTAGTCGTCGATCTCGCGCTCCACCGTCTGCAGCGTGCGCCCGCCCACCTCGAAGCGGCGCTCGTGCACGACGTTGCCGCGCTGCTGCGCGGCGATGGCCTGCAGCGACCAGGGCCCCAGCCGCCCCATCGCCTGCACGCCATAGTTCCCCATCGGGATGCCGGCGGTGATGAAGCGCGAGGGCGGCGGGGTGAAGGTGACGTTGCCGACCTCCACGCGCTCCAGCGCCGCGCCCGGCTTGCCGACGTAGCTGATCGAGATGCGGTTGGAGGCGTCGAACTCGCGCTGCGAGTCGTAGTCCACGTCCACGTGCAGCCGGTCGGCCACGCTGCCGGCGCTCCGCACGCTGAACTGGAAGTCGAAGTGCGGCTGGAAGAAGGTGCGGCAGGTGGCCGACAGGTTGAACGCGGGGTCACTGGAGCAGGTCTCGTCGCGGCTCCGCTCGGCCTTGGACTCGAGCCGTGCGTCGAGGGCGAAGGCGAGCGGCTGCGCGGCGCTGTCGGCGGCCGTGGTGTCACGGGCCGTGCTGTCGGCGCGGAGCGTGTCGGCGCGCGGTCGGGCGCGGACGCTGTCGGTGTCGGCGGGGACGGGTGGCTGCGGCCGCGGCGGTTGGGCCGGCCGGGGCGGCTGCTCCTGCGCGGTGGCCGCCGCGGCGAGGCCGACGGCGGCGCAGAGCGTGGCCAGGGCGAGCCGGCCGGCGTGGCGTCCGGAGAAGCGCACCGATTCCCGCGTCGCAGGGTATCAGGGGACCATCAGGCGGTCGGCGCGCGACGGTCGCGGCGGGAAGGGCGGCCGCGGGCGCGCGTCGGCAGGCGGGGGCGCACCTTGAATCGGGCGCCCCGCGGGTGGAATATACGTCCGGGCGAAGCGGCTACAACCCTGTGGAACACAAGCGGTTCCGTGCTGCCGCCGGGCGCGGGAGGGGAGCATCCACGGTTCGTGAAGATCATCAATCGGTACGTCCTCAGGGAGCACCTCGGCCCGCTCGTGTTCGCGCTCACCGCGCTGACGTCGCTGCTGCTCCTCAACTACATCGCCAAGCGCTTCGGCCAGCTGGTCGGCAAGGGGCTCCCCTGGAGCGTGATCGGGGAGTTCTTCCTGCTGTCCATCCCCTTCACGGTGGCGATGACGATCCCGATGGCCGTCCTCGTCGCCACGCTCTACGCCTTCAGCCGGCTGGCGGCCGAGAACGAGATCACCGCCTTCAAGGCGAGCGGGGTGAGCGTGCGCCGCCTGCTGCGACCGGTGCTCGCCGCGGCCGCCCTGCTGGCCGTCTTCATGGTGGGCTTCAATGACCAGGTGCTCCCCCGCTCCAACCACGAGCTGAGCCTGCTGCAGAGCGATATCTTCCGGAAGAAGCCGACCCTCTCGCTGCGCCCCCAGGTCACCAACCACGTCACCGAGACGGTCTGGCTCCGCGCCGGCCACATCGACGCGGACAACCGGATGCGCGAGGTCGTCATCTACGACTTCACCAATCAGGAGACGCCGCGCACCATCTACGCCGACAGCGGCACGCTGCGCATGTCGCAGGACCAGCAGGACCTCGTGCTCCAGCTCTTCGACGGCACCTCGCAGGAGTTCCCGCGCGACCAGCCGGGCGAGCTGCAGCGCACCCGCTTCGAGCGGAACCGCGTCATCGTGCGCGGCGTGGGCAACACGCTCGAGCGCTCCAGCGGGAACCAGCCGAAGGGGAACCGCGAGCAGACGATCTGCGAGCTGCAGGCGTTCTACGACTCGGTGGGCGCGGAGTACGCCAAGATCCACGCGCAGATGGTGCGCCTCGCACGGCAGGCGCGGGCGGCCGGGGCCGAGGTCGAGATCCCGGAGCGGCGCGCCGACTACAGCGAGCACGGGCTGGGCGCGCTCTACTGCGCGCTGGCCGAACGGATCGGCATCCCGACCGCCTTCGCGGCCACGCCCGCGCAGGCCGACTCGGCCGCCGGCGCGCCGCAGCCGCCGCCCGGATCGGTGCTGCCGCCCACGGCGGACAGCGAGCGCGTCCCGGTGGCGACGCCCGAGCCGGATCCGGAAGCGGGGGAGCACGCCGGCATGGACCACGCGCGCTCCCGCCCGGCGGCATCGTCCGCGTCGCTGGAGATGCTGCGCCTGAACGCCACGCTCCAGGAGGACGCGCTGAACCAGTACGACGTGGAGATCCAGAAGAAGTTCGCGCTCGCCGTGGCCTGCATCGTCTTCGTACTGCTCGGCGCGCCGATCGCCCTGCGCTTCCCACGCGGCGGGGTGGGGCTCGTCATCGGGGTGAGCCTGGGCGTCTTCGCGCTCTACTACGTGGCGCTCATCGCCGGCGAGAGCGCGGCCGACGCCGGCTACCTGCCGCCGGTGGTGGCGATGTGGGCGGCGAACGTGCTCTTCGGCGCGGCCGGCCTGGTGCTGCTGGCCCGCATGGGGCGCGAGGGCGCCACCGCGCGTGGCGGCGACATGGGCGAGCTGGTGGAGAACGTGCGGATGCAGGCGGCCCGCCTGGCTCGCCGCGTCGGGCTGCCCATCGATCGGCGGCGGCGGCACTGATGGCGCGCCCGACCACCACCTCGGGCGCGCCACCGCGCCGTCGCCGCCGGCTGCTCCGCCCCCTGGACCGCTACGTCTTCGGCGAGTTCTTCCGCATCTTCCTCGTCACCGCGCTCGGCTTCCCGGTCCTCCTCATCCTCATCGACCTCACCGACCACCTGGACGAGTACCTGGCGCGCAAGCTGCCGGTGGGCCAGGTGGCGTTGAGCTACGTCTACTGGCTGCCGGAGACGATGTTCCTGGTGCTGCCGGCGGCGGTGCTCTTCGCCACCGTCTTCGCCATCGGCGGCTTCACGCGCCACAGCGAGATCACCGCCGCCAAGGCCAGTGGGATCAGCTTCTACCGCCTCACCCTCCCCATCTTCCTCGGCGCCACCCTGGCCGCCGCCCTCGGCCTCGCCCTCGGCGAGCTGGCCCCGATCACCAGCACGCGCCGCAGCGAGCTGCTCGGCGAGCGCGAGCAGACGCTGCAGACCCGCGCCAACTTCGTCCACGCCGCCGACGCGGGCGTCGTCTACAAGGTCGGCTTCCTCAACCCGCGCACCGGCCGCATGGACCGCGTGGAGATCGAGCGCCACGGCGTGGGCCCCGACTACCCGACGCTCGTCTTCACGGCCCAGGACGGCCGCTGGCGCGACAGCGTGGGGGCGTGGACGCTGCGCCGCGGCGCGCTGCACGTCATCCCCGACTCGGTGACCGACCACGTGTTCCAGTTCGACTCCGCCTACGCGCCGGGGCTCACCGCCACGCCGGTCGAGCTGACCGAGGTGCCGCGCGACCCGCAGGACCTCGGCTACCAGGCGCTGGGCCGCTACATCGCCGCGCTGGAGCGCGCCGGCGGCGACGCCAACGAGCTGCGCGTCGAGCGGGCGCTCAAGCTCGCCATCCCGGTCACCTGCATCATCATCGTGCTCTTCGGCGCGCCGCTGGCCACCAGCACGCAGCGCGGGGGGGCGGCCTACGGGATCGGGATCAGCCTGGCGACGACGGTGCTCTTCCTGATCCTCATCCAGCTGACGAAGGCGATCGGCGGCAACGGGCTGGTCCAGCCGGAGCTGGCGGCGTGGCTGCCGAGCGTGCTGTTCGGCACCATCGGGCTGCTCCTCCTCGCCCGGGTGCGCACGTGAGCGCGCCGGCCATGAGCACGCGCGGCCGCGGGCTCCCGCCCCCGGCCGCCGTCCCGCCGCGCCCCGGACCCGTCGGCCGGCTCGTCGCCGGCGTGGCCGAGGTGCTGGCCGAGGTGGGGCGCGGCGGCTACTACCTGCTCGACATCCTGCGCGGGCTGCGCGAGCCCGGCACGTGGGGGCGCGAGACGATCCGGCAGATGTACAGCATCGGCGTCGGCTCGATCCCGCTCGTCGTCGTCGTCGCGGCCTTCCTGGGCGGCGTCACGGCGTTCCAGACGTACTACCAGCTCTTCGCCGGCGTGCAGCTGTCGGTGGTGGGGCTCATCTCGCGCCAGAGCATCGTGCTCGAGCTGGGGCCGCTGCTCACCGCGCTCACCCTCACCGGGCGCGTGGGCGCGCGGATGACGGCGGAGATCGGGACGATGCGCGTCACCGAGCAGATCGACGCGCTGGAGACGCTGGCCTACGACCCGATCGCCTACCTGGCGGTGCCGCGCGTGCTGGCGTCGCTGGTGATGCTCCCGACGCTCGTCCTGCTGGCCGACGCGACGGCGATCCTCAGCGCGTGGCTCATCCTCATCGTCGCCACGCCGGTCACCTCGGCGGACTACGAGGCGGGGCTGCGGCTGGCCTTCACCCCGTTCCAGGTGGTCTACAGCCTGATCAAGGCGTTCGCCTACGGCGGCGCCATCGCCACCGTCTGCTCGTACCAGGGCTACGTGGCCGAGGCGGGGGCCGAGGGGGTGGGGCGCTCCACCGCGAAGGCGGTGGTCATCACCTCGATCACCATCCTCGTGCTCGACGGCATCATCGCCGCGATGTTCGCCACGCTCATCCAGGCCTGATCATGAAGCGCAGAGACACCGTCCTCGTCGGTCTCCTCCTCATCGTCGCCGTGGCGGTGGGCGTCCTCGGCACCATCTGGCTCGTGCGCGGCGGGCTCTCCCAGGGCTATCCGCTGTACGCGCGCTTCCCCTGGGGCGCGGGGCTCAAGCAGGGACAGCCGGTGCTGCTCGCCGGCGTCAACGTGGGCTACGTGGCGGAGGTGGAGCTGGACCCGAACGGGACGATCGTCGCCACGATGGCGATCGACGACGAGTACGGCATCCCGATCGGCAGCACCGCGACGGTGGTGCCGGTGGGGATCTTCGGCGACCAGGCGATCGCGCTCACGCCGCCGCGCGCCAGCGCGCAGTACATCGCCCACGGCGACACGCTCACCGTGGGCCCGAGCGCGCCGTCGATGGGCGAGCTGCTGGCGCGCGGCGACTCGGTGGCCCGCAACGTCCAGGCGCTGACGGCCGAGTTCGAGCGGCAGCTGGTGACCGAGGGCGGGCTCCGCGACCTGCGGAACGCGATGGCCTCGACGAACGCGCTGATCGCCCGGCTCGGCCAGATCGCGGCCGAGCAGTCGCGCCAGCTGACGCTCACGCAGACGACGCTGCGCCGCAGCGTCGCGGCCCTCGACTCGACGGCCATCGACTCGACGCTGCAGAACCTGCGGGCGACGAGCGCCAACATGGCCGCGCTCACCGGCAGCCTGCAGCAGACGACGACGCAGCTGAACGGCGTGCTCGCCTCGCTGGAGGGAACCGACGGCACGGCCGGCAAGCTGCTCCACGACCCGGCGCTCTACGACAACCTCCAGCGCCTGGTGGCGCGCATCGACTCGCTGACGGCCGACTTCCAGAAGCACCCGCGGAAGTACATCAACCTCGAGATCTTCTGAGCGGGACGGCGGAACGGCCTGCCGCGGATCCGCGCCGCGAACGACCACGGATCGCTTCGGTGTACGCCGTGCCTCGTCACTGGGGGCGCGGCCTCACCGACGAGGGGGAAGCCATCCCGCTCGCGCGGAGCCCCGACGTGCGGAGGAGCGATCCGCGGCCTCTTCCACGCCGATCCGCGGCAGGCCGTTCCGCCGTCGCCGAGACGAGATGAACGCGAGAGGGGCCCCC
>DASTRO010000028.1:0-7093 GCA_035761165.1 Gemmatimonadaceae bacterium | reverse complement strand
GGGCTCGCCACCCGCCGTCATTCCCCTTCCTCTCACCCCCGCGGCAGCGGCGCCAGCCCCGCAAGCAGCGCGCGGGCCGCGCGCCGGTCCTCGTCGGTGAGCGGGTCGCGCCCCGACGCGACGCGATAGGAGGCGAGCACCTCGTCGCACAGCCCGCGCAGCCGCCGCCGCGTGCGGCGGTCGTTCGGGACGGTGCGCGGGCCAGCGGGGCGGGGCGGGCGAGGAACGGCGGCGGTGCTGGAAGTCGGCATGGCGGTCACAGTCGTCGGCGTGATCGTCGTGGAGTCTCGAGTCGGCGGGCGCGCCCCGCGCGCCGCGGGCGCCACCCTCGGCGCCGGCCTCCACCAACGCACGTCCCGGACCAGCGCGGCCGGGCCTGCTGCGCGGCCGCGCGCGCGACGCGGCCTTGCGCCCCCAGCGGGCGCGGCCGATCGTGGGCGGCGACACGCCAGCGCAGGGACCGCGCACACGAGGGGAGGCACGATGCCGCAGATCGACCGCGCCAACGGGGTGCAGCTCACGCTGCCCGACGGAGTCCGGGTCACCAGCCTCGGCACGGCCGACGCACCCCCCGCCGGGGCACCACCCGCCGGGGCACCGGGTGCCGCCAGACGCGCTGCCGCACGCGCGCGCGGCACCGGGCGACTGCCCACCGCGCCCATTCCCATGCCCGACGCGGACGACGGCGGGGCAGGCCCCGACGATCCCCTCGTCGCCAGCCTGCGCGCACAGGAGCTGACGCTCGTCGACGCGCTCGAGATCGCGGCGCCGCCCGCGCCGCCGGCGCGGCGCGGTGGACCCGGCGGGAGCGCCGGCGAGCTGGCCGTGGAGGTGGCGGAGGGGGAGGGGGCCGTCGTCCTGTTCGAGCAGGACGGGCTCTACACCTGGCAGCTGCCCGACGACGCGCGCACGACCACCACCGGCGTGCGTCGCCGCGGCGCGGTCGTCGAGCCGGCGCGCACGCGCTTCGTCTTCGATCTCGAGTTCGCGCCGGGCGCGCCTGCACCGACCCGTCGGCGCGGGCCCATCGGCGACTTCGTGGTGGGGAAGGTGCGCGCCTACGTCTTCCGCTTCCTCGGGCGCGCCGTCGCCGGGCAGGCGGTGCGCTTCCTGGAGCGCGACGTGCGCCCGGGGCTCGTCGTCATGCGCGGCGGCGATCCCGCGCGGTGGACGCGCGTCGAGGACCTCGGCGAGGTCAGCTTCCCCGACGACCGCGCGCCGCGCATCCTGCTCTTCGTCCACGGCACCTTCAGCAGCACGCTGGGCAGCTACGGCGCCCTCGCCGCCGCCGACTGGGGGCGTGCCTTCCTCGCCCTCGCCACCGCCGAGTACGACCTCGTGGTCGGCTACGACCACCGCACGCTGAGCGAGGACCCGCTGGCCAACGCCGCCGACCTCCTCGCACGGCTGGAGCGGGCGCGGGTCGCGCACCCGCCGGTGATCGACGCCGTGGCCTACAGCCGCGGCGCACTCGTGCTGCGCAGCCTCGTCGAGTACCTGCTGCCGACGTCGGCGCTCGGCATGCGCGTGCGCCGCGCCGTCTTCGTGGGCGGCACCAACGGCGGCACGCAGCTCGCCGAATCGGCCAACTGGAAGCGGCTCGCCGACCTGGCGACGAACCTCGCGGTGGCCGCGTCGCGCGCCGTGGCGCTGCTCGCGCCGCCGGCCGCGCTGACGGCGAAGGTGCTGGAGGAGTCCATCCGCACGCTCGGTGCGCTCGTCAAGCACCTCGCCTCGGCGGCGGTGGACGACGGGGGCGTGCCGGGGCTGGCGGCGATGTCGCCGAGCGGGGCGTTCGTGGCGGCCCTCAACGGCCCGCAGCCCGGCCAGCCCGGGATCGCCGACTCGTGCTACTGCGTCGTCACCTCCGAGTTCGACGCCGCGCTGGCGGCGCAGGGCGGCGGCGCGCCGGAGCTGCCGAAGCGCCTGGTCCAGTGGGTGCTCGACGGGCTCGCCGACGGGCTGATGCGCGAATCGAACGACCTCGTGGTCGACACCGCATCGATGACGCGCATCGATCCCGGGAGCGGGGTGTTCGTGAAGGACCGGCTCGACTTCGGCCTCAACCCGCACGTCTACCACACCGTCTACTTCACGCGGCCCGAGGTGGTGCGGGCGCTGACGCGCTGGCTGGGCCTCGAGACGGAGCCCACGGCCGCCACGCTTCCCGCCGCGGCCGAGCCCGACGTGCTGGTGGTGGGCGCGGGGGAGCCGTACGCCGAGGTGGCGGCCGCGATCCGGCGCGAGCTGCCGTCGCACGTCGTGGTCCGGCGCGGCGAGCACCAGTGGAGCTTCCACTACGCGTACACGGCCGCGGAGCTGCTCGGCCTCGAGCCGCGCGTGGGATCACAGCGGATCGACATGCCGCTCGGCGACGCGCTGACGCTGGACCCCGAGCTCGAGATGCACGAGTCGGGCGTCTCGCCCTACCAGCCGCAGGACGAGCCGCTGCCGCCGGGCTGGCGGCCGCCGCCGGGCGCGCCGCGTACCGCGCAGCGCATGATCCTGTTCGACGGCGACGTGCCGCGCGCCGTGGTCGAGGCGCCGACGGCCCTGCCGTCGAGCGCGCAGCTCGGCGCGGTGAGCCAGCGGATCGGGCTCAACCTGCGCCTGCGCGACGCGATGCGCGAGGCGCGGCGGCAGCGCGATCCCGGCGCGCCGGCTCCGGCGCCGCCGGCGCGCACGGCCGACGTCGTGGATCACATCACGCGTCGCCGCATGGTGCCGCGCGTGAGGGCGGTCCGACCTGCCGTCGTGCCTGCGCCCGCCGCACCGCCGGTGCCGTCGCGGGAACGGCAGGGACAGGATGAACAGGATGGACTGGAAGGACGGCGGCAGCAGCAACAGCAGCAACAGCAGGAGCAGACGTCGCCCGCGCCGCGTCCGCGCGTGCGTGGGCAGCCGGTCGAGGAGGCCGGGGTGCCACCGGTCAGCGCGCCCCAGCCGGTGCCGGCGCCGGCACCGGCGGCGCCCGCTCCGATGCCGGCGCCGGCCCCGACGGTCGCGACGACCACCGGCCGCTGCTACTACACGGCGGCCATGCCCGGCGTGGTCGGGGTCGAGCAGACGGTGCCGGTGGAGGTCGCGCTCTCGCGCGACGTGATCGAGATCGCGGCCGGGGCCACCAGCGCGGGCGGGAGCGGCGAGGTGGACTTCGCGCGGACGATCAGGGTGCAGCTGATCCCGAAGACCAACCTCGAGATCGTCGGCGACAGCTTCGTCGAGCTGCCGCCATGGGGCGACCGGCGGCGCTTCGACCTGCTCTTCGAGGTGCGCGGCACCAACGCCGGGGACGGCGAGGTGCTGGTCGTCGTCCGGCAGGGTCCGCTCGTCGCCGGCACGCTCACCCTGCGCCCGCAGGTGGTCGCGGCGGCGGCCACACCCGGTGCGCCGCGCGTCGTCGCCACGGGCGACGCCGCGCCGGAGCCGCCGCTCGCCGCCAGCTACCCCGTGCTCCAGATCTTCGAGCGGCGGCACGGCACCCGGCTCACCTACCTCTTCGTGCTCGACACGGGCGACGGCGCCTACCTGAGCCGCGACTCGGACCCGCTGCAGGCCGACCGCGAGGGCTACGTCGCGCGCATCTACGAGGAGATCGAGAACCGATGGCTGTCCGCCCGGGCCGATGCCGACGCCTTCGAGGAGGAGCTGCGCGCGCTCGGCGGGCAGCTCCTCGACGAGCTCGTGCCGCTCGACGTGCAGCAGGCGTTGTGGCGGGTGCGCACCGACCTGCACGCCATCCACGTGCTCAGCGAGGAGCCGTTCATCCCGTGGGAGATCGTGCACCTCAAGCCGCCGCGCCAGCTGGCCGGCGTTCCCGAGCCGCTGCCCGACGAGACGCACTTCCTCGCGCAGAAGGGGCTGGTGCGCTGGCTGCACAACCGCGGGCGCGCCGCGCGCCGGCTGCGCGTGCGGCCGGGGCACGCCTTCTACGTGATCCCCGACTACCCGCACCCGGACTGGACGCTCCCCGCGGCCCAGCGGGAGATCCCCTTCCTCACCGAGCGGCTCGGTGCCGCGCCGCTGGCCGCCGAGGCCAACGCCATCCGCGCGCGTCTGCGCGGCGCGGGCAGCGTGGACCTGCTCCACTTCTCCGGCCACGGCGAGGCCGACGCGGAGCAGGCCGGGCAGGCCCGTCTGATGCTCGCCGGCCGCGTGGAGCAGGGCGCCTACGTGCCGCTCTACTTCACCTCCGGCGTGGTGCAGCAGGCGGCGCGCCTCGCGGGGCCCGACGGCGGGCGACCGCTCGTCGTCCTCAATGCCTGCCAGGTCGGCCGCGCCGACTGGCAGCTGACGAGCATCGGCGGCTTCGCCGAGGCGTTCCTCCGCGCCGGCGCCGGGGCCTTCGTCAGCTCGCTCTGGAGCGTGGGCGACGAGCCGGCGCGCACCTTCACCGAGGGCTTCTACGGCGCGCTGCTCGACGGCGCCGCGCTGGCCCAGGCGGCGGTGGCGGGCCGCGAGGCGGCCCGCTCGGCGCGCGAGGCGACCTGGCTGGCGTACGTGGTCTACGGTCACCCGCTGGCCACGCTCCACCTCGAGAGCGACCGCGGCGTGGCGGCGCCGGCGGATGCGTCGATGATGCGGGGGACGGCGACCGGGACGGGAGTGTAGGACGGCAGGCACCGGGCACCAGGGGGTGCGCCGCATGGCGTCCCGAGGGTGTTCCCGGTTCCTGGTGCCTGGTTCCTCGCGCCCGGTGCCTGCCGTCCGGCACACCTGCTGCCGTTAGATTCGCCTCATGACCGACCCGACCGACCACGACGCGCAGGCTGCCGGCTTCGCCGCGCTGGCGCTCGACCCCGCCATCATCGCCGCCCTCGCCGCCCTCGGCTACGAGGAGCCCACGCCCATCCAGCGGGAGGCCATCCCGCTCCTGCTCGAGGGGCGCGACCTGCTGGGGCAGGCGGCCACCGGCACCGGCAAGACCGCTGCCTTCTCCCTGCCGCTGCTGCAGCGCATCGCCGCCACCGAGCGCGACACGGATGCCGACGGCCAGCGCGTCGTGCGCGGCCTCGTCCTCGTGCCGACGCGCGAGCTGGCCATGCAGGTGGCCGAGGCGGTGCACAAGTACGGGCGCGGGCTCGGCATCCGCGTGCTGCCGGTCTACGGGGGGCAGGACATCCGGCAGCAGCTGCGCGCGCTGAATCGCGGCGTGGACGTCGTCGTCGCCACGCCGGGACGCGCGCTCGACCACCTGCGGCGCGAGTCGATGGATCTCACGGCCGTCCGCGTCGTGGTGCTGGACGAGGCCGACGAGATGCTCGACATGGGCTTCGCCGAGGACCTGGAGGCGATCCTCGAGGCGCTGCCCGAGGACCGGCAGACGGCGCTCTTCTCGGCCACCATGCCGCCGCGCATCGCCGCGCTGGCCGAGCGGCACCTGCGCGACCCGGCGCGCGTCACCATCGCCCGCGAGCAGGTGGCCCCGGGCGAGGTGCCGCGCGTGCGCCAGGTGGCCTATGTCGTCCAGCGGCGGCACAAGGTGGCCGCGCTGGGGCGCGTGCTCGACATGGAGAGCCCGACGTCCACGATCATCTTCTGCCGCACGCGCGGCGAGGTGGACGAGCTCACCGAGACGCTGGCCGGTCGCGGCTACCGCGCCGAGGCGCTGCACGGCGGACTGTCGCAGGAGCAGCGCGACCGCGTCATGCGCCGCTTCCGCGACAACACCGTCGAGCTGCTCGTGGCGACGGACGTGGCGGCGCGCGGGCTGGACGTGGAGCACCTGTCGCACGTCGTGAACTTCGACGTGCCGTCGGCGCCGGACGCGTACGTGCACCGCATCGGGCGCACCGGCCGCGCCGGCCGCGAGGGGGTGGCGATCACCTTCGTCGAGCCGCGCGAGCACCGGCAGATGCGCAACATCGAGCAGCTCACGCGGCAGAAGATCCGCGTCGAGAGCGTGCCGACGATCGTCGACCTGCGCGCCCGCAAGCTGGAGCTGACGCGGGCCGCGCTCCGCGAGACGCTGCTCGAGGACGACATGGACGGCTATCGCGTGATCGTCGAGCTGCTGGCCGACGAGTTCGACATCATGGACGTGGCGACGGCGGCGGTGAAGCTGGCGCACGAGGCGAGCGGTGGGGAGCCGGCCGGCGAGGACGAGGAGATCCCGGCCGCGACGCTGCCGGAGAGCCGGCCGCCACGCGACCGCGGCGGCCGGGAGTACGGGGGGCGCGAGCGCGCCGGCAGGGGAGCGCGCGCGGAGCCCGGCGAGCGCCGGCCGCGCGAGTTCGGCGAGCGGGCCCGGCGGGAGGCGGGAGAGCGGGGCACGCGTGGTGGGCGGGGCGCGGACGGCGACGTGGCGCGCCTCTACGTCGGCATCGGCCGGCAGGGCGGGCTGCGGCCGGGCGACCTGGTGGGGGCGATCGCCAACGAGGCCGGGCTCGACGCGCGGGCCATCGGGGCGATCGACATCGCCGACCGCTTCTCGCTCGTGGAGGTGCCGGCCGGGGCCGCCGACCAGGTCATCCGGGCGCTCCGCGGCACGTCGCTGCGGGGCCGCCGGGTGATGGTGCGACGGGACCGCGACGCCGGCTAGGAGGGGGGAGACAGCTGTTTGGCTGACCTCGCTATCCTCCGCCATACGAGGCAGTTGCGGCCGCTGCGGGGAACCCATATCTTTGTAGGGCGACACTGGGCACGGGTGACCGTGCCGCGCGTTCCGTGACGGGGAGCCTGGTCGTCGGGCTCCCCGCTCGCATTGCCGCCTCGGTCGCAGGCGGGCCCGCGTGAGGGTCTCACATCACGAGCACGTCGCGGCGGGAAGTACGGCAGGGCCGGACTCCGACCTCAGCGACAATCACCATCAGGAGTTCAGGCATGCGTACGACCGGCACCGTCAAGTGGTTCAACGACGCGAAGGGCTTCGGCTTCATCTCGCGTGACGACGGCCAGAAGGACTGCTTCGTGCACTACTCGGGCATCCAGGGCTCGGGCTTCAAGACCCTCGTCGAGGGCGATCGGGTCGAGTTCGACGTCGTGCAGGGCCAGAAGGGCCCGGCGGCGGAGAACGTCACCAAGATCGGCGCCTAACGTTCGCGGGCGGCGCGGTGGCGCATCGCGGTGCCGCGCCGGCCATGCGACGGCGGGG
>DASTRO010000027.1:0-6252 GCA_035761165.1 Gemmatimonadaceae bacterium | reverse complement strand
AGGTAGACGACCAGCCCGGGGAAGGCGGCCGAGACCACCGAGAGGAGCACGTAGAGCACGCGGGCCAGCGTGACGTCGATCCCGGCGTACTCGGCCAGGCCGGCCACCACGCCGGCCACCATCCGGTTGGAGCGCGAGCGTCGCAGCGGGGCGCGATAGTCGGTCATGGCGAGCCTCCGAGGGTGTAGTCGAAGACGTACGTGTGCGCGCCGTCGGTGATGTCGATCCGCATCGTGCCGGTCAGCCCCACCAGCTCCTCCGTGCCCGAGTCCGGCACCACGGTGACGGCGAGCCGCGCGGCGCCGCGGTCCATCGTCCCGCTGTGCTGCAGCACGAAGCTGCCGCGGCGCCCCTGCAGCGTGCCGCTCACTCGCTCGATGGCCACGTAGCCGGCCGAGCCCTGCACGGGCGTGCCGGCGGAGAGCATCTCTCCCCGGCTGGTGGCCGCCAGGTCGCCGTGGAACGTCTTGTCGATGGACCGGCGGCCGAGCATGGCGCCCTCGGCGTCGGCGTACACGGGGAGCGGGTTCAACTGCACGTCGAAGCTACCGGTGGCGCGAGTCGTCACGAGCCTCTCCTTCCTGGTCGATGTCGGGGTGGAACCGTGCGGGACGATGGGCGGGGTGGACGCCCCTGGCGGCAAGATCGACACCCCGGGCAGGCGGCGCGAGTCACTCGCGCGACGTGGCGGGCCGCCGTGCGGACGCCCGGGCACCCGTGCGCATAGCTTCCAGCGCATGACCGAGCCCCCACCGCGCCCCGAGTCCGACGTGACCCGCGCGTACGACCGCTGGGCGTCCAGCTACGACGTCCAGCGCAACCTGACCCGCGACCTCGACGCCGAGGTGGTGCGCGCCGCGCCGCTCGCCGTGGACGGCGCCGACGTGCTGGAGCTGGGGTGCGGCACGGGGAAGAACACCGTGTGGCTGGCGGCGCGCGCCCGTACCGTGCTCGCCCTCGACCTCTCCGTCGGGATGCTCGCCCGCGCGCGCCAGCGCCTGGCGGCCGCCGACGGTGCGGGCGCCGGGCGCGTCCAGCTCGTGCGCCACGACGTGCGCCGGCCGTGGCCGCTGGGCGACGCCGCGGTGGACGTCGTCATCGGCAACCTGGTGCTCGAGCACGTGGCCGACCTGGCGCCGGTCTACGCCGAGGCGGCGCGCGTGCTGCGCCCCGGCGGGCGGCTGCTGCTCTGCGAGCTGCATCCCGAGCGACAGCGGCGCGGCGGGCAGGCCCACTTCACCGACGCCGCCACCGGCGCCACGGTGCACGTGCCGGCGCACCGCCACACGGTGGCCGAGTACGTGAACGGCGGCCTCGCCGCCGGGCTCGCCCTCCGCCACCTGGGCGAGTGGCTGGAGGCCGGCGCGCCCGAGGAGGCGCCGCCGCGGCTGCTCTCGGTGCTGTTCGGGAAGGGGGACGGGGTAGCGCCAGAGTGGGACGCGACGGGCTAGGACGCGTCGTCGTACACCAGCAGATCCCCCGGCTGGCACTCCAGCTCCTGGCACAGCGCCTCCAGCGTCGAGAAGCGGATCGCCCTGGCCTTGTTCGTCTTCAGGATCGACAGATTCGCCAGGGTGATGCCCAGGCGCTCGCTCAGCTCCGTGAGTGTCATGCCACGCTGCTCGAGCAGGCGGTCGAGCACCACTCGGATCGCCATGGCTAGATCACCAGCGACTGCTCGTGCTCGAGCTCCGCGCCGCGGCGGAAGATCTCCGCCAGCGCGACCAGCACGAACGCGACGAAGACGACGAACAGGTTGATCCGCAGCCCGGTCGCCACCGCGAGGTCGCTGCTCACCAGCCCGTTCCTCACGGCCAGGGACGTCACGAACTCCGCGACGCCGTTGAACAGCGCGAGCGCGAGCAGCAGCAGCCCGAGCCGCCGCATCCGCAGCGCGTTGGGCTCATCGAAAGGGGCGCCGTCCCGAACGCGTTGGAAGATGCGTCGGAGCTGGTACAGCGACAGCAGCAGCAGCGCGAATGCCGCCGCCGCGTGCGTCCACAGCACCGCGATCAGCCACCACGGCAGCATCGCGATCGGCACCCGGAGATCTGCCCGTACGTCCTGGACGACGAGTTGCGCGGTGCCCCAGTTGGTGTGCACGGTCGCCGCCGAATCCCGTGTGGTGACCGGCACCTTCAGGCCCCACACCCATTCGGGGTTGCCTCCGGCGAAGAGCTTCACGGCCGGCGCCGCGATGAGCACCACAGCCGCCCCGACCCACAACACGAAGTAGGCGATGGACACGAGGGTGGTCAGCACCCTCACCACCCGATCCGGACGGTATGCCTGCATGGATCCTCCTCGCGGCGGGCGTTTATCGATATTCGATAATATCGATAAACGATAAGCCGCGCAAGTACGATCGGAGGAGGCTGGATCAGTGCCCGCCCGCGCAGCCGTCGCCGCACGGGTCGTGGCCGCGCAGCCCCTCCACCCCCTCCCGCACGATGATCGGCACCATCGCCAGCGCCGCCACCGGGTCCGCCCACCACCAGCCGACCAGCGCGTTCAGCACGAGCCCGCCGAGGAGGAGCGGACAGGTAGGTGCAGAGCTGCGTCTGCTGCGCCTCGGCGCGCAGCTGCCGAGCGCCGTCGCCACGCGCCGCTTGGCGCGGGCGAGCAGTGGCATGACCACCAGCGATGCCACCGCCACCGCGATGCCGATCGCGCTCTCGTCGGGCGCCTCGCGCCGCCAGAGCGCCCATCCCGCGTCCCAGCCGACGTAGGCGGCCAGCGCCAGGAAGAGCACCCCCACCACGCGCAGCGTCGTGCGCTCCGCGGCCGCGCGGCGCGCCGGCTTCAGGTCGGCCTCCAGCCGCCAGAGCGCGGCCACGCTGGCCGTGAGCTCGATGACGCTGTCCACGCCGAAGCCCACCAGCGCCACGCTGCCGGCCAGCAGCCCGCGCCGATGGCGAGGAGCCCCTCGAGGCTGTTGTAGTCCAGCGTCAGCGCCGAGAGCCACTGGCCACGGCGGACGAGCGCGGTGCGGGCGGACGGGGAGAGCGAGACGGCCATCGTACGGAAGATGGCGCGAGGGGAGCGCGCGGTCCCAACCCTTTCGGGCCATAGGCTGTCTATCCCCTAGCCCATCTATCCCCACCCCGACCGCCCATGACCAAGCGCGACCTCCTGCCCGGCATGCTCGACATGCTCGTCCTCAAGACGCTGAGCGTCCAGCCGATGCACGGCTACGGCATCGCCCAGCAGCTCCTCCGCCTCTCGCGGGAGGTGATCCAGGTGGACGAGGGCTCGCTTTACCCGGCGCTCCAGCGCATGCGGCAGAAGGGGTGGATCAGCGCCGAGTGGCGGCAGACGCCCAACAACCAGCGCGCCCGCTACTACCAGCTCACCGCGCTCGGACGCCGGCAGCTGGGCGAGCAGGAGGCCGGCTTCGCCGAGCTGATGGGCGCCGTCGGCCGCATCATGCGTCCCGCCTGACCCGTCGCCGCCACCACGGAGAGATCTCATGCGTGAATGGATCACTCGGCTGCTCGACTGGCTCCGGCGCGACGCGCTGAACCGCGAGCTCGCCGAGGAGCTGCGCTTCCACCGCCAGCTGCTGGAGCGCGACGCGGCGGCGGCCGGCGCCGAGCGCGGCGAGGTGCCCTACCTCGCCGCGCGTCGGCTGGGCAACGTCACCCGCGTGCGCGAGGAGGCGCGCGAGCGCTGGTCCATCCCCTGGCTCGACCAGCTGCAGCAGGACGTCCGCCACGCCCTGCGCGGGCTGCGGCGCTCGCCGGGCTTCACGGCGACGGTGGTCGTCACGCTGGCACTCGGGATCGGCGCCAACGCGGCGATGTTCGACGTGGTGGACCGGCTGATGTTCCGCCCGCTCGCCTACCTGCACGACCCGGGCACGGTGCATCGCCTCTACCTGCAGTGGCAGGCCCGCGGCCAGGAGACGACCGCCAGCTCCACGCAGTACGCGCGCTACCTGGACCTGCGCCGCTGGACGAGCTCCTTCTCGCAGATGGCCGGCTTCTCCGAGCGCCCGCTGGCCGTGGGCGACGGGCCGGCGGCGCGCGAGCGCCGGGTGGGCGTGGTGAGCGCGTCGTTCTTCGACTTCTTCGACGCCCGGCCCGCGCTGGGGCGCTTCTTCACCGCGGCCGAGGACGTGACGCCGCGCGGGGCCGACGTCGCCGTGCTCTCGTACGCCTTCTGGCAGTCGGCGTTCGGCGGGCGCGACGTGCGCGGCGAGCGGCTGCGCGTGGGGAACGTCCACGCGACGATCGTCGGCGTCGCGCCGCCCGGCTTCGCGGGCATGAACGACGCCGACCCGCCGGCGGTGTACATCCCCATCACGACCTTCGCCGGCAGCACCGGGACCGACGACGCGAAGACGTACTTCAGCCGCTACGACTGGGGCTGGATGCAGGTGATGGTGCGGCGCCGGCCGGGCGTCACCGTGGCGCGGGCGGAGGCGGACGCGAGCCAGGCGCTCCGCCGGAGCTGGCTGGCGGCGCGCGCCATGGACCCGGGCATCCCGCCGCTCCAGGTCGCCCGGCCCCACGTGCGGGTCGCGTCGCTGCGGCCGGGAGCGGGGCCCGCGCCGGCGCTCGAGGCGCGCACCGCGCTCTGGGTCACCGGCGTCGCCGCCATCGTGCTCGTCATCGCCTGCGCCAACGTCGCCAACCTCTTCCTCGCCCGCGCGCTGCGCCGCCGCCGCGAGGCCGCCGTGCGCCTGGCGCTCGGCGTCAGCCGCGGCCGGCTCGTGCGGCAGGCGGTGACGGAGAGCCTGGTGCTCGCGCTGCTCGGCGGCGCGGCGGCGCTGCTCGTCGCGCAGTGGGCGGGCGCCGCCATCCGGCAGCTGCTCCTCACGACGCGGTCCACCGCCCCCGAGGTGCTCGTCTTCACCGACTGGCGCACGCTCGGCGTCACCCTCGGCCTGGCCGTCGCGACCGGCGTGCTCGTGGGGCTCGTGCCGGCGCTGCTGTCGGGGCGGCGCGGCGCCTTCGCCGCGCCCGGGGTCGATCTCGCCGCGACGCTGCGCGGCGGCGTGCGCGGCGGCATGGCGGAGGGCGCGCGCCTGCGCGCCGCGCTGCTCGTGGTGCAGGGCGCGCTCTCCGTCGTGCTGCTCGTCGGCGCCGCGCTCTTCGTGCGCAGCCTGCAGGCGGTGCGGGCGATGCCCATGGGCTACGACGCGGAGCGCGTGCTGCTGGTGGAGCGCGTCATCCAGGGCGCGACGTTCGACGACAGCGTGCAGACGACGCTGCGCCGCCTGCTGCTGACCACCGCGCAGGCGCTGCCCGGCGTGGAGTCCGCGGCCTGGGTGAGCAGCGCGCCCTTCGTCAGCACGTCGTCCACCAGCCTCTTCGTGGCGGGCATCGACTCGGTGGGGCGCCTGGGCACCTTCACCTACCAGGCCACCACCCCGGACTACTTCCGCACCATGAGCACGCGCATCCTCCGCGGCCGCGCCTTCACCCCCGCCGACCGCGCCGGCGCGCCCGAGGTGGCGGTGGTGAGCGAGAGCATGGCGCGCGTGCTCTGGCCCGGGCGCGACGCGCTCGGCCAGTGCTTCCGCATGCGTGCGGACAGCACGCCCTGCCGCACCGTCGTCGGCGTCGCCGAGGACATGGTGCAACGCGACCTCTTCGCCACGCAGCGCTACCACTACTACGTGCCCATCGAGCAGTACGGGCGCACGTGGGGGAACGGGATGCTGCTGCGGCTGCGCGGCGATCCGACACAGCAGGCGGAGAGCATCCGGACGGCGCTGCAACGCGTGATGCCCGGCGCCTCCTACGTCACCGTGCTGCCGCTGCGCCACATCGTGCAGGACGCCCAGCGGCCGTGGCGGCTGGGCGCGACGATGTTCGCCGTCTTCGGCGGGCTGGCGCTCGTCGTGGCGGCCGTAGGGCTGTACGGCGTGATCACGTACGACGTCGCGCAGCGGCAGCACGAGCTCGGCGTGCGCGTCGCGCTCGGCGCGCAGCGCGGGAACATCCTGCGCCTGGTGGTGGGGCGGAGCGTGCGGCTGGCGGTCGCCGGCACCGTGCTCGGCGCGCTCGCCGCCGTGGTCGCGAGCCGGTGGCTGCAGCCGCTGCTCTTCCGGCAGTCGGCGACGGACCCGCTGGTGTACGGCGGGGTGGGCGGGGCGATGCTCGTCGTCGCGCTGGCGGCGAGCGCGCTGCCGGCGCTGCGCGCGGCGCGCGCGGACCCGAACGGCGCGCTGCGGGCGGAGTAGGGGCGGGCGAGCGATCAGCGATCAGGGGTCAGGGGTCAGCGGAACGGCGAGGCGGCGGAGCT
>DASTRO010000026.1:0-6600 GCA_035761165.1 Gemmatimonadaceae bacterium | reverse complement strand
CGAAGAAGCGGCGATAGTTGATCTCCTCGGCCGCGCGGCGCCAGAAGACCAGCGCGTAGTGCTGCTGGTCGAGCAGGCGGCGCAGCCGCGCCGGGCCGGCCGGGCCGGCGGGGAAGTCGGCCAGCGCGTGCTCGAGGTGCGCGCGCACGGTGGCATCCTCGGCCAGCGCGAGGAGCGCGCGCGCGACATCGGTGGCGTCGTCCATGTGCCGCTGCCGGCTCGGCACGTCCGCCACGCGCCGCGCGCCGATCCGCCGCAGGCGCTCGAGCTGCTCGCCGAACTCGGCGAGCGAGTCCGCCCCTGCCGTGTCGCCCCCGGCTCGCGCCCGCTCGCGCACGGCGTCGAGGCCGAGCCCCAGCACGCGCGGCCAGGTGAGCGGGTCGAGGGGGAAGGTGTTCTCGTAGTACGCCACGACGAGGTCCCAGCCCTGGCGGCGGAGCGACAGCTCCCCGCGGGCCAGCACCTCGCCCAGCCGCGCGCCGAGCACGGGCAGCAGGACGCGGCCGCGCACCTCGTCGCTCGCCGCATGCCAGTCGATGTCGAACCAGCGCGCCCACGGCGATGCGCGGCCGTGGCGCAGCACGTCCCACCAGTACGGGTTCTGCCCCGACGCCGCCATGTGGTTGGGGACGATGTCGAGCACCAGCCCCATGCCGCGCCCCGCCAGCGCGTGCGCCAGGTCGCGCCGGTCCCCCTCCTCTCCGAGCTCCGGGTTGAGCCGGGTGGGATCCACCGCGTCGTAGCCGTGCGTGCTCCCGCGGCGTGCGCGGAGCAGCGGCGACGCGTAGACGTGCGACACGCCCAGCCGGTCGAGATAGGGCACGAGCGCCGTGGCCGCAGCGAGCGGGAACCCGGCGTGGAACTGCAGGCGGTAGGTGGCCCGCAGCGGCGGCGCGCCACCCCCCGGCGCGCCTCCCCCCGGCGCGCCACCGTCAGCCGGGGCAGCGCCACCGGCCACGGCCGGCGCTCGCTCGCTCATCGGCCGATCACCGTTGCAGCCGACCGCCCGCCGCCACGGCGCGGCCGAGGGCGGCGCGCACCTGCGGGTCGTCGCGCAGCTCGTCGATGGTGCGCGACATCTTGCGCGTCCAGCTCGGGAACTCGTCCGGGTGCAGGCCGGGCATGTTCACCGGCTCCGTCTCCCCCGCCAGATCGTCGAGCGAGACGCCGACGAGCATGGCCGGCGTCTGGTAGAGGAAGTCGTGCACCGCGCCGCGCAGCGTCGCGTCGTCCACCTCGGCCTCGGCCCCGGGGAGGGTGCCGCTCTCGGCCAGTCGCTCGCGCAGGCGGCGCGCCGTCTCGCGCCGCGCGGCCAGCTGGCGGTCGCGCTCGGCGTCGTCCATGTAGCCGGCGGCCGCGCGCTCGGCGATCTCGCGGCCGTGCCACCAGCCGGAGAGCGGCGCCATGTCGTGCGTGTTGGCGGTGGCCAGGGCGTAGCGCGGGTAGTGGGGAGCGGGGCGGAAGCGCCCGTCCGGCTCCGTCTCGAAGTAGAGCACCCTGGACGAGAGCACCTTCCAGCGCTCCAGCGCGGGGGGCACCTCGGGTGGCACGGTGCCGAGGTCCTCACCGACGACGATGGCCTGATGCCGATGACTCTCCAGGGCGAGGATGCCGAGCAGCTCCTCGCTCGGGAAGCGCACGTAGGCGCCGTTGGCGGCGCCCAGCCCCCACGGGATCCAGAACTGGCGGAAGAGGCCGAGGATGTGGTCGATGCGCAGCGCGCCGGCGTGCTGGAAGGCGCCGTGGAGGAGCTGGATCCAGTAGCGATAGCCGTCCTCGGCCAGGCGGCGCGGGTCGATCGGCGGCAGCCCCCAGTCCTGTCCCTGCGGGCCTAACAGATCGGGCGGCGCGCCGATGCTCACCCCCTGCAGCAGCAGGTGCGGGTAGGCCCACGCGTCGCTCCCGCCCCCCGAGGTGCCGATGGCCAGGTCCTGGTAGAGGCCGATGCGCATCCCCGCGTCGCGCGCCGCGCGCGCCACGTCCTCCAGCTGGCGGTCCAGCTCGAACTGCACCCAGCAGTGGTAGTCCACGCGCTCGGCGTGCGCCTCGCGGAAGAGCGAGACCTCGGAGGTGCGCGGCGACTGGTAGGCGGAGGGCCAGTGCTTGAACCAGTCCGGGTGCCCCATCTCGCGCGTCATCTCCTCGTCGAGCGTGAGGAAGGTGGCGAAGTCGATCAGCGCCTGCCCCTCGTCGGCCAGGTACTCGGCGTAGGCGCGGCCGCGGGGCGAGTCGGTGCCGCGGTGACGCTCGGCGAAGGTACGGTGGAGCGCGGCGAGGATCGGTGCCTCGAGGAGGCGGATGCGCTCGTACTCCACGCGCGGGCTCTCGCGCAGGGCACGGATCTCCGCCTGCACGTTGGGATCGTCGAGCAGGGCGCGCGCCTCGTCGCTCTCGCGCAGCTCGGGCACCGCTTCCACGTCCAGGTAGAGCGGATTGCGGTAGAGGCGGCTCACCGGGCTGTACGGGCTCACCTCGGTGCCGCGGTTCCAGAGGGCGTGCAGCGGGCTGACGCCGACGAACGCGGCCCCCACCTCGGCGCCCCACTCCATGAGCGCGCAGAGGTCGGTGGTGTTGCCGATCCCCCAGTCGTGCGCGCCCCTGACCGTGTAGAGATTCGCCGTGAACCCGACGAAGCGCGGCCGCTCCGCCTCGTCGGGGGGCAGCCAGCAGGCGTCCGGGGTGACGATGAGCGACTGCTCCCCCTCGCGGCCGCCGTCCGCCCAGCGGACGGCGGCGCGCAGGCAGTGGTAGCCCGGGGCGGGGTGGGCCGGGAGCGGGAGCTCCAGCATGTCGGCGGCGGCCTCCACCTCCCCCTCGGTGGCGGTGCTCGCGCCCGACTCGTCGTCGAGCGTCAGCAGCCAGGCGACGCGGCCGCGCGCCTCGGCGGGAAGGCGCAGCCGCACGCGCTCGTCGGCGAGCGCGCTGGCGCGCACGACGCGGGTGGGCGCGAGCAGCCGCGCCGCCTCCTCGCGCTCCAGGCGCTCCAGCACGGCGGCGGCCTTCTCTTCGGTGGCCGCGTCGAAGCCCATGACGCGCAGCAGCGCGACGCGGGTCTCGTCCGACGTCTCCCGCCGCTCCGTGCCGGACTGGTCCACGTACTCGGGCACGATCCCCATCCACTCCGCGAGGCGCCGCAGCGCCGGCCGTTCCGTCTGCGTGGACTGCATCGCCTCCTCTCCATCACTCCGGCGCGGGGGCGCCGCGCTCGGGCGCCAGCACCAGCACACCGAGCGGCGGCAGGCGCAGGCGCATCGACTGCTGGTAGCCGTGGAACGGGGACGGGTCGGTCTCGACGCGCGCCAGCGTCTCGAAGGTGCTGCCGCCGAAGCGCGGGTCGTCGCTGTCGAAGAGGCGCACGTAGGTGCCGGCCGCCGGCGCGCCGATGCGGTAGTCCTCGTGCGGCACGGGAGTGAGGTTGAGCACCACCACCACGTGGTCGTCGCCGTCGCAGCGCGTGTAGGAGAGCACCGAGTTGCTCTCGTCGGCCATGTCGATCCACTTGAAGCCGTCCGGCTCGTGGTCACGCCGCCAGAGGGCGGGCGTGTCGCGGTAGACGCGTCCCAGCTCGGCCAGGAAGTGCTCGAAGCGCGCGTGCGGCTCGCGCTCGCGCAGGTGCCAGTCCAGGCTCGTGTCGTGGTTCCACTCGCCGCGCTGCGCCAGCTCGGTGCCCATGAAGAGCAGCTGCTTGCCGGGCCGCGTGTACTGGTAGGTGAGCAGCGCGCGCAGGTTGGCGAACTTCTGCCAGTCGTCGCCCGGCATCTTCTCGAGCAGCGACTTCTTGAGGTGCACCACCTCGTCGTGCGAGAGCGGCATGACGAAGCGCTCGCTGTACTCGTACACCATGGCGAAGGTCAGCTTGCCCTGGTGGTAGCGGCGGTAGAGCGGGTCCTCCTGGAAGTACTGCAGGGTGTCGTGCATCCACCCCATGTTCCACTTGAAGGTGAAGCCGAGCCCCCCCTCCTCCGGCGGCGCGGTGACGCCGGGCCAGGCGGTGCTCTCCTCGGCCACCGTGAAGCAGCCCGGCGCCTCGGCGCGCACGACGCCGTTCACCGTGCGCAGGAAGTCGATGGCCTCCAGGTTCTCGCGCCCGCCGTAGCGGTTGCGCAGCCACTGGCCCGGCTGGCGGCTGTAGTCCAGGTAGAGCATGCTCGCCACCGCGTCCACGCGCAGGCCGTCGACGTGGAACTCCTGCAGCCAGTAGAGCGCGTTGGCGATGAGGAAGTTGCGCACCTCGTTGCGCCCGAAGTTGAAGATCAGCGTCCCCCAGTCGGGGTGCTCGCCCAGGCGCGGGTCGGCGTGCTCGTAGAGCGGCGTGCCGTCGAAGCGGCGCAGCGCCCAGTCGTCCTTCGGGAAGTGCGCCGGCACCCAGTCCAGGATCACGCCCAGCCCGTGCTGGTGCAGCGTGTCGACGAGGAAGCGGAAGTCGTGCGGCGTGCCGAAGCGCGAGGTGGGCGCGTAGTAGCCGGACACCTGGTAGCCCCACGAGCCGGCGAAGGGGTGCTCGCTCACCGGCAGCAGCTCGACGTGCGTGAAGCCGAGGCGCTTCGCGTGCTCGGCCAGCCGCGGCGCGATCTCGCGATAGCTGAGCGAGCGGTTGTGGTCCTCCGGCACGCGCGCCCACGAGCCGAGGTGCGCCTCGTAGATGGCCATCGGCTCGTGCCCCAGCTGCTCGGCGGGGCGGGCGGCGCGGTGGCGCATCCAGTCGTCGTCGCCCCAGGCGTACTGGTCGTCGGGGACGACGATGGAGGCGTTGCCCGGCGGCTGCTCGAGCATGCGCGCGTAGGGGTCGGTCTTGACGCGCGGCACCCCCTCGCGGGTGAGGAGCTCGTACTTGTACAGCTCTCCAGTGCCGACCCCGGGGACGAAGAGCTCCCAGACGCCGGAGCTGCCGAGCGAGCGCATGGGGTAGACGCGCCCGTCCCAGCGGTCGAAGTGCCCGACCACGCTGACGCGGCGCGCGTTGGGCGCCCAGACGGCGAAGCGCGTGCCGGCCACGCCGTCGATCGTCATTGGGTGCGCGCCGAGCACGCGCCAGAGGCGGCGGTGCGTCCCCTCGCCGAAGAGGTGCAGGTCCAGCTCGCCGACGGTGGGCGGGAAGCGGTACGGGTCGTCGCGCTCCCAGGCGTCGCCGTTGGCGAAGCGGAAGCGCAGGCGGTAGCGGAAGGGGAAGCCCGCACCGGCGACGAAGGCGGCGTGGAGCCCGTCGGCCAGTCGCTCCATCGGCAGCGCGCCGCCACCGTCGGGGAGCAGCTCCGCGCTCACGGCGTCCGGGTGGTAGGCACGCACGACGAGCCCCGCCTCGCGCCGCCCACCGAGCTCGCGCGTGGCGGGGTGCGCGCCGAGGACGGCGTGCGGGTCGCTGTGGTCACCGGCGAGGAGGCGCGCCACGTCGCGCTCCGACGGCGCCAGCGCGCGCGTCACGGCCGGGGCGCTCACAGCCGACGCTCCCGCTGCGGGGCCACCGGCCGGTCGCCCGGCAGCTGCGGCTGCAGCGCGGCGGAGCGGTGCGTCTCCAGCGCACCGGCGATGGAGGGCGTGTCGAAACGGCGCTCGCTGCCGTGGCGCAGCAGCATGGCGCTGTGCGCCGCCAGCGTCACCGGCCCCTGTCGGATGGCGTGGCCGTCCCCGCCCTCCCCCTCCACCGTGTTGACGAGCACGAACCAGCCGCCCGCCTCCGGCACCTCGGGGAGCGCGAAGGGCACGTCGCCGTCGCCGCCGTTGAGCAGCAGCAGCAGCGTATCGCCGCGCACGGGGCGGCCGCGGTCGTCCGTCTCGTCGGTGGCCGCCCCGTTGATGAGCATGCCGAGCACGTGGTTGTCGCCGCGGTGCCAGTCGTCCTGCCCGAACTCGCCGCCGTCGGCGCGCAGCCAGGTGACCTCCTTCATCCCGTTGTCGCAGGTGCGGCTGCCCTGGAAGAAGTGGCGGCGGCGCAGCACGGGGTTGGTGTGGCGGACGGCGAAGACGCGGCGCGTGAACTCGAGCAGCTCGCGCTGCCAGTCCTCGAGGTCCCAGTTCACCCAGGTGATCTCGTTGTCCTGGGCATAGGCGTTGTTGTTGCCCCACTGCGTGCGGCCGATCTCGTCGCCGTGGGCGAGCATGGGCACCCCCTGCGAGAAGGCGAGCGTGGCGAGGAAGTTCCGCATCGTGCGCCGGCGCAGCTCGAGGATCCCCGGGTCGTCGGTGGGCCCCTCCACCCCCCAGTTGCGGCTCACGTTGTCGTTGTGGCCGTCCTGGTTGTTCTCCCCGTTGGCCTCGTTGTGCTTGCGCTCGTAGCTGACGAGGTCGTGCAGGGTGAAGCCGTCATGGGCGACGACGAAGTTGACGCTGGCGTAGGCCGAGCGGTCGCTCCACTGGTAGATCTCGCTGCTGCCGGCCAGGCGCGAGGCCATCACCGGCACGCGCCCCGGGTCGCCCTTCCAGAAGTGGCGCACGTCGTCGCGGTACTTCCCGTTCCACTCCGCCCAGCGGATGGGGAAGTTCCCCACCTGGTAGCCGCCCGGCCCCACGTCCCACGGCTCGGCGATGAGCTTCACCTGGTTGAGCACCGGGTCCTGGTGGATGATGTCGAAGAAGGTGCCGAGGCGGTTGACCTCGAACAGC
>DASTRO010000025.1:0-9804 GCA_035761165.1 Gemmatimonadaceae bacterium | reverse complement strand
GCTTCCAGTCCGCGGCGCGCTTCGTCGCCTCGGGGGGCGCGGCGGCCACCTTGCGCTTGAAGCGCGTGCGGCCGCGCTCCAGCCAGAGCAGGTAGAGGAAGGCGCCGGCGTAGCCGCCCAGGTGCGCGAAGTGCGCGATGCCGCTTCCCACGCTCCCGAAGCCGCTCCACAGCGTGATGATCGTCGTCAGGATGACGAGCACGCGCGCCGGCACCGGGATGACGCCCCAGATGTAGACCAGCTCGCGCGGCCAGTAGTGCGCGAAGGCCAGCATCACGCCGAAGACGCCGGCCGAGGCGCCGATGATCGGCGAGTCGTGCGCCAGGAAGAAGGAGAAGACCGCGCCGGTGATGCCGCTCAGGAAGTAGAGGATGGCGAACGGCCGCGCCCCGATCCGCGCCTCCACCCGCGGGCCGAAGAAGAAGAGCGCGATCATGTTGAAGAGGATGTGCGTGAACCCGCCGTGGAGGAACATGTACGTCACGATGGTCCACGGGCGCTCGAGTGCCACCGGCGGGAAGAAGACCAGCAGGCTCGCCAGCGCCGGCGCGGTCATCTGCAGCAGGTAGGCGCCGACGGTGGCGATGAGCAGGATGCTGACGACGGGAGTCACGGCGGCGCGCGGTGGGGATCGGGGTGGGACTTCCTATGGGGAAGATAGCGCGCGACCGCGGTGGCATGGCGGTGCGCCGGCACGACAGCATATTCCCCGGACGCCCCGTAGCTCGTGCGACCGCGGACGCTCTGCCCGCCGCGGGCCGCCGACAATCTCATCCGAAGGCATGTATCGAATGACCCGCACCCCGCTGTCGATCCGCGCCCTGCGCTCGCTCGCGCTCCTCTGCTGCGTCGTCACCGCCTGCGCGCCGCCGGCGGCCGCCCAGCTCCCCGCCACCCCGGCTGCCACCCGGGCCACGCCCGCCGCCCAGCCCGCCGACCTCGCCCGCTGGCAGCGGCAGGCGCAGCGCATCACCATCGTGCGCGACGACTGGGGGATCGCCCACGTCCGTGGGCAGACCGACGCCGACGCCGTGTTCGGGATGATCTACGCGCAGGCCGAGGACGACTTCAACCGCGTCGAGAACAACTACCTCCTCTCGCTGGGGCGGCTGGCCGAGGCGGAGGGAGAGGCGGAGATCTGGCGCGACCTGCGGATGAAGCTCTTCATCGACCCGGACAGCATGCGGGCGATGTACACGCGCAGCCCCGCGTGGCTGCAGACGCTGATGACTGCCTGGGCGGACGGGCTCAACTACTACCTCTACACGCACCCCGACGTGAAGCCGCGCGTCCTCGCGCGCTTCGAGCCGTGGATGGCGCTCTCCTTCAGCGAGGGGAGCATCGGCGGCGACATCGAGCGCGTCTCGCTGCGCGGGCTGGAGGAGTTCTACGGCGGGCGGGCGGTGAGCGGCCCGTCGCGCGAGGAGGAGCTGGACGAGGCAGCGCGGCACTACGTGGAGCCCACCGGCTCCAACGGCTTCGCCATCGCGCCGTCGAACACGGCCGAGGGCGACCACGCGCTGCTGCTCATCAACCCGCACACGTCGTTCTTCTTCCGCTCCGAGCTGCAGATGACGAGCGACGAGGGGCTGGACGCCTACGGCGCGGTGACCTGGGGGCAGTTCTTCATCTACCAGGGCTTCAACGACCGCCTGGGGTGGATGCACACCTCGAGCGGCGTGGACGTCGTGGACGAGTTCCTGGAGACGGTGACGCAGAAGGACGGGCGCTACTACTACCGGTACGGCGACGAGCAGCGCCCCGTCTTCACCGACACCATCACCGTGCCGTACCGCACGGCCGACGGCGGCATGGCGTCGCGCACCTTCGTCACCTACCGCACGCACCACGGCCCCATCGTGCGCGAGCAGGACGGGAAGTGGGTGGCCATGGCGCTGATGGAGAAGCCGATCGCCGCGCTGCAGCAGAGCTACCTGCGCACCAAGGCGCGCGACCTCGCGAGCTTCCGCAAGGTGATGGACCTGCACGCCAACTCGTCGAACAACACGATCTACGCCGACGCCGACGGGCACATAGCCTACTTCCACCCGCAGTTCGTGCCGCGCCGCGACGACCGCTTCGACTACACGGAGCCGGTGGACGGCAGCGACCCGGCCACCGACTGGCACGGCGAGACGCCGGTGGACTCGCTGCCGAACGTGCTCGACCCGCCCAACGGCTGGATCCAGAACACGAACAACTGGCCCTATTCGGCCGCCGGCCCGTACAGCCCCAAGCAGGAGGACTTCCCGCGCTACATGGACACGGCCGGCGAGAGCCCGCGCGGCCTGCACGCCATCCGCGTGCTGAAGGACAAGAAGGACTTCACGCTCTCGTCGCTCATCGCGGCGGCGTACGACCCGTATCTCACCGCCTTCGCGCAGATCGTCCCGCCGCTCGTCGCGGCGTACGACTCCACGCCTGCGTCGAACCCACTGAAGGCGAAGCTGGCCGACCCGATCGCGCAGCTCCGCTCGTGGAGCTTCGAGTGGGCGACGAGCTCGGTGCCGACGTCGCTGGCCGTCTTCTGGGGCACGGAGCTCCGCAGTCGCGTCGGCGCCGAGGCGCGGCGCGCCGGCGTGGACATCTACGACTACATGGCCACGCGCACGACGGCGGCGCAGAAGCTGGAGGCGCTGGCGGCGGCGGTGGACCGGCTGGAGCAGGACTTCGGCTCGTGGCGCACGCCGTGGGGGGACATCAACCGCTACCAGCGCCTCACCGGCGACATCGTGCAGCCGTTCGACGACAGCAAGCCGAGCATCCCGGTGGGCTTCACGTCGTCGCAGTGGGGCTCGCTCGCCTCCTTCGGCGCGCGCCCGTATCCCGGGACGAAACGGTGGTACGGCACGAGCGGGAACAGCTTCGTCGCCGTCGTGCAGTTCGGCCGCGACAGCGTGCACGCGCGCGGCGTGACGGCCGGCGGGGAGAGCGGCCACCCGTCGTCGCCCCACTTCAACGACGAGGCGCACCGCTACGCCACCGGGAACCTGCGGACGATCTACTACTACCCGTCGCAGCTCGAGGGGCACACGGAGCGGACGTACCATCCGGGGCAGCGATGAGCGGCGAGCGATGAGCGATGAGCGATGAGCGATGAGCGATGAGCGATGAGCGATGAGCGATGAGCGATGAAGGGTGAAGATCTCGGAGGGGAAGATCAGGGAGCAGGAAGCAGGTGGGTGCCGCGTGGCGTCCCGTGGTCGTCCCTGTTTCCTGCTTCCTGCTTCCTAGCCGCCTCTACCACCATCGACGTCCCGCCGAACGGGTGCCCGCGTCGGGCATGGGGTCGGACCCGATCGTACGCCGTCCCGCCCGTCCTCCGCGCCCTCCGCGTCTCCGCGTGACCACTCACCAGCGTCGCCGAATCCCGTGACCGTTCGCCGAGGTGCCCCGATGCTCGCCAGCCGTCGTCTGACGCTCCTCGCCGCCGCCACGCTGGTCGGCGCCTGCTCGGCGAGCGCACCGCCGGGTGGTGCACCGCCGGCCGGTGCGCCCGCACCGCGCGGGGCGGACGCCGCCTTCCCCGCGCTCGACGCCATCCGCGAGGCCGACCTGCGCCGCGACCTGTACGCCCTGGCCGGCGACCACTTCCGCGGGCGCGAGGCCGGCACGCTCGACGAGCTGCGCGCGTCCGTGTGGCTGGCCGAGCAGGCGCGCGCGGCCGGGCTCGAGCCGGCCGGCGACGACGGCACCTACTTCCAGTGGTGGTCCATCCGCCGCTACCGGATCTCCGACGACAGCCGCATCGCCATCGACGGTCAGCCCGTGCGACTCTTCGCCGAGGCGGCGGTGCTGGCGCCGGTCGACACGACCGTCGATGCGCCGATCCTCTTCGTCGAGCCCGGCGCGCCCGTCGACTCGGCCGCCGTGCGCGGGCGGGTGGTGGCCACCGAGCTCGTGCCGCCGGCCGACGTCTCCGCGGCCGCGCTGCAGCGCTACGGCCCGGGGGCGGTGCGGCGGGCGGCCGCACCCTTCGTGCGGCTGGGAGCGGCGGCCGTCGTCGTCGTGTCGGACACGCTGGCCGAGGCGCGCTTCGGCGCCGGCGGCGACCTGATGGAGCGCGGCCGCTACGGCGTGGACAGCGCCGGCTTCACCGCGTACTGGCCCGATGCGCGCGGCGGTGCGCGGCGGCCGCAGGGGGGCGCGCCGGTGATCTGGGTGCGCCGCGCCCTGCTCGACCGGCTGCGGGCGCCCGACGCCCGGCTCACCGCGCGGCTGACCACCGAGAACTTCCTCTACCCGTCCGTCAACATCGTCGGCCGCGTGCCCGGCACCGACCCCGCGCTGCGCGACGAGTACGTGCTCTACAGCGGGCACCAGGATCACGACGGCGTGCGCACGGCGGTGGACGGCGACTCCATCTGGAACGGCGCCGACGACAACGGCACCGTGAGCGTGGCCATGCTCGCCATCGCCCGCGCCTTCCACCAGGCGCCGGGGCGCCGCCCCGTGCTCTTCGTCTGGCACGGCGCGGAGGAGCGGGGCCTCCTCGGCTCGCGCCACTTCGTCATGCACCCCACCGTGCCGAAGGAGCAGATCGCGGCCGTGCTCAACGCCGACATGATCGGCCGCAACGATCCCGACAGCGCCGCGCTGCTGGGCGCGCAGCCGCCGCACCGCAACTCCACGGCGCTGGTCGAGATGGCGCTGCGCGCCAACCAGACGGTGACGCGCTTCGCGCTGGACACGCTCTGGGACCGGCCCACGCACCGCGAGCGGTGGTACTTCCGCAGCGACCACCTGCCCTACGCGCGCGCTGGGGTGCCGGCCATCGAGTTCTCCACCAACCTCCACCCCGACTATCACACCCCGCGCGACGAGCCCGGTCGGATCGACTACGCGAAGCTCGCGCGGATGACGCGGTGGATGTACGCCACGGGGTGGCTGGTGGCCAACGCGGCGCAGCGGCCGGGGGTGGATCCGGGGTTCCGGCTGGAGCGGTGACGGGGCGGCGCGGCGGCTCATGGCGCGGGGGCCCCCCGACTACCACGATCGCCCGCGCCGCCGCCCACCGCGCCATCAGAGCGTCGCCGCCCGTACCCAGCGAGCGCCGGCCCGCCGTGCCGGAGCCGTGACGCGCGTGGCCCGGCGCGCCGCCCGCCGCGCCAGCAGCGCGTCCACGCTCCACGCTCCCGGGCCGGCCGCCACCAGGTACAGGTAGAAGAAGCAGTACAGCACCGCCGTCACACCGCCGTTCGTCGTCGGGAAGAGGGCCTGCGGCGCGTGGAACTGGAAGTACGCCACCGCCATCTCGCCGGCCAGCACGAACGCCACCGGGCGCGTGAACAGGCCGAGCACGATGGCCAGCCCGCCCACCGTCTCGAGCAGCCCGCCCACGCCCATCTGCGACGCCAGCTCCACCGGGGGCATCGGCACCGGGCTGGCCGGGAAGCCGACGAGCTTCATCGTCCCGGCAGAGATGAACATCAGCCCCGCGACGATGCGGAAGAGGGCGAGCATCCGGTCGGCCCAGGGGGAGGGGGAGGGGGAGGGGGAGGGGGAGGACGCGGGCGAGGTGGGGAGCGTCGAGGTGGCGGTCATGGTCGTCTCCGATCGTGGGGTTCGGGGCCGGGCTGCCGGTGCGGTGCGACCGGCCGGATCGTGGCTCTACCCACACGTCGAACGAGGAGCGCCGGAATCGACACGCCCTGCGGCCATTCCTCTCCGGACCATGCGCCACCCATGCGTCGCGCCGTCGCCGGACCTGCGTCGCGACACCATCGCGCCCCTGCCGTCTGCCTGGTCCCTCGCGCCGGTGACCTCGCTTCTCGGGGGCCGCACCCGCCGTCAGCCCACGTAGCGCGCGACCGCCATCCCCGCCGCGGCCAGCACCAGCAGCGCCACCGCGGTCCCGTTCGCCAGTGCGCCGCGCCGCCGCACCCGCCCCAGCTCCGCCGCGAGCCGCGTCCGCGCCGCCTCGTCGCTGGCCGCCCCCAGCTCGCTCCCCAGGCGCCCCGCGCGCGCCGCCGCCGGCCGCGCGGCCAGCAGGCCCACCAGGAAGCCCAGCACCGCCGCGGCCCCTGCCAGTGCGAATGCCTGTCCACCCGGCGAGGCGAAGTACGCCGCATCGAACCCGCCCGAGGTGATCCACATCAGGCGGAGCCCGGACGCGATGGTGAGCAGGCCGGCCACCGGCAGCGCGATGAACAGCCCGCGCCGCTGCAGGCCACCCATCACCTGGCCCATCGCGCCGCCGGAGCCGGCGAGCGCCGGAACCAGGAAGAGGCTGGTGAACAGCCCGCTGCCCACCCAGAAGATGCCGCTGAGGACGTGAATCAGGCGGAGGACGACGAGTTCGGTGTGCATGTGGTGCGTTCCGGGATCGGTGGCCGGTGGGTGACGGGGTGGGGCGCGCCCGCGCCGCGGGCACGCCGATGCCCGGGCGAGGTCGGGAACGCTTGCACCTCGAATGCGCTCGAGGTCAAGGGGGGCTCGCGCCTGGCGTCCCCGCGATGCAGACGGCGTTCACCGTCGGCGCGTCGAGCGGCGGGCGGGGCCGACGCTGGACGAGATCCGCGCCCTGCTCGCCCCCCTCACCGACGGCCGCTCGCCCGCCGCTCGTCCGACCTGCCGCGCGCCGGGCACGGATCCGGCGCGCTCGGCCGCCACGCACACGTCCGTCATCCACCACGTCCCGCCCATCGTGCACCGACTCTCGTTCGCGCTCGCCCTGGTGCTCCTCGGCGCCTGCGCCGGCGCCCCGCCCGCACCGCCGGCCGAGCCGCCGCCGCCTTCCGCACAGCCTCCCGCCGCACAGTCTGGGGACACTCTCCTGCCAGCACCATGGCAGCAGCCGGCTCTCGCGCCGGCCACCGTGCCCGCCGCCCTCCTCGCCGGGTGGCGCGAGGCGGAGAATCGCGCCACCTGCGCGCCGCTCGCGCCAGCCTCGCTCGGCGAGCACCCCGAGGCACGGCCGCGCGCCGCGTACTTCGGCGGCGGCTGGGGGCTCGCCTACGACCTGCCGGAGCTGCGCAGCGCCTTCGGCGTCGCCGGCACCGGGGTGAGCGCCGCCGAGCCGTCCTACGACGACTGGCCGCACCACCGCCGCTGGGCCGACGGCAGCAGCGCCGGCTATGGCCCGGAGGGGGGTACGGGACCGAAGCGACTCGCCTATCTCCGCGTGGCCGGGCAGGGGTGCCTCTACAACGTCTGGTCGAACCTGGGGCTCGAGCACCTGGAGTGGCTGCTCGGTGAGCTGCGGCTCGTGCGGACGTCGCCGTAGATGCGGGGGCCCCCCCCCGAATGCCACGATACGTCCCGCCCGCGTGGCCAGCGCCATCGAAGCGCCGCGCCCCGTACCCCTCCGGCCCGCCTTGGCCCCTCCCTGCGCGCGCGCTAGTCTCCCCCGCAGTGCTCACGCAGCGAAGCGCCACGTCGGTGGCCCGTGCGGCACCGCCCCGCGCCCCATGACCATCAGCCTCCCGTCCGACCCCGCCGCTCCCGCCCCGCTCGACATCGCCACGGTGGCCGAGCGCGCCCGCGACGCCATCGACCTGCTCGAGGCCGTCGTCGCCGCTCGCGCCCTCCTCGCCGCGCTCGACGACGAGGCGCGCACCCGCCTCCTCGCCGCCGCGGGCCGCGTCTCCCGCCCGGATGCGCTCGAGCGGCGGCGGCTGGTGAAGGCCAGCAAGCGCGAGCGGAAGGCCGCCCGCGTGCAGCGCGAGGAGGCGGCGCTGGCCGAGACGGGGATCCGCCGGCTGCGCCGCGCGCCGGTCTTCGTCACCCCGGAACTCGCGCCCAACCTCTTCCCGCCCGCCGGCTTCGAGCAGCGGACGGTGGACGACGACCCCGAGTTCCGCGAGGCCGTCGCGCCGCAGAACTGCTACATCTGCAAGCGCGACTACGACCGCATCCACCACTTCTACGACCAGCTCTGCCCCGAGTGCGCGGCGTTCAACTACGCCAAGCGCGGCGAGCTGGCCGACCTCCGCGGACGCGTCGCGCTGCTCACCGGCGGACGGGTGAAGATCGGCTACCAGGCGGGGATCAAGCTCCTCCGCTGCGGCGCCGAGCTCGTGGTCACCACGCGCTTCCCGCGCGACGCCGCCCGCCGCTTCGCCGCGGAGCCCGATTTTTCCGACTGGGGGCACCGGCTCGAGATCTACGGCCTCGACCTGCGCCACACGCCCAGCGTGGAGGCGTTCTGCGCGCACCTGCTGCGCACGCGCCAGCGCCTGGACTTCATCGTCAACAACGCCTGCCAGACCGTCCGCCGCCCGCCCGACTTCTACCGCCACATGATGGACGCCGAGCTGGCCGCGGCGCACGAGCTGCCGCCGGCCGCGCGCCGGCTGCTCGGCGCGTACGAGGGGCTGCGCGGCTACCGCATGCTCCCCGAAGGTGGTCCCGCCGACGGCGCCCTCCAGGAGACGGATCCGGCCGTCCGCGAGGCTGCCGGCCTCACGCACGCCGCCGCGCTCTCGCAGCTCGCCCTGCTCCCCGAGGAGCGCGAGGCGCAGCGGGCGCTCTTCCCCGAGGGGCGCCTCGACCAGGACCTGCAGCAGATCGACCTGCGCGAGCGCAACTCGTGGCGGCTGCAGCTCGACGAGGTGCCCTCCGTGGAGCTGCTCGAGGTGCAGCTCGTCAACGCCGTCGCGCCGTTCGTCCTCAACGCGCGGCTCAAGCCGCTCATGCTCCGCACCCCCGAGCGCGACAAGCACATCGTCAACGTCTCGGCCGTGGAGGGGCAGTTCTACCGCCGCTTCAAGACCACGCGCCACCCGCACACGAACATGGCCAAGGCCGCGCTCAACATGATGACGCGCACCTCGGCCGCCGACTACCACGCCGACGGCATCCACATGAACAGCGTGGACACCGGCTGGGTGACCGACGAGGATCCGGCGGCGATCGCCGCGCGCAAGACGGCCGAGCACCGCTTCCACCCCCCGCTCGACATCGTGGACGGCGCGGCACGCATCGTCGATCCCATCATCGCCGGGCACAACACGGGCGAGCACGTGTGGGGGCAGTTCCTCAAGGACTACCGGCCCACGGACTGGTGAGGCGGATTCCCGGCGTCGCCCCGGACGGGGCGACGCCGGGGCCGTTACCGCCCCGGGACGTGGGGCGGCGCCGGCGGTACGCGATCTGCGGCCGTCGTGGCGGTCAGCCAGGGAGCCCGTCTCCGCTGCTCCGCCACCACGGTCGTCGGCAGGGCGCCCGCTGCCGCCGTCCTCCAGTCCAGACCACGTCCATGATCGACCGCCCACCCGACGACGCGTCCACGCGTCGTCCCCCGGCGCCCGAGCCGCCGTATCAGGCCAAGCGCTCCGCCGCGGACTTCGCCAGCGCGCGCACCCTCGGCCTGGACTCGGCCGAGACGGAAGGGCTCTATCGCCTGCTCGTCGAGGCCGTCCAGGACTATGCGATCTTCGCGCTGGACCCCGACGGGTACGTCCTCAGCTGGAACGCCGGCGCGCAGCGGATCAAGGGCTACACCGCCGAGGAGATCATCGGCCGCCACTTCTCGATCTTCTATCCGCAAGAGAAGGTGGCCGAGCGCTTCCCGCACTACGAGCTCGAGGTGGCGGGGCGGGAGGGGCGCTTCGAGGACGAGGGGTGGCGGCTGCGGAAGGACGGTACGCGCTTCTGGGCCAACGTGGTGATCACGGCGTTGCGCGACCAGGCCGGGCACCTGGTGGGCTTCGCCAAGGTCACGCGCGACCTCACCGAGCGGCGCGCCGCGGAGGAGGCGCTGCGCGAGAGCGAGGAGCGGTTCCGGCTGCTCGTCACCACCGTCAGGGACTACGGCATCTTCATGCTCGACCCGGAGGGCTGCGTCGCGAGCTGGAACGAGGG
>DASTRO010000024.1:0-14107 GCA_035761165.1 Gemmatimonadaceae bacterium | reverse complement strand
CGTCGCGCCGTAGAAGGAGAGGAACTCCACGTCGCCGGTGGCCTGGTAGTACTGCCAGACGTTGTAGGCCACGGCCGAGCTGACGTGATACTGGAGCTGCGTGTGGTCCGGCACCCAGCGGCCGCTGCGCGGGTTGAGGTGCACCACCTGGCTCTCCTCGCGCCCGGTGCTGCCGCTCTGCCAGGGAAAGAGCGCGCCGGCGTGCCCCGCGGCGCGGGCGCGCAGCCGGGCCTCGTCCAGCCGCCGGTAGCGGTACATGAGCAGCGCGCGGGTGATCTCCGGCACGCGCAGGTTGAGGAAGGGGAAGACGAACAGCTCGTCCCAGAAGACGTGGCCGCGGTAGGCCTCGCCGTGCCAGCCGCGCGCCGGCACGCCCACGTCCAGGTCGATGCTGTGCGGCGAGACGGTCTGCAGCAGGTGGAAGACGTGCAGGCGCAGGATGAGCTGCGCGCGCGGCGCCCCGACGAGCGCGATGTCGCAGCGGTGCCAGAGCCGCTTCCACGCCAGCGCGTGCGTGCGGAGCAGCTCGGGGAACTCGGGCGCGCGGCGCGCCAGCTCCGCCGCCGCCAGGCGCGGCTCGCTGATGGCGCGGTCGCGCGAGGTGAAGACCGCCACCACCTTCTCGACGTGCAGCGGCCGGCCCGACCCGGTGCGCACGTGGATCTCCTCGCCCACGTAGCCGGCCCGCTCCACGACCGTGCGCCGGGTGGGGCACGCGCGCCCGCCGGCGAGCACGCGCGTGCGCGCCGCCTGCGCCATCCGCACGCGCGACTGCGTGGACTCCACCAGCAGCTCGAGCACGCCGTCGGCGCCCGCCTCGGCGGCCAGCGGCTGCAGGTGCCGTCCGTTCAGCGCGCCGTAGCGCGGCACGCCGGCGTTGGTGACGGTGCCGTCCAGCGCCGAGCGGATGACGACCCCGCCCGACCAGTTCTCCGGCGTCAGCTCCCACTCCAGCGCCATCAGGTGCGGGTCGGCCATGTGCACCAGGCGCCGGCCGCGCAGGCTGGTGACGCGGCCCTCCGGGTCGCGCACGCGCAGCCGCCGCACGAGCACGCCGCGCTGCAGGTCGAGCTGCCAGCGCCACTCGAGCAGCGTCCACCGGTCGGCGTCCAGCCACTCCCCGTCCTCGGCGCGGAAGGTGAGGGGGAGCCAGTTCGGCCAGTTGACCAGGTCCTCGTTCTCCAGGACGTGCCCGTCGATCACGCTCGGCAGGCGGTCGTAGCCGCCGGCCAGGTAGGTGCCGGGATAGTGTCCGTCGCCCGCGCCGCGCTCGGCGGCCGCGCCACGCGTGGCCAGGTAGCCGTTGCCCAGGGTGCACAGCGCCTCGCGCAGCGGCTCGCGCGCGGGGTCCCATTCGTCATACGCCAACGACCACTCGCTCATCCGCTACTCCGTTCGTGAGCCGAGGGTGGTGGGTGCGATCCGTCGCGCGCGGGGCGCTCCGTCTCGATCGGATGTGCAGCCCGGCGCGCCGCCCACGGCGGGTCGGGCAGTGCGGCGAGCGATGGCGCCACCAGGTCGGCGCCGGCCGCGCGCAGCCGCGCGGCGCCCGTCTCGTCCGCGGCGATGCCGACGACGAGCCCGAAGCCGCCGCGTCGGCCAGCCTCGATGCCGGCGATGGCGTCCTCCACCACCGCGGCGCGCGCCGGCGGCACGCCCAGCGCCCGGGCCGCCGCCAGGTAGCTGTCGGGCGCCGGCTTGCCGCGCAGGCCGAGCCGCGCCCGATCCGTGCCGTCGAACAGCAGCTCCACTGCATCGGCGAGGCCGGCCCGCTCCAGCACGACCCGCCCGTTCCGGCTGGACGTCACCACCGCCAGCCGCAGGCCGGCCGTCCGCCAGGCCTGCAGCCGCTCCGGCGCTCCCGCCGCCACCGGCACGCCCCGTTCCGCGAGCAGGGCATGGAAGCGGGCGTTCTTGCGCGCGCCCACCCCCCACACCGTGTCGCGCTCCGGGGGATCGTCCGGCGCCCCCTCCGGCAGCGCGAGGCCACGGCTGGCCAGGAAGTCGCGCACTCCCGCCTCGCGCGGCTTGCCGTCCACGTAGCGGCGGTAGTCGGCGTCCGGGTCGAAGGTGGCCTGCCAGGCCGCCGCGTGCACCACCGCGGTACGGGTGAGCACCCCGTCCAGGTCGAGCAGCGCCGCCGTGATGGGCGGCGGTCCCGGGCGCTCCCCGGCGGGCGCGTGGGCGCGTGGGCCGAGGTCGTTCACATCCATGCCATGGCAGCGCAGTCTCCGTCCGGCGCCCCTCCCCGCGCAAGGGGTGGGCCGGCGGCCGCTGCTGGACATCTGTTTGCCGCGCTATCTTTCCGACAGCCTCGCCTGCGCGGCCGCGCGGTGCGTCGTCCCGGTCCCGAACCCTCCGAGAGTCCCCATGTCCAAGACGCTCGCCACCGCCCTCGCTCTCGCGCTCGCCGCCGCGCCGGCGGCCGGCGCCCAGTCGTTCGCCTACGCTCCCGGCACCCGGCAGTACCAGCTCGAGCAGACCATTGCCTCCTCCCAGGAGATGGGCGGCGCCAAGATGGAGATGACGGTCAACACCACCCAGTTCATCACCATGACGCTCGGTGCCGCCACCGGCGGCGCGATGCCCGTCACCTACCAGGTGGACTCGGTGACGATCGACGCCGACGCTCCGGGCAACCCGCAGGCCGAGGCCGTGCGTGCCCAGCTCCAGCAGCAGCGGCAGCAGATCGTCGGCCAGCGCGTGGTCGGCGCCATCTCGCCGCTCGGCCGGGCCGCGACGCTCGCCCCCGCCGACAGCACGCTCCCCAACGGCGCGCAGCTGGCCACCGGCTTCCGCGGCTTCATCACCGCCTTCCCGAGCGCCGACGTCAAGACCGGGCTGACGTGGACCGACACCACGACGACGAACTTCGACAACAACGGCATCACCGGGAAGACCGTCGCCGTCATCACGCACATCGTGGAGGGTGACACGACGGTGCACGGCGCGAAGGCGTGGAAGGTGACGCAGCAGGGCCGCCTCACCGTGGACGGCAGCGGCAACACGAACGGCACCGACGTCGCGATGAAGGGGAGCGGCACGATGAGCGGCACCTCCTTCGTCGGCCAGGACGGCGTCTTCCTCGGCGGCAATACGACGATGAGCCAGACGAGCACCGTCGAGATCCCGGCCGCCGGGATGGCCATCCCGCTCACGCAGACGGTGACGACGAAGCTGACGCCGCTGGGGCACTGAGCAGGCACCAGGAACCAGGCACCAGGCACCAGGGAGGAACCAGACTCCGGTTCCTGACTCCTGGTTCCTGGTTCCTGGTCCCTCCGCCGTCTCAGGCCACCAGCGGCATGACCTGCTCGGCGAAGCGCTCCATCTCGGCGAGCTGCGGGCTGCACTGGAGCAGGAGGAGGTCCACGCCCGCGGCCCCGAAGGCGCGGATGCGCTCGGCCACCTGCTCCGGCGTGCCGACCAGCCCGGCGCGCAGGCCGCGGTTGGAGACCGAGTAGTCCTCGAGGCTCACCTGCTGCTCGAGCTTCGTGTGCGCCACCCAGTCGCGGTAGTTGGCGAAGCCCGGGGAGCCGGGGCTGACGTTGGTGATGCGCGCCAGCTCGCGGCGCGCCTCCGCCTCGCTGTCGCGCACGATGACGTAGGCGGCCATGCCGTAGGCGAGCGGCGGCAGCCCCGCGGCCTCGCGGCGGCGGCGCATGTCGGCCACCTTGGGCGCGACGCGCTCCGGCGGATCGCCGTGTGTGACGTAGGCGTCGCAGGCGCGCGAGATGAGCGCCTTGGCCGCCTCCGACTCGCCGCCGGCGTAGAGCGCGGGACGCGGGCGGCGGGCCGGCTTCGGCTCGAGCACCGTCTCCTCCACGGTGTAGTAGCGTCCGTGGAAGCTGAACGTCGGCTCGCGCCAGACGCCGTCCACCACGGCCAGCCATTCGGCGGTGCGCGCGTAGCGGTCGTCGTGCGCCTCGAAGCGCACGCCGTAGCGGCGCGCCTCGTCCGCCCACCAGCTGGAGACGACGTTGAGCGCCAGCCGCCCGTTGCTGATGCGGTCCACGTTGGCCGCCTGCTTGGCCAGGATCGCCGGCTGGTGGAAGGTGGGGCGCACGGCCACCATCAGCTCCAGCCGCTCGGTGACCGCGGCCAGCGCGGCGGCCGTGGACCAGGCGTCGAGCGACGGCGCGGCGATCCCCTTGATGTCGTTGAGAAAGAGCTCGGCGATCAGCGTCAGGTCGTAGCCGAGCTGCTCGCTGCGCACGGCCAGCCGGCGCACGTAGTCCCAGGTGGGCGCCATCGCCTCGTCGGGGACGTTGCGCAGCCAACCGCCGAAGACGGGAAGCCAGTAGCCGAAGCGCATCAGCCGCGGGCCTCCAGGTAGTCCACGAGCCGCGGCCAGGGGTCGAAGCCGACGACGTTGGGCGCGTCGGCGACGAAGTTCGAGAGGGCGTTGACGTCGTAGAAGTACGGCTGCCCGTCGCGGTCGTCGACCAGGTACTCGATGCCGCCGACGTCGAGCCGCGCGGCGCGCGCGATGCGCTCCACCGCCTCGAGGATCGCCGCCGGCGGGTGCGCCGCCTCCACGCGCAGGCCGCGCTTCGGCGCGTCCACGGCGCAGGCGCCGCGTACCAGCTCCACGCCGCCCGTGGTCTGGCAGGCGTCGGCGGGGCAGAGGTCGAAGGAGCCCTGCTCCGGGTAGACGTCGATGGCGTAGAGGACGCGGCCGGCGAGCGTCTCGACGCGCGTGATGTGGCCGCCGCGCAGCGGCGCGCGCTCCTGCACCAGCGCCGTGCCGTCCACGCCGAGGTCGAGCTGCCCCGCCTCGGCCGCGGCGGCGAGCGCCGCCTCGTCGGCGAAGCTGGCGATGCCGGCGCCGCTGCCGCCGACGTTGGCCTTCACCAGCACCGGGTAGCGCAGCCCCCGCGCCGCCGCCACGGCGCAGGCCGGGTGGTTGATGACGCGGGCGCGCGGGTAGGGCAGGCCGAGCGCGGCGAGCAGGTCGAGCTGGGCGGCCTTGGAGATCTCGAGCGCGTACGCCTCGGCGCCGTTCACCACGGGGACGCCGAGGCGCTCGAGGTGGCGCAGCCAGTGAAGCGTGTGGAAGGTCGACTGGCGGCCGCCGCGCAGGTAGGCGGACGGGCTGGCCCGGTTCACGACGAGGCGGTACGGCACCGTCGTCTCCGACGGGTCGTACGCGTGGCGCGCGGCGTCGAGCCGCACGTGAGGGTGGCCGCGCCGCTCGAGCTCCGCGAAGAGCGGCCGGAACCAGTCCGGGTGCTCGTGGAAGACGGCGAACGGGCGGTCGGGGCGGTCGGCGGGCATGGAGGCTCCGGGTGAGGACGTGGACGCCGCCGACAACGAAAAGGCCCGGTCGGAATGCTCCGCCGGGCTGAGGTCGCGTTTTAGCACCTTGTTTAACGTGGCGGCAATAGGCGGCAAATCACCACGGGTCTTCGATTGTCGGCACGGAAGCTCGCCGGCGTGCCGGGCGTCGTCAAGTGGGCGGCGGGTGCTTTCGTCCATGGTGTCGTCGTGCCACCTTTGGGCCGTCGCCCGGCGGCCGCGTCCAACACGGCGCGGCCAGTGCGGCCGACGGCCAGCGCAGGCTCGTGGCAGCACCCATCCTTACACCATCGGAGCTGCAGCATGAAGCATTGGCGGTTGGACCACCTGGCGCGGGGCGTGCTCGTCGCGGCGGCCGTGACCGCACCCACCCTGGCCCTGTCGGGCCGCGCGGCGGCGCAGGGCTTCGGGCTCAACGAGATCGGGAGCTGCGCCGTGGCGCGCGCCGGCGCCGGTGTCGCCGCGCCGTGCGAGGACGCGTCGCGCATCTACTGGAACCCCGCCGCCGCCATCCGGCTGCCCGGGACGGTGAACGTGCTGGCCGGCGTCGCCGGCGTCGCCGTGGACGGCGCCTTCACGCAGGACCTCACCGGCGTGCGCTATCCCGGCGACGTGCCGGTGGAGTACCCGCCGCACGTCTTCGCCAACTACAAGGTGCAGTCGCGCTTCGCCCTCGGCTTCGGCGTCTACGTGCCCTACGGCCTCACCTCGCAGTGGGGGACGGACTTCCCCGGCCGCTTCTCGGCGCTCAAGGCGTCGCTCGCCAGCATCTACCTGCAGCCCAACTTCGCCTTCGACGTCGTGCCCGGCCGCCTCGCCATCGGCGGCGGTCCGGTGATCGGCATCTCCGACGTGGAGCTGACGCAGGCGCTGGAGCTCTCCACCACGCCCACCGGGGCCACGCTCCCCGACGGCACGCCGGTCACCTTCGGCATGCTCGGCGTCGCGCCGGGCACGGAGTTCGGGCGCGCCACGCTCCAGGGGCAGGCGCTCGCCTGGGGCTTCAACCTCGGCGTGCACTGGCAGCTCGCCGACGCGCTCGCCCTCGGCGCGCGCTACCTGTCGGAGATCGATTTCGAGTACAAGGGGGCGACGGCCGAGTTCACGCAGACGCCCACCGGGCTCGTCGTCGGCGGCACCGTGACGCCGCCGTTCAGCGCCGGCACGCCCGTCGACGCCATCCTGCAGGGGCTCGCCTTCGGCCCCGGCGGCGCGCTGACGACGCGCGGCGTGCAGACCAGCATCGCCCACCCGGCGCAGGCGCAGGTGGGGCTCGGCTACACCGGCCTGCCCAACACGACGGTGAACCTGGACTACGTGTGGGTGGGGTGGAAGGCGTTCGACGAGCTGCCGGTGGACTTCCAGCCCAACGGCTCGGCCACCGAGCCGCCGGACCGCACGCTGATCGAGGACTACGACGACTCGTGGGCGGTGCGCGGCTCCGTGGACTACACCTTCGCCAACGGCTGGGCGGGGCACGTCGGCTCGAGCTTCACCAGCTCGCCGGCGCCCGACGTCACGGTGACGCCGCTCCTCCCCGACATGGACCGCTACAACTTCGCCGGCGGGCTCACGATCCCCTTCGGCGGGCGCTACGCGCTCGACGCCAGCTACCTGCGTGTGGAGACGAAGGGGCGGCGCGGCCGCATCCTGGAGCGCGAGAGCCGCAGCCAGACGGCGGCGCAGCTCAACAGCGGCTGGTACGAGCTCAATGCCAACGTCTTCTCCGTCAGCCTCAAGGCCACCTGGTGAGCATCGACCGCGGCGCGCCGGCCGGCGCGCCGCCTTCCCGGAGACCCGACGCATGATCCGCATCCCTCGCGCGGCGCGCACGGGCGTGCTCGCCGCCGCCGCCCTCCTCGCCGCCTGCGCCGACGATCCCGAGATCGTCGCCCCGCCGACCCCCGGCGGCGGCAGCCTCTTCGCGAGCTACGTCGCGCTCGGCAACAGCATCACCGCCGGCTACCAGTCCGGCGGCATCAACGACAGCACGCAGCAGGAGAGCTACGCCTACCTGATCGGCACGCAGGCGATGGAGACGCGCTTCGCCGCGCCCCTCGTCGCCGACCCGGGCTGCCCGCCGCCGATCGCGAACTTCCAGACGCAGGTGCGCGGCGATCCGGCCAATCCGGCGTACACCGACGTCACCTGCCTGCTGCGCGACCGCACCTCGCTGACGCCGGTCCTCAACAACGTGGCCGTGCCCAACACCTTCGTCGTCGATCCGATCTCCCGCTCGACGGCCAACTCCAACGCGCTGACGACGCTCTTCCTGGGCGGCGTCTCGCAGGTGGCCAAGGCGCTGCAGGCGCGCCCCACCTTCGCCTCGGTCTGGCTCGGCAACAACGACGTCCTCGCCGCCGGCGTCTCGGGTGTCGTCGTGCCGACGTCCGGCATCTCGCCGGGCATCACCCCGGCGGCCACCTTCGCCGAGACGTACAACGAGGTGCTCGACTCGCTGACCGCCGCGCCCACGCTGCAGGGCGGCGTGCTGATCGGCGTGGTGGACGTCACCAACGCGCCGGTGCTCTTCCCGGCCGCGGCGCTCTTCAACCCGGCCTTCAAGGCGGGCTTCGACCAGTTCGCCGGCGGCGCGGTGACGCTCCTGCCGAGCTGCACGCCCACGACCACGTCGCTCATCTCCTTCCGCATCGTGAGCGCGATGCGCGACGGCACGCACCCGCGCGTCATCGCCTGCGAGAAGGGGCAGTTCGCGCCGTCGCCGCTGGTGGGCGAGCTGTTCGTGCTGGACGCCGGTGAGCGGCAGGCGATCACCGACGCCGTGACGGCGTACAACGCCGCCATCCAGGCGCGTGCGGAGGCGCTCGGCTGGGCCTACGTGGACCCGAACCCGGCGCTCGCGGCGCTGCGGGCTGCGGGGGCGATCCCGCCGGCGCCGAACCTGGCGGACCCGGTGAACCCGTTCGGCACCTACATCTCGCTCGACGGCGTGCACCCGCGTCGCCCGGCCCACGTCCTCGTGGCCAACGCCGTGATCGACGCCATCAACGCCACGTACGAGACCTCGCTCCCGCACGTCGAATAGCGGTCGTGCGGCAGGGGCAGCTGTTCGTCGCGGCGGTGCTCGCCGCGGGGGCGTGCGCGCCGGCGCCGGTGGCGCCGCGCGCCGCCCCGACGCCGGCCGGGCGCGTCACGCAGCACGTCGTCGTCGTCTCCATCGACGCACTGCGCCCCGACGCCATCGCGCGCTACGACGCCGTCACGCTGCAGCGCCTCATGCGCGAGGGCGCCTACACGCTGGACGCGCGCACCATCCTGCCCTCCAAGACGCTGCCGTCGCACACGTCGATGCTCACCGGCGTGGAGCCGGCGGTGCACGGCATCACCTGGAACACCGACGCCACGCTCGCGCGCGGTCCGGTCGCCGTGCCGACCGTCTTCGAGCTGGCGCACGACGCCGGCTTCCACACGGCGGCCTTCTTCAGCAAGGCCAAGTTCCACCACCTGGAGAGGCCCGGCACGCTGGACTACGCCCAGGCGCCGCTGCTCACCTGGGCGCCGTGGGGCGCGCGACGCACCAGCGAGGACGCCGCCTGGTACATCGCGCACCGCCGCCCGAATCTCGTCTTCGTGCACATCGGCGAGCCGGATTACGCCGGGCACGTGGCGGGCTTCATGACCGCGATCTACGGCGAGAACGTGCGCATCGCCGACCGCGCCGTGGCGCGCGTCGTGGCCGCGGCGGAGCGGGCCTACGGCCACGGGCACTACACGCTCATCGTCACCGCCGACCACGGCGGCCACGGGCACGGCCACGGCAGCGCCGACCCGCGCGACGTCACCATCCCGTGGATCGCCTACGGCCAGGGGGTACGCGCCGGCACCCGGCTCGGTCCCGGCATCCGCACCATGGATACCGCCGCCACCGCGCTCTGGCTGCTCGGGGTCCCCGTTCCCGACGCCTGGAGTGGGCGGCCGGTGACGGCGGCCTTCACGCTTGTCAACGGCACGGCCCGGTGACACACTTGCCCGTCACGCGCCAGGAATCCGAGGGGCGTGGGGGCGTACCGACGCCGGCGAGCCGTGTCGCGAGCCACACCGTGATGGATGCACCGCTGGACCCACCCGCGCTCGATCCGCAGACGGCCGACGCCATCGGCCAGGCGCTGCTCTGCACCGGTCCGCTGCCCGTGCTCCTCTACGACGTGGAGACGCTGGCGGTGCTCTGGTGCAACGAGGCGGCCGCACGCACCTACGGCTACACGCCGGCGGAGTTCACGCGGCTCACGCTGCGCGACCTGCGCCTGCCCGAGGAGGTGCCGGCGCAGCTCGGCCGCATGCCGCGCCTGCCCGACGGGATGGTGGCGGGCGGTCCCTTTCCCCACCGCACGCGCCACGGCACGCTCCTCGAGGTCGAGGTCCACGTGCGCGACGTTCCGCTCCCGGGACGGGCACGGCGGATCGTGGTGCTGGACGACGTCACCGCACGCATGCGGGCCGAGCGGCGCGAGCGCTTCCTGAGCCACGTCTCGCGGGTGCTCGCCGGCTCGCTCGACGTCGAGACGACGCTGGCCAGCATCGCCCAGTTGGCCATCGATCACCTGGCCGACGGCTGCGCGGTGCACCTGCGGGCGCAGGGGGACGATGGCGGCGGCGACGCGCTCGTCCTGCTCACCGTGGCCAGCCGCGATCCGGCCAAGGCGGAGCTGCTGCGCGAGCTGGAGCGGCGCTTCCCCGCCTCGGCCACGCGCAGCACCGGTGCGGTCGCAGCGTTGCGTGACCGCCGCGCCACGCTCTATCGCACGCGCGTGGATGCCGAGCGGGCGGGCGACGACGAGATGCTCGCGCTCTGGGACCGGCTCGGCCTCAGCTCCTGCATCTTCGTCCCCCTCGTCACCCCGGCCGGCGTGCTCGGCGTCGTCTCGCTGGCCTCGGTGACGCGGGGGCGCCACTTCGAGGACGCGGACCTGACGATGGCCGAGGAGCTGGCCCGCCACGCCGCGCTGGCGCTGGAGAACGCCCAGCTCTACGCCGCCGAGCGCCGCGCCCGACAGACGGCCGAGCAGCTCGCCCGGCGCAACGGGCGGCTGCAGGCGCTGACGGCCGCGCTCGCCGGCACGCTGACGCACAACGAGGTGGCGGACGTCGTGCTGACGCAGGGAATGCACGCCTTCGGCGCCAAGGCGGCCTCGGTCGCCCTGGTGAGCGAGGACGGCCAGGCGCTGGAACTCGTGCATGCGGTCGGCTATCCGCCGGACGTGGTGGACGGCTTCCGCCGGCTCCCGCTCGAATTCGCCTTCCCGCTCACCGACGCCGTGCGGCGCGGCGAGCCGATCTGGCTCCCCACCGTGGCCGAGCGCGACCGGCACTACCCGCACCTGGCGGGGCTGCGGCGCACCAACGGCGGTGGGGCGATGGCCGCCGTCCCGCTCGCGCTGGAGGGGCGCGTGCTCGGCGCGATGGGGTTCAACTTCCACCAGGACGTGCCGCTCGACGCCGACGACCGCGCCTTCATCCTCACGCTGGCGCGCCAGTGCGCCCAGGCGCTCGAGCGGGCACGCCTCTACGGGGCCGAGCGGCGCGCCCGGGCGGCGATGGAGGCGGCGCGGCTGGAGGCCGAGGCGGCCAACCGCACGAAGACGCAGTTCCTGGCCGTCATGAGCCACGAGCTGCGGACCCCGCTCAACGCCATCGCCGGCTACGTGGAGCTGCTCGAGATGGGGATCCGCGGCCCGCTGACGCCGGAGCAGCGCGAGGACCTGGCCCGCGTGCGGCGCAACCAGCGGCAGCTGCTCGGGCTCATCAACGACGTGCTGAACTTCGCCAAGCTGGAGACCGGCGCGGTGCGCTACGACATCGGCGACGTGCCGGTGCGCGAGCTGCTGGACGCGGTGGAGCCGTCGATCGCGCCGCAGATGCGCCAGCGCGAGCTGCGCTACGACGTCGTGCTCCGCCGGGTGGATCTCGTGCTGCGCGCCGACCCCGACAAGCTGCAGCAGATCCTGCTCAACCTGCTCTCCAACGCGGTGAAGTTCACCGCCCCGGGCGGCGCCGTCTGCGTGACCGCCGAGGAGCGCGGCGCCCAGGTCCAGCTGCAGGTGCGCGACACCGGCTGCGGCATCCCCGCCGACCGGCTGGAGTCGGTGTTCGAGCCCTTCGTGCAGCTGGATCAGCGTCTCACGCGGACGAGCGAGGGCACGGGGCTGGGCCTGGCCATCAGCCGCGACCTGGCACGGGCGATGGGCGGCGACCTGACGGTGGAGAGCGAGCCGGACGTGGGGTCGGTGTTCACCGTGAGCCTGCCGCGCGGCGGCGCCTGATGTGCTTCACGGTGCTCGCGGGCCCCGTGATCCCACCTGGCCCCCGCCTCGCGCTCGCGCCGCGCGCGCAGCTCCGAGTGCGGCCGCATCGCCTCGCCAGCTCGGCGCCGACGCGGTCGCGACCGAGGCAGAGCCGGACCAGGCGCGCGAGTTCGGCGAGCGACATGGGATCCTCAGGTGGGCTGGAGGATGAGCGCGATGGCCTGCGACACCCGCCGGTACTCCTCGATCTCGCGGGCGAGCTGGCGGCGGCCGGCGGGGGTCAGCCGGTAGTAGCGCGCGCGGCGGTTCTCCTCGGTGCGCCCCCACTCGCCGGCGATCCAGCCCTTGACGAGCATGCGCTGGAGCGCGGGGTAGAGGGAGCCTTCCTCGACGTGCAGGACGTCGGCGGAGGTGTGGCGGATCGCCTCGGCGATCTCGAAGCCGTGCAGCTCCTCGCGCCGGGCGAGGGTCTGCAGGATGAGCATGTCGAGGGTGCCCTGAGGGATGGCGGCGCGCATGGCATAGACATTCTATGTCATGGCCGTCGGGCGTCAAGCATCAGGCACCTGGTGCCTGGTACCAGACGCCAGCTACGAGGGCGCGAGACGGGCGGTGGGCGATCGGGGGGCGGTCAGCGGTCGCGACCCCGCATCCGGCGCTCGATGCGGTGCCAGGCGTCGCGCGCGGCGTGGCGGGCGTCGTGCCAGCCGAGCGACGACGTGCCGCGATGGCGCTCCCAGTCGCGCTCGAGCTCGGGCTCCACCTCGTCGTAGCTGCGCCCGCTGTCGTGGTGCCGCGTGCGCGCCTCCCAGCCGTAGCGGTAGGCGGGGCGATAGTGCTCGTAGCCCCGATCGGCCGCCGCGTAGGGGCGCGTCGGGTAGTGCTCCGCCCAGTAGGCGTCCTCCTCCTCCGGGTTCACCAGCGCCTCGATCCCGCGCGCCGCGCCGACGCCGGCCAGGGCGCCCGCCGCGGCGCCGATGACGGCGCCCACCGGGCCGCCGGCAGCCGCGCCGATCGCCGCTCCGGCGGCGAGGCCGCTCACGCCGCCCACTGCCTCGGCGTCCACCGGCGCGTCGTCTCGCGCCTGCAGACGGTCGAAGGCGTGGTCGCGGGCCGTCTCGCCGGTCTCGCCTGGGGCATCGCGGGTGCGGGCGTCGCTGACATCCTCGCCAGGGCGGCGGTCGCGGGAGTCGTCCGGCCGATCGGTCATCGTCAACTCTCCTCCGTCACGACGACGGCGCGGGGCTGGGGGTGCGGGATGGGCCGCGAGTCGCAAGGCCTGCGCCGGCCCGTCCCGCTTCTGTCACGCGCCGACGCCGCGGTAGATTGCGGCACCGCCCGTGCCGAGGCCGCCGTCGCCGCGGCCCCGGTGCTCGCCCCCTCGGCCCCGGTTCCCGCCCCGCCCCGTCCCCCGCTGTCCCGATGTCCGGATCCCGCACCGACCAGCACCCGAGCGACCGCGTCCGGACGCCGCGCGTCCAGCCGCCGGGCGCCCGGCCCGATCCCGCGAGCACCGCCCACGCGCGCCCCACCCGCGTGCGCGCGTCGTCGCAGCGCCTGCAGCGCGCGATGTTCTACGCGCACCTCTGGCTCGGCGTGCTCTTCACGGTCGTGCTGCTGGTGGTGGGCGTGACCGGCATCCTGCTCAACCACAAACGTGGCCTGGGGCTGATGCCCGACGTCACCAACCCGAGCCCGGCACCGCTGGCCGCCTCGCTCCCGCTCGCCGAGCTGGCCACGCGCGCCCGCGCGGCGGCGGGGGTGAGCGAGGCGGAGCCGATCGACCGCATGGACGTGCGGCCGGACGACGGCTACGTGAAGGTCCGCTTCGACGACCCGGCGTGGACGGAGGTGACGCTGGACCTGTCGACCGGGCGTGCCCTGCACGTCGGGCCGCGCAGCGACGTCTTCATGGAGCAGCTCCACTCGGGCGAGCTGCTCGGCAAGCGGTGGGTGCTGCTGACCGATGCGGCGGCCGTCGCGCTCGTCGTGCTGCTCGTCAGCGGCTACTGGCTCTGGCTGGCGCCGCGCTGGCGCCGGCGCTGAGGAGGCTCGATGACCGCCCATCTCGCCGCGCTGCTGCTCGGCCTGTTCGCGGTGCCGCTCGCCGCCCTGGTGCTGGGCCATCGGCTGGCGCGGCGGCCGGCGCGCCAGCGCGCCGCCTTCTGGGGCATCGTCGTCGGCCACACGGTCGCCGCGCTCGTCGCCACCGCGGCGGCGCTGCACGACCCGGTGCGCTGGGACACCGGCGACCAGCTGCGCGGCCTGTTCGGCTACTGGCTGATGCCGATCGGCGGGGTGGCCGGGGCCGCCCTGGGGTGGATGGCTGGACGGAAGGGAGAACGGGAGGGATAGAGGCGAGGGAGGAGGGACGAGGGAGGAGGGAAGAGGGAAAAGGATCCGCGGGGCGATGTTTCGATACTGGTCGTGCGAGCGGTCGGCACGATCATGTCGTTCGGGGGGGCCCCCGCGCCGCGATCCGTGTGCCGCGCCCTCGTCCCTCTTCCCCTTTCCCTCCGCCGTTCGCCTCCCTACTCCCGTGCCCC
>DASTRO010000023.1:0-7464 GCA_035761165.1 Gemmatimonadaceae bacterium | reverse complement strand
GCGGCCATGGCGACGCGATGGTAAAGGAGCGCGGGGAGCGCGGCCCGTCGGGCGGGCGCGGGGAGGGATGCGGGGTGGAATCTGGCGCGGCAGGGGGGCGACGGCAACCGGATGCGGCCCGGGGCGTGGCGGCGCGACGGGGCACTCCGTTGCCGGCCCTGGCGGCCAAGCGTCCCTAGGGGGATCAGTCGGTCGCCGGGCACGTCGCCCGACGCGGCGCTCTCCCGTCACCTCCCGTGCATGCTGCCCGCCCGTCACTCCCCCATGGCCGCCCCGTCCTCCGTCAACACGAGCGCGCTCGACGTGCTGGAGTGCGTCGGCGGCGAGACGCTGGTGTGGCAGCTGATCGCACTCTACCGCGGCTACGTACCGGCGCGGCGGGCCGAGGCGCGCGCGGCATGGGCCGCGGGCGACCTGGCGGGGGTGCGGCGTGCCTGCCAGGCGCTGCGCTCGGGGAGCGCGCAACTGGGGCTCGACGCGGTGGTGCACTGGTGCACCGAGTGCGAGGCCCGCGCCCTGGCCGGCGACGGCGCGACCCTCGGTGGCCTGCTCGACGCGCTGGAGGCGGCGAGCGACGAGGCGCTGCACTGGCTCGCCACGCGTAGCCGACACGCGGCCGCGTGAACGGCGCCGCGGGCCGCCAATCCGGGGTAGTGCGATGGCGCGCGCGACACCATACTGACGAGGCGGGCCGCACGCAGCGGCGCGCACTCGCCTCTCACCCGTTCCCGTCCCCGCTCCACCGCAGGTCCGCAGTGACTCCCCTCTCCTCCGCGATCGCCCTCGCGCTCGCGCTCACGGCCGTCGTGCCGTCCGCCCACGCGGCGACGCCGTCGCTCGCCGCGCCCGCCGCCCGCCCCGTCCGTCCCGCCGATTCCCTGGACGACCGCCTCCCCGAAGTGCCGCGCGAGTTCCGCGGCGTGTGGGTGGCCAGCGTCGGCAACATCGACTGGCCCTCCGAGCCCGGGCTGTCGACGCAGCAGCAGCAGATGGAGCTGCTGGCCATCCTCGACCGGGCCGTGGCGCTGCACCTCAACGCCGTGATCCTGCAGGTGCGGCCGGCGGCCGACGCGCTCTATGCGTCGCCCTACGAGCCCTGGTCGGAGTACCTCACGGGGGTGATGGGGCAGGCGCCGGAGCCCTATTACGACCCGCTCGCCTTCGCCGTGGCCGAGGCGCACCGGCGCGGCCTGGAGCTGCACGCCTGGTTCAATCCCTTCCGCGCGCGCTACGAGGGCGCGAAGTCGCCGGCGGCGCCGAACCACGTCAGCCGCACGCATCCGGAGCTGGTGAAGCGCTACGGGGGCTTCCTCTGGATGGACCCCGGGGAGCCGGCGGTGCGCGAGCAGGCGCGACGCGTCATCCTGGACGTCGTGCGCCGCTACGACGTGGACGGCGTGCACATCGACGACTACTTCTATCCGTACCGCGAGCCGGCGCGCGGCGGCGGCTACGTGCCCTTTCCCGACGACCGGAGCTGGGCGCGCTACCAGCGCAGCGGGGGACGGCTGTCGCGCGACGACTGGCGGCGCTCCAACGTGGACGGCTTCGTGGAGGAGCTGTACACGGCGGTGAAGGCGGTGAAGCCGTGGGTGAAGGTCGGCATCAGTCCGTTCGGCATCTGGCGCCCCGGGCACCCCGCGTCGGTGCGCGGGCTCGACGCCTACACCGAACTGTTCGCCGACTCGCGGAAGTGGATCCGCAACGGCTGGCTGGACTACCTGGCGCCGCAGCTCTACTGGCCGACGAGTGCCCCGCAGCAGGGCTACGCCACGCTGCTGCAGTGGTGGCTGGACCAGAACACGCACGGCCGCCACGTCTGGCCGGGGAACTTCACGAGCCGGGTGGGCGATCCGCGCCAGCCCAAGTGGACGCCAGGCGAGCTGCTGGCACAGGTGCGCCTGACGCGCCAGAGTGACGGCGCCGGCGGGAACATCCACTTCAGCATGTCGGCGCTCCTCGGGGACGACAACGGCCTCGTGCAGCCGCTGCGGCGCTCGGCCTACGCCGCGCCGGCGCTCGTGCCGGCCTCCCCGTGGCTGGAGCGAGGCGATCCGCCGGCCGCCATCGTGCGCGTGGCGCGGACCGGCCGCACCGCCGAGGGCGTGTCGCTGGAGCTGTCCAGCACGCAGCTGCCGCGCGTACGGACCTGGATCGTGCGCGCCCGCTATGCCGACGGCTGGAGCGTGCGGCTGGTGCCGGGGCCGCAGCGCTCCTATTTCGTGGCCGCCGGCGAGACCGGGCTGCCGCGCGAGATCGTCGTCTCGGCGGTGGACCGCGTCGGGGTGGAAGGGCCGACGACGGTGGTGCGCGTCGAGACCGGGACCGGGGAGTAGCGCCCCGTCCTGGCGCTGGGGCGCGCCCGCCTGGCTCAACGACGAGGGGCGCCGCGCGAATCGCGCGGCGCCCCTCGTCGCCATTCCTCACCGCCGATCCGGCCTCGGCGTGCCACGGCCGGGGCGCGGGCGCGCCGTCGTGGGGCGTGGCACATCAGGCGTGTGACGTCCCCGGGCGCGCGTCAGCCCTGGGTGGGCGTGGCCTCGGCGGTGCCGCCGCCGACCACCACCGGGTTCGCGCTCTTGCGCGGCGCGCGCCGGGCCGCCGCCACCTTCGGCAGCCGCGTCGCGCGGAGGCCGCCGATGCCGACGAAGATGGCGATGACGAACATCAGCACCGCGACCAGCATGGCCTTGAGCGAGGTGTAGTCGTAGGCGCGCAGCTGCGGCGGGCTCACGATCTTGCGCAGCTGGACGTAGTCGAGGACGAAGAGCGGCATGAGCAGCACCACCGCCGCCGCGGCGACGAGGGCCAGGACGGACGCGATGCGCGCCACGCGCCGGTGCTCGAGGAGCACGGCGGCGATGGCGATGATGGTGAGCCCCACCAGCGGGAGCAGGAGCACGCTGTTGAAGAGCAGCCCCACGGCGCCGAAGCGCCACCGCATGTCCCCGAAGCGGTACGGATAGCTGACGAGGAGGAACTCGAGCGTCGACGGTACGATGAAGCCGAAGGCGACGGCGTAGAGCGCGACGTAGAGTGGGCGCAGCGAGAGTGTGGGCCGGGCGGCGGGAGCGGTCATCGGTCGTGGAAGAAGGAGGTGGAGATCAGGACGGGAGGTAGCGTCGGAGCGTGGGGACGAGCGAGCGGATGGCGGTGAGCGCCATGCTGTCGGCCTGCGCGAGCGGGCGGTCGGCCGTGACCGGGAAGACGAGGCGGACGAGCGCCTCGTCGGTGCGGCGGCGGAGCGCCGCGTCGCGCAGCAGGTTCCACTTCACCGCGTACTCGTTGGCGGCGACGCGGCCGCGCCCCTGGTACCAGTAGTAGACGAGCGCCCGCTGCCCCAGCTGGTTGCCGATGAGGTAGCGGTTCACCTGGACGGAGTCCTCGCCCGGCAGCCCGACGGCGACGCGCTCGGCGGCCATCGGCTCCCAGCCCGCGCCGGGGAGGCAGTTCTTGGGCGAGTGCACCGTGCGCCCCTGCTGCTGGTTCTCGTAGAAGCCCACGTAGAGGCTGAACGCCTCCACCGAGTCGCGCAGGTAGAGCCGGTTGGTGTAGCTCGACATGCCCGCGACGCGGGCCTCCTCCGCCGGCACCGTGAGGTCGGTGCGCGTGTAGCCGGGCAGCGGGTCGGGGAGCTGGGCGAGCGGCGCCTGCAGCGCCATCGTGCGCTGCGCCTGCACCGAGAGGAGGAGCAGGCAGCCCAGGGCGAGCACGGCGGCGGGCGCGTAGCGCATGCGGTCACGCATCGGCCACCTCCAGCTCCGGCGCCCGGCGGCGGCGCACGAAGCCCTCGCCGCGGCCGATCACCCAGGAGGCCACGCCGAGCAGTGCGAAGGAGACGAGGAAGAGCAGCCAGCCTTCGGTGGTGTGCATGAAGCCTTCACCCATCTCGGGGCTCACGAAGAAGACCAGGAAGCCGGTGAGGAAGACGCGCACCCCGTTGATGACGATGGCGATCGGGATCGCCACCGCCACCAGCAGGATGCGGCTCAGCGGCGAGCGCAGCACCATGCCGCCCAGGAGGACGGCCAGGGCGATGAGCGAGGTGAGCGAGCGGAGCCCGCTGCACGCTTCGGCGACGAAGAGCGAGTGGTTGCCCGGGAGCTGGATGACGTTGCCGTTCAGCCGCACCGGGATGCCGCGCCACCCGAGCAGCGAGGCGCCCATCTCGGAGGCCTTGAACTGCAACGGCAGCGCCAGCGCCGACGTCACCAGCTCCGGCAGCGGCACCGAGAGCCAGAGCAGGGTGAACGGCAGCCACCAGGCGAGCAGCTGGCGGAAGCCGTAGGCGAAGACGGTGAGCCCGGCCAGCGCCAGGACCATCGACATCCGCATCGTGTACAGCTCGGCGGCCAGGCCCGCCATGTAGCGCACGACCACCGCGCCGAAGAGCATCAGCAGGCCCAGTCGCACGTTGGGCCGGGCCCCCTCGCGAACCCCGTCGCGCCAGACGAGCCAGACGGCCAGCGGTGCGAGCAGCAGGCCGTGGCCGGCCTCGGGGTTGGTCCACCAGTCGCGCGCCAGCAGCTGCATGGGCTTCGCGAAGAGCAGCACGAAGAGCAGCGCGGCCGCCGCCGCCGGCAGTGGCGAGGCGAGGACGTCGCGCACCAGGCGGTGGTCGCGGAGTGCGGCGCGCCGCGGTGGGGCGGCAGCCGGCGCCTCCTCGACGGTCGCCGCGGTGCGCTCGGCGGCCGGCTCGCCGGACACGGTCGGCGCCTCCACGTCCGGCGGCGGGTAGAGGGAGGGTGATGAGGGCGACAGCGTTTCCGTCATGCGAGCGTCGGCGGAATGTGAGGGTCGGACCCGGCCGCACAACATTGGGGCGGTGCAGCCGTGATCGCCAGGGACATACTCGGGCCCCGTCGTCGCGGAGGTGCACGACGCGCCGGCCGCCCACGCACCCGGCCTGTGCCGGTGTGGGGCGTTGGCCGCACCGCTGTGGCACGAGCGCGACGTGAAGACGTCCAGACGGGTCCCCGCGAAACGTCACGGGTGCAAGCTCCCGGCCGGGCGGCCGCCGTCCGCGTCCGCCCGGACGAATCTAACCGGGCATGGCGGAAGGCGTTGCGACCACGACGGGAGCTCCCGGCCGGGGTCCGGACGGTGACCGGTCGGAGCGACCGGTGCCATCCCGCCCCCGAGCACCGCGCGAGGGTGCGAGATCCGGACCGCCGTGCCCGCACTCCCGGCCGGGAGCCACGGCCGGCGCGCCGGTACGCTTGCATGCCCGCCGGCGGTCGGTGAAGCTTCGCCCTCATGAGCGACCCCGTCTGGGTTCCGAGCCCCGACCGCGTGGCGCGGTCCAACATGGCGCGATTCCTGGCCGCGGTGCGGGAGGGCACCCTCGGCCTGCCCGCCGAGCCGGCGGTGACCGACTACGCCTCGCTGTACGCCTGGTCGGTGGCCGAGCTGCGTCGCTTCTGGCCCGCCGTCTGGCAGTTCTGCGGCGTCGTCGCCGAAGGATCCGTGCCACCGGCGGCATCGGGCGACGCCGTGGCGGTCGGCCTGCAGCGCATGGCGCCGCCCGACCCCGAGCTGGGTCCGCGGTGGTTCCCGGGCGCCAGACTCAACTTCGCCGAGAACCTGCTGCGCCATGCCGACGACCGCGAGGCGCTCGTCGCGTGGACGGAGCAGGGCGCGCAGCGGCGCGTGAGCTACGCCGAGCTGCGCGCGCTCGTCGCGCGCTGCCGGGCCGCGTTGCGGGCGGAGGGCGTGGGGGCGGGCGACCGGGTGGCCGGCTACCTGCCCAACATCGTGGAGACGGTGGTCGCCATGCTCGCCACGGCGAGCCTCGGCGCCCTCTGGTCCTCCTGCTCCCCCGACTTCGGCGTGCAGGGCGTGGTGGATCGCTTCGGGCAGATCGAGCCGCGGGTGCTCCTCTGTGCCGACGGCTACCGCTACGGCGGGAAGGCGATCGACTGCCGGGGGCGCCTCCCGGCCATCGCCGAGCGTGTCGGTGGGCCGCGGGTGGTGCTCGTCCCGTATCGGTATCCCGACGCCCCGGCCGACGCCACGCTGCCGGGCGCCGTGCGATGGGACGACTGGCTGCGGGCGGCGCCCGGCGAGCCGCTCGCCTTCGAGCGGCTCCCGTTCGACCACCCGCTCTACATCATGTACTCCTCCGGCACCACCGGGCTGCCGAAGTGCATGGTGCACGGCGCCGGCGGGACGCTGCTGCAGCACCTCAAGGAGCTCGTGCTGCACACCGACCTCACGCGCGACGACCGCGTCTTCTACTTCACCACCTGCGGGTGGATGATGTGGAACTGGCTGATGAGCGTGCTGGCGGTGGGCGCCACGGTGGTGCTCTACGACGGGGCGCCGCTGGCCCCGGAGCCGACGGTGCTGTGGGACATGGCCGCGGCGGAGCGCGTGACGGTGTTCGGCACGAGCGCCAAGTACCTTGCGCTGGCCGAGAAGGCGGGGCTGCGTCCGGCGCGAACGCACGACCTGCGTGCGCTGCGCACCATCCTCTCCACTGGCAGCCCCCTGGCGCCGCACTCGTACGACTACGTCTACCGCGACGTGAAGCAGGACGTCTGCCTGAGCAGCATCAGCGGCGGCACCGACATCATCTCGTGCTTCGCCGGGGGGAACCCGCTGGCGCCCGTGTACCGTGGCGAGCTGCAGGCGCGCGCCCTGGGGATGGCGGTGGAGATCTTCGACGAGGCGGGACGGCCGCTGGTGGGGGAGCCCGGGGAGCTGGTGTGCACGCGTCCCTTCCCGAGCATGCCGGTGGCGTTCTGGAACGACCCGGACGGCGCGAAGTACCGCGGCGCGTACTTCGACCACTATCCCGGCGTCTGGCGCCACGGCGACTGGGCCGAGCTGACGCCGCGCGGCGGCATCGTCATCTACGGGCGCAGCGACGCCACGCTCAACCCCGGGGGCGTGCGCATCGGCACGGCCGAGATCTACCGCCAGGTGGAGACGCTGCCGGAGATCGTGGAGAGCCTGGTCGTGGGGCAGGAGGTGACCACGGACGGCGAGCGCGACGTGCGGATCGTGCTCTTCGTGCGACTGGCCGAGGGCGCGGTGCTGGACGACGCGCTGCGCGAGCGCATCCGGCGGCGCATCCGCGAGCACGCGAGCCCGCACCACGTGCCGCGCGTGATCGTCCCGGTGGCCGACATCCCACGCACGGTGAGCGGGAAGATCACCGAGCTCGCGGTGCGCGACGTCGTCCACGGGCGGCCGGTGAAGAACGTCGACGCGCTCGCCAACCCGCGCGCGCTGGACCTGTTCCGCGACCACCCCGCGCTCCGCGCATGACGACCGTCCGCGCGTCCGAGGGGCGGCCCGACGTCGGGACAGGTGGCGGCGTCGGGCCTCCTCCGCTCGCCTTCGCGGTGCAGCTCCGCCGGGTGCAGCGCGCGCTCCTGGTGCGCGAGCTCGCGGAGAGCGTGCCCGCGGCGACGACGCTGATCGCGGCCGGCGTCGCCGGGCTCCGGGCCGCGGGGGCCG
>DASTRO010000022.1:0-12259 GCA_035761165.1 Gemmatimonadaceae bacterium | reverse complement strand
GACGCGAGGAGGAGCGCCCGGAGCCGCGCCGCCTGATCTGATCGGCCGGGGCTGGCGGCCGGGCGACGGCCGGCCGTCGCCCGGCCGCCAGCCCCGGCCGATCAGATCAGGCGGCGCGGCTCCGGGCGCTCCTCCTCGCGTCGCACGCTCTCCCGCGGCTGCTCCGGCGGCAGGCGGTGCGCCGGCCGCTCGGGCTCCGTGATGGAGCGCTCCACGTCGGTCATGCTCTTCTTGAACTCCCGGATGCCCTTCCCGAACGAGCCCGCGATCTCCGGGATGCGCTTCGCTCCGAAGAGCAGCAGCACCACCACCAGGATCAGCAGGATCTCCCACATGCTGAAGTTGCCCATTGATATCTCCTAGAACAGCGACCGCGCGATGAGGTAGGCCAGGAGTACCCCGACGAGACTCAGCAGGGAGACGTCGAGCGCGACGGGCCCGATGGCCATCTTCAAGATAACGAGGTCGAGCTGCAACGGGCCAATGGACGGCGTGACGCCGGTGGTGAGGAACTCCTTCACGGCGCCCGGCGGCAGGAAGGTGCGCGCCGCCGCCGTCATGAAGCCACCCACGATGAAGCCGATCGCCAGCACGATCACGTGGAACATCGGGCGTCGCCCGGTCGAGCGGGCCATCAGGATCTCCACTCCGGCATCACGATCTCCGCTCCAGCACGTAGGCGATGGCATCCGACAGTGCGCTGCGCGCCGCGCCGAGCGGGAGCCCGGCCAGCGCCTCCTCGGCCTCCTGCGCGTAGCGCTCGCCGCGGCGGCGGGCGTACTCCAGCCCACCACTCTCGGCGACGATCGCCGACACCTCGGCGATGGCCTCGTCGTCCGGCGCGACGCTGGCGAAGAGCGCCTCCACCCGTCGCCGCTCGGACGGCGACATCACGCGCAGCGCGGCGATCAGCGGCAGCGTCACCTTGTGCTCGCGCAGGTCGAGCCCGCGCGGCTTGCCGGTGACGTCCGGGTCCTCGGTGTAGTCGAGCACGTCGTCGGCAATCTGGAAGGCGCGGCCGAGCCGGTCGCCGTAGCGCGCCAGCGCAGCCACGTGCCGGCCACCGCCCGCCACCGCGCCCATCTCACACGCCGCGGCGATGAGCGACGCCGTCTTGGCGCGGATGAGCATCTCGTAGTCCTCCTCCGAGAAGGCGAGGGCGTCGACGGCGGCGAGCTGCCGGATCTCCCCCATGGTCATCTCGGTGGAGGCGCGCGTCACCGCGCCGAGGACCGCCGGGTCGCCGTCGCGCACGAGCTCGGCGAAGGCGTGCACGTAGAGGAAGTCGCCCATGATCACCGACACCTGGTGACTGAAGAGCGAGTTCACCGTGGGCTGGCCGCGGCGTAGCGCGGAATGGTCCACCGAGTCGTCGTGTACGAGCGTGGCCAGGTGCACGAGCTCGGTGACGGCAGCCAGCCGCACGGCGCGCGCGCAGGGCGGCCCTTCCAGCGAGGCGGCGAGGAGCACGAGCGTCGGGCGGAACATCTTGCCGCGCATCCGCATGAGGTGCCCCGTCACCGACGCCGCGAGCTCGTTGTCGGCGGCGATGATCCGCCACATCTCGGCCGGCACGGCGTCGAGGGCGGCACGCACGGGGGCCTGCACGTCGAGCAGCGCCCGCGCCACCTCCACCCGCGTGCCGCCGGATGCCGTCACCGCGGCACCTGCTCGACCATCCCCATCCGCTCCGCCACGTCCGAGAACGTGATGTCGACTGCCAGGACCCGCTGGTAGTAGCGCAATGCGTCGCTCCGATTGTTCATCGCTTCGGCGGCGCGGCCCAGGAGGTAGAGCACGCCCACCAGCTGCTGGTCGTCCAGGCCAGGCTCCGCCGTCGCGCGCTCCAGCACGGCCGTCGCCACCGCGTACTGCCCGCGGTCCACGAAGCACTGGCCGAGAGCCTCGTAGGCGCGGGACCGGAGCTGCGGACCCCGCAGTGCGCGCTGGAACTGCGCGATGGCGTCGTCCACCAGCCCCATCTCCTTGTAGGCGACGCCGAGGTCGTAGTGACTCTCGTAGTCCTCCTCGTCCACGTTCTCGGCGACGCCCTGCTTGAACTTACGCAGCATCGCGCTGAAGTCAGCCTGCTCGTCGCCGCTCGGTGCACGTTCCTCCACCACCAGGCGCGTGGAGCGTGGCCCCTCCTCCTCGCGAAGCAGGTCGCCCAGGTTGACCCAGCCGCTGTTGCGCGCTCGGGCGGGCTCCTCCACGACGCGCGTGCCGATCGGCGTCTGGGGCACGGGACGGGTGGCCAGCGGCGTCGGCAGCGCCGAGCGCTCGACGACCGGGGCGGGTGGGACGGGGCGCGCCGGGCGCAGCGGCGTCCGGCGAAGGCCGTACGCCCCTTCCGTGCCGTGGCGCGGCTCCAACTCCCGGATCTGCGCCTGGAGGGCGCGGGCGCGCTCCTGGTCGCCACGCAGACGCGCCCGCGCCGCGCGCCGCTCGAGCAGTGGCACCGTCGCCGGCGCCGCCTCCAGCAGCTCGTCGAGCGCGGCGTCCGCCGCCTGCGGCTCACCGGCCGCATCGTAATCGGCGACGAGCGCGTCGATGGTGCGCAGCGCCGCCTCGTGGTCGCCGAGCACGAGGCTCGTCCGGGCGGCAGCCAACCGCCCGCTGCGCGACGGCCCGCCCGCCGCGGCGCCGGCGCCCGCGCCTCCGGGTCGAGGATCGGCGGCGACGTCGTCGATGGTCCAGCGGTCCCCGTCCTGCGCCGCCGGATCGTCGGAGAGCACGAGATCGAACCCGCCGTCGGCGTCGCGCTCGCCGGCGATGCCGCTGGTCGTCTCACCGGAAGTCCGCGCGGAACCGGAGCCCGGGACCTCCGTGAGGAAGGGGAGCTCGACGAGCAGCTCGTCGTCCTCCCCCTCCGGATCGTCGTCGGTGGTGAGCGCCAGCGCGTCCGCGTCTCCGAGCGCGCCGGCCCGGCCGGTGATCCCGGCCCGCTCGCCCGATCCACGCTCCCCCCCGGCCGCCGGCTCCTCCGCCCCTGCGGTGGGCATGAGCCCGGCCATCGGGCCGAACCCGTCCGCTCCATCGCGCGCCGGCACACCCTCCACGCCGTGCGCGGAGTCCAGGCCGTCCACCAGCGGCGAGACCTGCACGTCGTCGACCGTGAACGGTAGCGACGCGTCGGTCTCGAAATCCACGTCGGCACCGCGGATCAGCCCCTCGGGCATCTCGACCGGACGGGAGCGCCGCCCCAGCGGTCCGACCTCGTCGTCGGCGGGGAGTTCGTTGGACGTGGGCGTGACCGACGGGACGCCGGCGGCCGGGCTGGTCGGGGTGACGACCGGTCGGGCGCCCGCGGGCGTGGTGCCATCGCGCGCGCCGGAGAAGCTGGACGGCTCGATGAGCACGAGCTCGGGCATGCCCGGCGCGCGCGAGGAGCCCGGGGCCGGGCTGGGGCGGCGTGGCGCCACGGGCGACTCGGCGAGCCCGTCGTAGGCCGCGCCGGCGAGCTCGCCGGCCTGTCCCAGGAAGCTGGGATCGAGGGCGTGGATGCGCTCCCGCACCTGCTGGGCGTCCGCCAGCCGCTGTTCGCGGTCGTACTGCTCGAGCAGGATGCGCAGCTGTGCCACGGCCTGCTCCGCGCGGCCGTGGCGGGCGAGCTGGTCGGCGAGGAGCAGCCGGAGGTCGTCGTGCTCCGGCGCCAGGTCGGCGAACTCCTGCAGGGCGGCGAAGGACTCGTCGAGCTTGCCCGCCTTCTGCATGAGCGTGGCGTACTCGAGGAAGTGCTGCCGCGCGTCGGTGCGGAAGCCCTTCATGGCGCTCACGCGGCCGAGCTTGTAGTGCACCTCGGCACGCGTCGGATCCTGGCGCAGGATCTTGTTGCAGAGCGCGATCGCGTTGTTGTGGAAGCCGCGCTCGATGTAGAGGTCGGCGGCGCGCTCGTAGCTGCGCAGCGCGTCGGCGGCGCGGCCCTGCCGCAGGTGGAGGTCCCCGACGCGGTTGTAGAGCGAGACGTCGAGCTCCTCGCTCCCGTCCTGCGCCCTCAGCACCTCCTCGTAGGCCGCGAGCGCCCGGTCGAACTGCCTCTTCTGCTCGAACTCGGCGGCGTTCTTCTTCAGCTTCGCGAGGTTGGACATCAGCGCGTACGAGCTCCGTGGCGAGGGCGCCGGCCGGCGCCGGGCCGGCGGCGGGGGCAAGTTACCCCGTCCTCACGGCCGGTGACAAGGTTCGCCGCGCACCCATGTGCCGCGGCAGCGGTGATCGCCGTACCAGTACGGCAGCGCCCGCACGTCCTCGAGGTCGAAGAGCGCGAGATCCGCCGAGAAGCCCGGCGCCAGCTGCCCCGTGCGGCCGGCGAGGCCGACCGCGGCCGCCCCGTTGACGGTGGCGGCGACGACGGCCTCGGCGACCGACAGCCGGAGCTGGCTGACGCCGAGCGTGAGGATCAGCGGCAGGTTGACGGTGGGCGACGTCCCCGGGTTGAAGTCGGACGCGAGCGCGACGGCGGCTCCCGCCGCGATCAGCGCCCGCGCCGGGGCGTGCCGCGTCCGGCCGAGGAAGAGCATCGTCCCCGGCAGGAGCGTGGCGACCGTCTCGCTCGCCGCGAGCCGGCGGATCCCCTCGTCGGACACTGCCGCGAGATGATCGGCCGACGCCGCGCCCAGCTCGGCGGCCAGCTCCGCCCCCCCGCTCGGCTCCAGCTCGTCGGCGTGCAGCTTGGGCACCAGCCCCGCGCCGCGCGCCGCCGTCAGCAGCCGGCGGCTCTCGTCCACGGTGAACACCCCCGGCTCGCAGAAGACGTCCGCGAAGCGGGCGATCCCCTGCTCGACCACCGCCGGCAGCATCTCCTCGACGAGAAGACGCATGTAGCCCTCGCGCGCAACGCCGGGCTGGCGGTATTCCAGGGGGATCTCGTGGGCGCCCAACCAGGTGGGCACGAGGCGCAGCGGCGTGAGCGCCTGCAGCCGGCGGACGACCTCGAGGGTCCGCAGCTCGTCGCGCACGGTGAGCCCGTAGCCGGACTTGATCTCCACCGTCGTGACGCCGTGCGCGGCCAGGCGGGCCAGCCGCGGTAGGGCGAGGGCGACGAGCTCGTCGTCGGAGCGCGCGCGCAGGTCGCGTACCGAGGCGTGGATCCCCCCGCCGCGCCGGGCGATCTCCATGTAGTCGATCCCCGCCGCGCGGAGCTCCTGCTCCTCGTAGCGCGGCCGACCGAAGACGGCATGCGTGTGCGAGTCGACGAGCCCGGGCATGAGGACGCCGCCGGCGCAGTCGACCTCCGCGGCGCCGGGGTAGGCGCGGCGCAGCTCGGCGTCGGGACCCACCGCCGCGATCTCCTCGCCCACGACGGCGACGGCGACGTCCGTGAGGATCTCGAGGTCGGACATCTCCGCGCCGCGGCGGGCGCGCGCCGGGCCGGTCGCGGTGACGACCTGGCGGGCGTTGCGGAAGAGGAGCGCGCGCGAGGGATCGGCGCGGCGCGGCCGCGGCGCGGATTCGGCCCCGGGTGCGTCGGAATGATGCCCGTCGCGTCGGCGGCCGGCGCGATCGTGTGGTTCGGGGGGGGCCCCCCGCGCCCCGCCGCTCACCGCGCGGTCGTCCCCATCACGTCGGCCACGCGCGACAGCCGCAGCGGCGCCTGCGCCTCGCCGCGGCAGGCGTAGTAGCAGGCATTGCAGTCGATCGGCTCGTAGCGGCGGAACTCCGTCCAGTGGAAGTCCGCCGGAAAGTCGGGGCAGCGGCGCACGAAGCCCGCGGGGTCCACGTGGATGGTGCTGATGCCGCTCCGGCACGGCTCCGTCATCTCGCCGCGCACGTAGCGCGGGATCTGCTCGATGTAATGGTCCGAGTTGGTGATGACCCCGCGGCGCCGCCGCTTGTACGCCAGCAGCTCGGCCACCAGCGCGTCGATCGCCGCCAGCTGCTCGTCGCGGATCAGGTGCTCGCGGTTGCCGTTCTTGGCGTCGGTGTAGACGCTCAGGTTCACGCCGCAGCCCAGCGCCTCCGCGCGCCGCACGATCGGTACGATCTGATCCAGGTTGTCGTCCTTGATCACGGTGTTGAAGCGGATGTTGTCGATCCCCTGCCCGCGCACCGTGTCCACCGTGCGGAGGATGCGCGCCGTGAGCCCGGGGATGCCGCGCGCCGTGTCGTGCCGGCCGTCCAGGTAGTCGAGCGAGATGCTGAACTGGTTGATGCCCGCGTCCCACAGCGAGCGCGCGCGCTCCGGGGTGAGCATGCCACCGTGCGTGATGAGCGTGACGTACTTGAGCCGCACCGCGCCGCACACGGCGCGCACGACGTCCTCGAGGTCGCGCCGCAGCGTCGGCTCGCCGCCCGTGAACGTGACGAGCATCGGGTTGAAGTAGCGCGCCGCCTCGGCGAACGACTGCAGCTCCCGCTCCTTCGCCGACGCCTCGGTCTTCCAGTAGTCGCAGAAGCCGCAGCGCGCGTTGCAGCGCATCGTCACCTCGAAGTGCACGAGCACGGGACGGCGGCGGGCGCGCAGGTAGGCGTACTTCGCGAGGAAGAGCGGGACGTGCCAGGGCTTGAAGCGGGCGGAGAGCATCAGAGCATCGGGAGGTCTAGTCCCTCGCGCCGCGCCGTCGCGATCGCGACCTCGTAGCCGGCGTCGGCGTGCCGTGCGACGCCGAGCCCCGGGTCGTTGGTCAGCACGCGCCGCAGCCGCTCGCGCATCTCCGGCGTGCCGTCGGCCACCGTCACCTGGCCGGCGTGCAGCGAGTTGCCGATGCCCACGCCGCCGCCGTGGTGAAAGGACACCCAGCTCGCCCCGCTCGCGACGTTGAGCAGCGCGTTCAGGATCGGCCAGTCGGCCACCGCGTCCGTGCCGTCGCGCATCCCCTCCGTCTCCCGGAAGGGCGAGGCGACGCTGCCGGTGTCCAGGTGGTCGCGGCCGATCACGATCGGGGCCGAGATCTCGCCGTTGGCGACCAGGTCGTTGAGCGCCACGCCGAAGCGGGCGCGCGCGCCCTGCCCGAGCCAGCAGATGCGCGCCGGCAGCCCCTGGAAGTGGATCTTCTCGCGCGCGTGCGTGATCCACCGCTTCAGGTGCTCGTCCTCGGGGAACAGCTCGAGCACCAGCTCGTCGGTGCGGTGGATGTCGGCCGGGTCGCCGGAGAGCGCCACCCAGCGGAACGGCCCCTTCCCCTCGCAGAAGAGCGGGCGGATGTATTCGGGCACGAAACCCGGGATGCGGAAGGCATCGGCCAGCCCCGCGTCGTGGGCGACGGTGCGGATGTTGTTGCCGTAGTCGAACGTCACCGCGCCCATGGCCTGCAGCGCCAGCATCGCCTCCACGTGCCGCACCGCCGACGCGGTGGACGCGCGCACGTAGCCGTCGGGATCGCGCTCGCGCAGCGCCGCCGCCTCGGCCAGCGACATCCCGGCCGGCACGTAGCCGTTCAGCATGTCGTGCGCGCTCGTCTGGTCGGTGACGACGTCGGGGCGCACGCCGCGGCGCACCAGCTCCGGGTGCACGTCGGCCGCGTTGCCGACGAGACCGACGGAGAGCGGCGCCCCCGCCGCGCGGGCCTCCTCCACCCAGCCGAGCGCCTCGTCCAGGTCGCTCGTCATGCGGTCGCAGTAGCCGGTGGCGAGGCGCTTCTCGATGCGCGCCGGGTCCACCTCCACGGCGAGCACCGCGGCGCCGTGCAGCGCGGCGGCGAGCGGCTGCGCGCCGCCCATGCCGCCCAGGCCGGCGGTGAGCACCAGGCGGCCGGCGAGCGAGCCGCCGAAGTGCCGGCTCGCCACCGCGCCGAAGGTCTCGTACGTCCCCTGCACGATGCCCTGCGAGCCGATGTAGATCCACGACCCGGCGGTCATCTGCCCGTACATCATGAGCCCCGCCCGCTCCAGCGTGCGGAAGTGCTCCCACGTCGCCCAGCGCCCCACCAGGTTGCTGTTGGCGATGAGCACGCGCGGCGCCGAGCGGTGCGTGCGGAAGACGGCCGCCGGCTTGCCGCTCTGCACGAGCAGCGTCTCGTCGTCCTCCAGGCGCATGAGGGTGGCGACGATGGCGTCGAGCGCCTCCCACGACCGCGCGGCGCGTCCGGTGCCGCCGTAGACGACGAGGTCCTGCGGGCGCTCGGCCACGTCGGGGTCCAGGTTGTTGAGCAGCATGCGCAGCGCCGCCTCCTGCTGCCACCCCTTGCAGGCGAGCACCCGCCCGCGCGGCGCGCGCAGCTCGCGCGGCCCGGTACCGCTCAGCACGCCGCCACGGTCCACCACCACCCGGGTCGTCGTCATGCGATCGCTTCCTCCGCCGGCTCGTCCACCAGCTCGGCGAAGCGCTCGCCGGCGACGGCCGCAGCCAGTGTCTCGATGTCCCCGCTCACCACCCGGTCGCGCCCCAGCGGCGCCACCAGCGCGCGCACGCGCCCGTGCGCCTCGGCCGTGCGCCGCCCGGCCCGAAGCGGGAGCCGGTAGTCCAGCGCCTGGGCCGCACAGAGCAGCTCGATGGCCAGCACGTAGCGCACGTTGCGGACGACGCGCCGCAGCTTCCAGGCCGCGCCCATCGCCATCGGCACCACGTCCTCCTTGCTGCCGTCCGTGGGGATGGTGTCCACGCTGGCCGGGTGCGCCAGCCCCTTGCACTCGCTGGCCAGCGCGGCCGCCGTCACCTGCGGCATCATGAAGCCGGAATTGACGCCGGCATCCTGCGAGAGGAACGGTGGCAGGCCGTAATTGAGGTCGGGATGCACGAGGCGGTCGATGCGCCGCTCGGCCATCGTCGCCAGGTTGGTGAGCGCGATGGCCAGCACGTCCAGCGCCATGGCCACCGCCTGGCCGTGGAAGTTGCCGCCGCTCAGCATCGTGCCGTCGTCGAAGACGAGCGGATTGTCGGTCGCCGCGTTCAGCTCTCGCGCGATGAGCCCCTCGCAGAAGTCGAGCGCGTCGAGCACGGGCCCGTGCACCTGCGGCATGCAGCGCAGGCAGTAGGCGTCCTGCACGCGCGGGTCGCCCTCGCGGTGCGACTCGCGGATCTCGCTGTCGGCCAGCAGCGCGCGCAGCAGCGCGGCCGAGCGCGCCTGACCGAGCTGGCCGCGCGCCTCGTGCACGCGCGGGTCGAAGGCCGTCGGGGTGCCCATCAGCCCCTCCAGCGACATCGCGCCGCTGACGTGCGCCGTGCGCCACAGCGTACGTGCCTCGAGCATCGCCAGCGCGGCGACGGCGGTGTGCGCCTGCGTGCCGTTGATGAGCGAGATCCCCTCCTTGGGGCCGAGCACGACCGGCGCGAGCCCCACCGCGGCCAGCACCTCGGCGGCCGGGCGCGCACAGCCGTCGCGCACCAGCTCGCCCTCGCCGATGAGCGCCAGCGCGAGATGCGCCAGCGGCGCCAGGTCCCCGCTGGCCCCGACGCTCCCCTGCTCCGGCACCGGCGGATGCACGCCGGCGTTGAGCATGCCGACCAGCAGGTCCACGAGCTCGGGCCGCGAGCCCGAGTAGCCCTTGGCGAGCACGTTGGCGCGCAGCAGCATCATCGCGCGCACCTCGTGCGGCGGCAGCAGCGGCCCCACGCCCGTGGCGTGGCTGCGGACCAGGTTGACCTGCAGCTCGGCCAGCCGGTCGGCCGGGATGGCGACGTCGGAGAGCTTGCCGAAGCCCGTCGTCACGCCGTAGACCGGCTCGCCGGCCTCGGCCAGGCGTTCGACCACCTGGCGGGTGGCGCGCATCCGGTCGCGCGCGGCGTCGGCGAGGGCCACGGGCGCACCGTCGACGGCCACGGCGCGCACGTCGGCGAGCCGCAGCGAGCGGCCGTCGAGAGAGATGAGGGCTGACATGGCGGTAAGCTCACCGGCGCGGCGACCCCGGGCAAGGGCGCCGCGCCGTCACCGCCATGGATTGCCCGTGGCGCGCGGGCCGGTGCCGCGGCGCTACGCGTCGTCGGCGAGCGAGAGCCGTGGATCGACGGCGGCGGCGCGCCGCGCCGGCACCAGCGCGGCCACCGTGGCCGTCACCGCGAGCACCGCGGCGACGATCGCGTAGACGGCCGGATCACGCGGCGTGACGCCCACCAGCGTACTCGCCAGCACGCGTGACGCGAGCAGCGCGCCGCCGAGGCCGAGCAGGAGGCCGACGGTCACCAGCCGCAGCCCCTGGCCGACCACCAGCCGCACCACCTGGCCGCGGCGCGCGCCCAGGGCCATGCGGATGCCGATCTCGTGACGTCGCCGGCCGACGACGTACGAGAGCACGGCGTACATGCCCCCGACCGCGAGCGTGAGCGCGATCGCGGCGAAGGTGACCAGCGCCAGGGCGGTGGTCCGGCGAAGCCCCAGCGACTTCTCGAGCGCCGTACGCATGGTGGTCACGTCATAGAGCGGCAGCTCGGGATCCACCCCGCGCACCACCGCCCGCGCGGCCGGGATCACCGCCGTGGGCTCCACCGAGGTCTGCATGACGAACGCGAGCGCGCCGTAACTGTCGGTGCTGTCGGTGCTCGCGAGCGGGATGTAGAGCCCGGGGCGCGACGGCTGCGCGAGGCCGTAGTGCTTCACGTCGGCCGCCACGCCGACCACCGTCATCCAGCGACCGCTGGTGTCGCCCCGCTGCCGGAAGCGGCGGCCGGTGGGGTCGTCCACGCCGGGCCACAGTCGTCGGGCGAGGCTCTCGTTCACCACCGCCACCGGCCGGCCGCCGGGCAGTCCCTCGTTCTCTCGATAGAAGCGCCCGTGACGCAGGGGGATGTCGAGCGCCGCGAAGTAGTCGGGGGAGGCGATGCGGGTGAGCACGACCGGGTCCGAGGCGTCGTCTGCCGACGGCCCGGCGCCTTCCGCCTCGTAGAAGCTGCCCCAGTGGCAGCTGAGCGGCGGGCAGCTGATGACGCCCGCCCGGCGCACGCCCGGCAGCGCACGCAGCCCCTGGAGGACGCGCTCGTAGAAGGCCCGCTGCGCGAGTCCGCTCGGATACGCGGCCTGCGGCAGCGCCACACGGAAGGTGGCGACGCTGTCCACGCGGAACCCCGGTGCGACGGCGCGCACGTTGGCGTAGGCGCGCGCCAGCAGCCCACCGCCCACGAGCAGCACCGCGGCCAGCGCGATCTCGGCCACGACGAGCCCGTCGAGCAACCGGCGCTGCTGGCCGGACGAGGAGCTGCGGGCCGAGCCCGCGGCCAGCGAGTCGCGCACGTCGAGCCGCCGCACCTGCAGCGCCGGCACGAGCCCGAAGAGGCACGCCGTCACGCCGACCATCGCGACCGAGAAGGCGATGACGCGCCCGTCCAGGCCGAGCCGCACCCACCCGGGCAGCTGGTCGGGCGCGGAGAGGACGAGCAGGCGCAGCCCCCACCACCCGAGCAGCGTCCCGAGCAGCCCGGCCACGGCGGCGAGCGCGACGCTCTCGGTGAGCAGCTGGCGGGTCATGCGCCGTGTGCTGGCGCCCATGGCCATGCGAATCCCCATCTCGCGCTGCCGGAAAACGGCTCGGGCGAGCATGGCCCCCGCGACGTTCGCACAGGCGATGAGCAGGACGAGGATGCCGCCGGCGGCCAGCGCCGTGCCCGTCACGCGGAAGTCCGCCACGAAGCGGTCGCGCAGCGGCATGATGCGCGGGGAGACGACGCGCGCCGTGTCGCGCGCCTCCCAGATGGGCCGCTGCGCGGCGAGCAGGTCCTGGCGCGCCTGCTCCAGCGTCACGCCGGGCTCGAGCCGCGCGAGGCCATCGTAGCTGTACGCCTGCCACGTCTGGTTCGGGTCGCCGCCGAGCGGCAGCCAGAGCTGGATCCCCCCGGGGAACTCCGCCTCCGGCGGCAGGACGCCGATGATCGTCCGCGGCCGACTGTTGATGCGCAGCGTGCGGCCGATCACGTCGCGCGCACCGGCGAAGTGCGACTGCCAGAGGCCGTAGCCGATGACGACCACGTCAGGGCCGGACGGGACGTCCTCCTCCCGCGTGAAGCTGCGCCCGAGCACGGGCCGGATTCCGAGGACGGCGGGCATGTCGTACGTCACCCACGCCGCCTGCACGCGCTCGGCGGACCTCCCCGCGGCCAGGTTCACGCTGCCCTGGTCCATCAGCGCCATCGCCGCGAAGCGGTGCGCGCCGCGACGCCACGCGTCGAAGTCGGGGTAGTTGATCCCCGTGAACTCCAGGTTCCAGCGCGGCGCCTGCTCGTTGAGGTAGACGAGCCGGTCCGGCTGCGGGAAGGGAAACGGCCGCAGGAAGAGGGCGTTGACCAGCGTGAACACGGCCACGTTGGCCGCGACGGCCAGCGTCAGCGTGACGAGGACCACGGCGGTGGCCCCCTTCTGGCGGCCGAAGGAGCGCGCGGCGAAGCGGAGATCGGCGA
>DASTRO010000021.1:0-3081 GCA_035761165.1 Gemmatimonadaceae bacterium | reverse complement strand
CCGGCCATTCGGCGGCAGCAGGTCCTCGAGCAACTCGAACGCCTGATCGCTGAGCTCGTACCGTCGTACCATCTCGCGTGCACCTCCGCTGCGACAACGCACCAGAGGACCGCAAGAACTGATTCATCAAACAGAGCCTAGCAGTCGACCCTCCACAGGGCCGCGCGCGTCACTCGCCGGCTACTCCGTCCGCAACGCCACGTTCGGGTCCACCCGCGTCGCCCGCCACGCCGGCACCACGCTCGCCAGGAACGCCACCAGCAGGAGCGCGGCCGCCACGCCGCCGACGACCAGCGGGTCGTGCGGCGACACGTCGAAGAGCAGCGCCTCGAGGCGCCGACCCAGCAGCAGCGCCGCCACGAGCCCGAGCACGACTCCCGACGTCACCACGCGCAGCCCCTCGCCCACGATCAGGCGCAGCACGGCGCCGGCGCCCGCGCCGAGCGCCAGGCGCACGCCCAGCTCCTGCGTGCGCTGCGCCACGGCGTAGGCCAGCACGCTGTAGAGCCCCACCGCGGCGATGACGAGCGCCAGGGCGCCGAAGGCGGTGAACATGCTGGCGCCCAGGCGCCACGGTCGCAGCTCGGGCTCGAGCGAGGCGGCGAGCGGCGTGGCGCGGACGAAGACCAGGCGCGGCGCCACCTCGTACGCCGCGCGCTCGATGGCGCGCGCGACGCCGTCCACGTCCCCGGCCGTGCGCACCACCAGCGTGCGCAGCGGGATCTCCTCCGGCTGCTGTCCGAGCACCCCGTAGAGCTGCAGCCGCGGCTCGGCACGCAGGTCGTCCCACCGCACGTCCTCCACGACGCCGACCACGGTGCTGCAGGGCAGCGTGTCGGCGGCACCCAGCTTCACGCACTGGCCCAGCGCCTCGCGCCCCGGCCAGAGCCGGCGGGCCGCCGTCTCGTTCACCACCACCACGTGCCCGGTGCCCGGCCGGTCGCCCGCCGTGAAGCCGCGGCCGCGCACGACGCGCACGCCCAGGGTGCGCAGGAACTCCGGCGTCGCCAGGTTGAGCAGCGGCTCGCCGCCGGGCAGGAGCGGCACGGAGTCCAGCCCCGGCACCTGCAGGTCGATCGTCCAGTTGGTCTGGAAGGGGAGCGTGGTCGTGACGCTCGCCGAGGCCACCCCGGGCAGCGTGCGCACGCGCTCGAGGAGCCGGTCATAGATGGCCAGCACCTCGTCGTCCGAGTAGCCCGCCTCCGCCAGCCGCTCCTCGAGGACGAGCAGCCGCTCGGGCTCCCAGCCGAGGCGCGTGTTGGTGACGTTGGCCAGGCTGCGCACGAACAGCCCGGCGCCGACGAGCAGCACCGCGGAGAGCGCCGCCTGCACGACGAGGAGCAGGGTGCGCGTCCGCGAGCGGCGCCCGCCCCCCTCGCGGGCGCCCGCCTTGAGCGCCCCCGCGAGGTCGGGACGGCTGGCCTGCAGCGCGGGCACGAGCCCGGCGAGCGTGCCGGTGAGGAGCGCGGCGAGCATCGTGAAGGCCAGCACCCGCCGGTCGCCGAGCGCGCCGTCCCACGCCACGTCGGGGAGGATGACGCCCCGCACCAGCGCCCCACCCCACTGCGCGACGAGCAGCCCCGCGGCACCGCCGAGGAGTGCCAGCAGCACGCTCTCCGCCAGCAGCTGGGCGGCGAGGCGCGCGCGGCCCACGCCCAGCGCGAGGCGCACGGCGATCTCGCGGCGCCGGCGCGCGGCGCGCGCCAGCAGCAGGTTGGCGACGTTGGCGCACGCGATGACGAGCACGAAGGCGCTGACGCCGAGCAGCCAGGTGGCGACGCGGGCGCTGGCCGAGCGCTCGGGGCCGCGCTCCGCCTGGATCCCGCCGAGCACCACGTGCGGCCTGCCGCGCGCGACGTCCTCCGCCTTGCGGGGGTCCGGGCCACCGAGCAGGTAGCGCGGGAAGAGCACCGCGAGCTCGGCCTCGGCCTGCGCGTCGGTCACGCCGGGGGCCAGCCGCCCGAGCATGCGCAGCCAGCCCACGCCCCGCACCTCCCACCACGGCCGTCCGCGCAGGAAGGGCGCCAGCATCTCGCCGCTCACCGCGCTCACCGGCAGCCAGGCGTCCACGCGCTGCAGGCCGGCGCCGGCGAAGCCGGGCGGCGCCACGCCCACGATCCGATAGTCGTCCCCACGCAGCACGATCGTGCGGCCGATCGCCGACGAGTCGCCGCCGTACTCGCTGCGCCACAGCTCGTAGCCCAGGACGGCCACGCGCTCGCCGGTCGGCGGCGTGTCCTCCGCCTCGGTGAAGAAGCGGCCGAGGTAGGGCCGCACGCCGAGCGTGGGGAAGAAGCTCGCGCTGACCATCGCCCCGTCGATCTCGCGCGCGCCGTCGCCGCGCCCGAGCGGCATCGACTGCGGCGACCAGACGGCCAGCGACGCGAAGCTGCGCGACGAGTCGCGCAGCGCGGCGAAGGCGGAGTAGGGCATCGAGGCCGTCGTCTCCTCCACGCCACCCTCGCTCGTGCTCACGCGGTAGAGGCGACGGATCTGCTCGGCGTGCACGACGTGCGGGGGCGGCCGCAGGAGCAGCCGGTCCACGATGCCGAACATGATCGCGTTGGCGCCGATGCCCAACGCGAGCGTGAGCACGACCCCGACGGTGAACACCGGCTGGCGGCGCAGGCCGCGCACGGTGTGGCGGAGGTCGCGCCCGAGGCCACTCCACCACTCGGCGCGCTCGGCGCGCTCGGCGCGCGCCCGGTCCACGTCGCTCATCGCATGGCTCCAGTGTCGGATGTCGCCGAAGCGGCGGCGCGCCTCGGCGCGGGCCGCCTCGGGGTCGTAGCCGCGGGCCTCGAGCTCGGCGGCGCGCATCTGCAGGTGAAAGGCGATCTCGGCGTCGATCTCCTGCTCGAGGCGCGGCCGGCGAAGGGCGAGGCGGAAGGCGCGCCGGATGCCGTGCGGCAGCGAACCGGGGGCGGCGGACATCGTGTGGCTCCGCGGCTACGCGGTACGGAGGGCGGCGAAGACCGCCTCGGCGTAGCGCGTCCAGCTGGCCGTCTTGGCGGCGAGCTGCTGCCGGCCGGCGGGGGTGAGCGTGTAGTAGCGCGCCCGCCGATTGGCCTCCGAGACCCC
>DASTRO010000020.1:0-9073 GCA_035761165.1 Gemmatimonadaceae bacterium | reverse complement strand
CCGGCCCACCAGCGCGGCGGGGAGGGTGAGCGGGCGGGCGCGGCCCTCGAAGCGGGGCACCGCCGGGCGCGGGTGGTCGGTGGGCAGGCGCAGCACCGGGAGCTCGGCGAGCTGCTGGCGCCAGTAGGCGAGCTGCGCGGCCAGGCGGGGCCCGGTGAGCTGGGCGCGCTGCCAGCGGGCGACGTCGGCGTACTGCAGCGGCAGCGGCGGCAGGGGCGAGGGCTGCCCGGCGGCGAAGGCGGGGTAGAGCGCGCCGAGCTCGCGGAAGAAGATCCCCATCGACCAGCCGTCCGTCACGATGTGATGCATGACGAGGACGAGCGCGTACTCGGCCTCGTCGAGGCGCACGAGGTGGGCGCGGAGCAGCGGGCCGGTGCGGAGATCGAAGGGGCGCTGGGCCTCGGCGGCCGCGAGCTGGGCAGCGGCGGCCGTGCGGGCCGAGGCGGGGAGCGCGCGCAGGTCGTGCAGCGGCAGCGGGAGCGGGAGCGGGGCCGGCGGGTGGATGACCTGGACCGGCTGGCCGTCGTGGACGCTGAAGGTGGTGCGGAGCACCTCGTGGCGGCGGACGATCTCGGTGAGGCTCCGCGCGAGCACCGCCGCGTCGATCGGCCCGGGCAGGCGGGTGATCGAGGGGATGTTGTACATCGTTCCGCCCGGGACGAGCTGGTCCAGGAACCAGAGCCGCTGCTGCGCGAAGGAGAGCGGCAGCGGGCCGGCGTCGCGGGGGCGCGGGGGGATGGGGCCGTCGTCCGCACGCGCGCCGCGCTCGACGAGCAGCTCGAAGGCGCGCCGCTGCCTGGGCGAGAGCTGCGCGAGGCGCGCTTCCAGCGCGTCGGCCTGGCCGGCCTTGCCGTCGGCGGTCATGCGTGACGTCGCCCGTCAGCCGCGGAGGCGCCGTGCGCGCAGGATGCGGTACGTCGAGCGCCCCGAGCGCATCTCGTCGTACACCTGCGAGCCGGGCACGCCCAGGAAGCTCTGCATGAGCGCGGCCCCACCCTGGTACCGGAAGGCCTGCCCGTGCACGCGCGCCGTCTCGTCGCACGAGCGCAGCACGTTGCGCGTGATGTCGCGCTCCAGCTCGATCGCCAGGCCGTGCGCGGCGAGCTGGCGCGTGCGCGCGGCGTAGTCGGCCGTCGCGAAGAGATCCGTGTACAGGAACGCGCCGCCGGGCACGAGCACCCGCGCCACCTCCGCGTAGAACCGGTCGATGGTGGGATAGCTGTGGGAGGACTCGACGTTGGTGACGACGTCGAACGACGCGTCCTCGAACGGCAGGCGCTCGGCGTCGCCCTGCATGAACTCCACGCCGTCGAAGCGGTGCCGGGCGCGGCAGAAGGCGATCGCCGACGGCGAGAGGTCCAGCCCGACCACCCGGGCCGGCGCGAAGTAGGTCGCGAGCACGTGCACAGTGCCGCCACGCCCGCACCCCACGTCGAGCACGCGGCAGCCGGCCACGTCGGCGTCGCCGATGGTCTCGAGCACCAGCTTGATGCAGTTCCGGTTCAGGCAGCGCTCCGGCAGGGCGACGCGCGCGTACTCCGGGCTCCCGTCGGCGGCGTAGCCGAAGTTGAGGAACATGGCGTAGCTGCCCGCCGGCGATTCCGTCAGGTGCCGACTGACCGCGTCGTAGAAGCGCCGCGTGGCGGCCTTCACCTGCTCCGGGCCGGCGGCTGCCTCCGCGCCGAGCGCCAGCGCGGCCGCGCCGAGGCCCGCGTCGGATCGGCCGGGCTCTCCGTCGGCGGTGAGGGAGGGCGGTCGTGGCGAAGGTGCGTGTGCGCCAGTGGCGTCGGCGGTGCCGTCGGCGCGGAGCAGTCGCTCCACGAGACGGTGCCGATCCGGGCTGAGATCGGCCATGCGCGCGGTGAGATCGTCCATCGGAATCGTCCTCAGGCGCCGCCCTGCTCGTCGAGCAGCGCGTCGACCTCCGCATCGGAGAGCCCGTCGACCATGGCGAGGATGTCCGCCAGGCGCGCCGCGTCGGGCTCGGCCGGCTGCGCACGGCCGGCGGCGAGGTGCTCGGCGAGTGCCGCGATGGTGGGCGCCTCGAACAGCTGCTGCACCGACACGTCGGTGTGGAGCACGTCGCGGAGCCGCGAGGTGACCTGGATGGCGAGCAGCGAGTGGCCGCCGAGCTCGAAGAAGTTGTCGTGCACGCCGACGCGGTCGACGCCGAGCAGCGACTGCCAGATCCCGGCGATGGAGCGCTCGACGTCGCTGCGCGGCGCCACGTAGCCGCTGGAGAGCTCCGGCCGGGCGTGCAGCTCGCTCGCCGCATCAGCGCTCGCCGCATCAGCGCTCGCCGCATCGGCGGTGGCCGCATCGGCCGTGGCGGCATCGGCGGTGGCGGCATCGGCGGCGGCGTGCTCCAGCGCGACCCACTGGCGAAGCCGGCTCTCCAGGTCGCCCACCGACACGACGATGCGGCGCGGGGCCGGCGCGACGAGGATGCGGCGCAGCGCCTCGAGCCCCTCCTGCGACGACATGCCGGCCGTGGCGTCGCCATCGCCCTGGTAGCCGGGCTGGAAGTTCCAGCCGTCCCAGTCGACGCTGATCCACGGGGCCGAGCCGTCGCCGCCGTCGTGCGCCGCCGCGAAGGCGTCCATGAAGCTGTTGGCCGCCGCGTAGGCGGCGAAGCCGAGCCCGCCGAGCACCGCGGAGAGCGACGAGAAGAGCAGCACGAAGTCCAGCTCGCGGCCGCGGAGCACGCGCTCCAGCGCGATGATGCCGTGCGCCTTGGGCGCGAAGTGCCGGCGCGGCACGGAGGGGTCGAGCTCGGCCACGTATCGGAAGGCGTCCTGCGACGTCACGCCGGCCGCATGCACGACGCCGTGCAGCGCGCCGAAGCGGGTGTAGGCCTCGTCGACCGCGCGACGCAGCCGTGCCTCGTCGGCGGCGTCGGCGGCGACCACCGCGACGGGCGACCCCGCGCGCTCGATGGCCTGCAGCCGCCGAATGGTCTGCGTCACCGGATCGCGCTCGCCGTGCGTCTCCACCCAGCGCGACCACTCCGGCGGGGGCGGGAAGCTCGAGCGGCCGACCAGCACCAACCGGGCGCGCTGGGTGCCCGCGAGGTGCTCCGCCAGGAGCAGGCCGATCCTGCCCAGGCCTCCGGTGATCAGGTACACGCCGCGCTCGCGCAGCAGGCCGGGCCCGCGCGCGCCGTCGAGCGTGAGGCGCCGGTGTGCCAGCACCCAGCGCTCGCCGTCGCGGAGCGCGACCAACGGATCGGCGGACTCGCCGGTCAGCTCGGCCACGAGCTGCTCCGCGAGGGCGCGCTCGGCTGCGGCGTCCTCCGACGGCCGCGCGAGATCGATGCAGCGGCAGCGGATGCCGGGCATCTCCTGCGGGATCACCTTGCAGAGCCCGAGCAGCGTGGCGGCCTCGGGGCGGAGCCGCTCGTCGCCGACGACGGCGTGCACGCCGTCGGTGAGCACGGCGACGTCCAGGGGCGCCACGACGCCCAGCTTCGCCCACGCCTGCGCCAGCGACACCAGGCTGTGGAACGCGCGCTCCTGCGTGAGGTCGAAGGCCTCGTGCGACCGTGGTGGGGCCGCCAGGTCGGCCGCCGCGCTCCACAGGTGCACGACGTGCCGCGGCAGGCGCCCCGCCATGCGGAGCTCGGCGAGCAGGGCGGTATGATGCTCCGGCCGTGCGGGATCGATGGTGAAGCGGTCCGGCCCGAGGGCCGCCCAGCCCTCGCCAGCGTCCACCAGCGCGACGTCGTCGCCACGGTCGCGCAGCCGCTCCACCAGCGCCGCCGCGAGGGGGGAGCCGTCGCCGAGCACGAGCCAGGATGCGCCGGCATCGGTGGGGGTGGGCGTCGCGCGGCCGGCACGGGCACCGCGCCGCCACTCGGGCGCGTGGAGCCACCGACCGACGTCGCGCCGCGTCTCCGTGGCCCCCGGCGACGAGCGGCGCCCGTTGCCCGATGGCTGCCTGCCCGCCGCGGCCGGCTCGCCCTGGCGTCGCGGTCCCACCCAGTAGCGCTGGCGCTGGAAGGGGTAGGTGGGGAGCGACACGCGACGACGGCGCTCGTGCCGGTGCACCGCCGCCCAGTCGATGGACGCGCCGGTGAGCCAGAGCCGGCCGGTCGTCTCGAGCAGGACCTCCACGTCGGAGCGCGGCTGACCGGCGTCGCGCGAGCCCTGGAGCAGCAGGTGGCCGGCGGCGCGCGCCGGATGGCGAGCCGCCAGACGGCTCAGCGTCGCGCCGGGCCCGACCTCCACGAGCGCCAGCTGGGGCCGTTGCAGCAGCGTCGCGAGGCCGTCGCCGAAGCGCACGGTGCGTCGCAGCTGCGTCGTCCAGTACGCCGGGTCGGTGGCCTGCGCCGCCGTGATCCAGGTGCCCGTGACGTTCGACAGGTACGGCAGCTGCGGCGGGCGCAGATCGACGCCCGTCACGTGCTCGGCGAAGCGGGCGAGCATCGGTTCCATCATGTGCGAGTGGAACGCGTGCGACGTGCGGAGCCGCTGGCAGGGCACGCCCGCTCCGGCCAGCCGCGTCTCGAGCGCGGCGATGGCGTCACCGGCGCCGGAGAGCACGCACTGACCCGGTCCGTTCACCGACGCCAGCGCGATCTCCGGCCCGAGCAGCGCCGCCACGTCGGCCTCCGGCAACGCGACCGCGAGCATCGCGCCGGCCGGCATCTCCTGCATCAGCCGACCGCGCGCGGCGACGAGCGGGAGCGCCTCGTCGACGGTGAAGACCCCGGCGAGGCATGCGGCGACGTACTCTCCGATGCTGTGGCCGATCATCGACGCCGGCTGGACGCCCCACGCCATCAGCAGCCGGGCGAGGCTGTACTCGAAGGCGAACAGCACCGGCTGCGTGAGCGCGGTCTGCTGCAGCCGCTCCTGCAGCTCGCCGGCGCGCTCCGGCGGCGCGAGCAGCAGGTCGCGGATGTCCGAGCCGACGTGTGGCAGGAGCACCGTCGCGCAGTGATCGAGATGCTCCCGGAAGGCCGGCAGGCCGTGGTAGGCGTCGCGGCCCATCCCCACGTACTGTGCGCCCTGGCCCGAGAAGAGGAAGGCGACCGGCACCCCCTGTTCCGTGGCGACGCCCGTCAGGACGCGGCTCGCGTCGGCCGAGGCGAGCGTGCGGGCGGCATCGGCGACGTCGCGGCAGACGAGGATGCGTCGATGCTCGAAGGCGCGACGCCCCACCTGGGTGGTGTACGCCACGTCGCCCAGGTCGGCCTCCGGATGGGCGGCGAGATGCCGCTGCAGGTTGGCGGTGGCGCTCTCCAGCGCCGCCGCGCTGCGCGCCGAGAGCACGAGCAGCTCCGGCCCGTCCGCGCGCGCGACGGGCGCAGGCGCCGGTGCCTCCTCCAGCACGACGTGCGCGTTGGTGCCGCCGATCCCGAACGAGCTCACACCGGCGCGCCGCGGCGCACGGCCCGCGCCGTTCGAGTCATCCGCCCCGTCCGGCCAGGCGCGCGACGTGATCGGCACGTAGAACGGGCTCTCCTCCAGGCGCAGCTGCGGGTTCGGCACGCGGAAGTGGAGGGTCGGCACCAGCCAGCGGTGCTCCAGCATGAGCACCGTCTTGATCAGCCCCGCCACGCCCGACGCGGGGTCGAGGTGGCCGATGTTCGACTTCACCGAGCCCAGCGCGCAGTAGCCGCGCCGGTCCGTGGCGGCGCGGAAGACGCGTGTCAGCGCGGCCACCTCGATCGGGTCGCCGAGCGGCGTGCCCGTGCCGTGCGCCTCGACGTAGGTGATGGTCGCCGGGTCCACGCCGGCCATCGCCTGCGCCATGGCGATGACCTCCTCCTGCCCCTCGACGCTCGGCGCGGTGTAGCCGACCTTGAGCGAGCCGTCGTTGTTGATCGCCGCGCCGCCGATGACGGCGCGCACGTGGTCGCCGTCCGCCAGCGCCTCGGAGAGGCGCTTCAGCACCACCACGCCGCCGCCGTTGCCGCCCACGGTGCCCCGGGCCTGCGCGTCGAACGGGCGGCAGTGCCCGTCCGGCGAGTTGATCATCCCCTCCTGATACACGTAGCCGGCCGCCTGCGGGAACTTGATGGCGACCCCGCCCGCCAGCGCCATGTCGCACTGGTGGTCGAGGAGGCTCTGGCACGCCATGCACACCGCCACCAGCGACGTCGAGCAGGCGGTCTGCACCGTCACGCACGGGCCGCGCAGGTTCAGCTTGTACGACGCGTGCGTGGTCAGGTGGTCCTTGTCGTTGCCGAGCAGGATCTGGTAGCTGCCCATCGCCCGCATCACCGCGGGGTTCGCGATGATATTGAAGAGGTAGCTGCTCATGGCCGTGCCGCCGAACACGCCGACCGCGCCGGCGGAGCGTTCGGGGTCGTAGCCCGCATCCTCGAGCGCCTGCCACGCCAGCTCCAGGAAGACGCGCTGCTGCGGGTCCAGGATCTCGGCCTCGCGCGGGCTGAAGCCGAAGAACTGCGCGTCGAACAGCTCGGCGCCGTCCAGCACCCCGCCGGCGTTCACGAAGTCCGGCCGCCGGACGAGCGCCGCGTCGATGCCCGCCTCGGCCAGCTCCTCGGGCGTGAAGCGGGCGATGGACTCGACGCCGTCGCGCAGGTTCGCCCAGAACTCGTGCAGGTCGGCCGCCCCGGGGAAGCGGCCGCTCATGCCGATGATCGCGATCGCCTCGGGGGGTGCCGACGTCTGGTCGCTACTCATCTGCGCGCTCCTCTCGTGGCTGCCGCCGCTGCCGCCGGATCTGCTGCTGTCGGGCGACGCGCTCGTGGGCAGAGTGGATCGGGCTCGACTCGGGGGACGTGGGCTGCTCGAGGAAGCGCGCCAGCGTGCGGATCGTCGGGCAGCGGAAGAGCTCCGTCATGGGCACGTCCACGCCCAGCGCGTCGTGCAGCATGCTCTGGACGCGGACGATGAGCAGCGACGACCCGCCCACGTCGAAGAAGTTGTCGTGCACCGACACGCGCTCCACGCCCAGGACCTCCGTCCAGACGCGGGCGATCGTCTCCTCCGTGCGCGTGGCTGGCGGCGCGTCCACCTCGTCGTGCGCCGCACGGGCCGCGTCGGGCGCCGGCAGGGCCTGGCGGTCCACCTTGCCGTTCGTCGTCAGCGGCAGGGCATCCAGGTGGACGAAGGCCGACGGCACCGCGTACTCGGGCAGCCGCTGGCGCAGGAAGGCGCGCAGCTCGCTCGCGCTCGGCGGCGCGGTGTCGGGGTCGCCGACGACGTACGCGACGAGACACCGGTCGCCCGCGGCCTGCGTCCGCGCGACGACGGCCGCGTCCTTCACGCCCGGGTGGTCGACGAGCTTCGATTCGACGTCGAGCGGCTCGACGCGGAAGCCGCGGATCTTCACCTGGTCGTCGCGGCGCCCCACGAACTCGAGCGTGCCGTCGCGCCGGTAGCGCACCAGGTCGCCCGTGCGGTAGAGCCGCGCGCCGGGCGCGCCGCCGAACGGGTCGGGGACGAAGCGCTCGGCGGTCAGCGCCGGTGCGTCGAGATAGCCACGGGCGACGCCGTCGCCGCCCGCGTACAGCTCGCCCACCACGCCCACGGGCACCGGCTGCAGCCGCGCGTCCAGCACGTACACGCGCGTGTTGGCGATCGGCCGCCCGATGGGCACCGAGGGCGCGTGCGCGTCCTCCGCGACGATGGTGTGGCAGCAGGTGAAGGTCGTGTTCTCGGTGGGCCCGTAGCCGTTGATCAGCCGGCACTCCGGTAGCTCGGCGAGCACGCGTCGCACGTGCGGCATCGGCAGCACGTCGCCGCCGGCGAGCAGCTGGCGCAGCGGTCGCAGCCCGTCCAGGTGGAGGTCCACCATCTGGCTGAAGAGCCCCGCCGTCAGCCAGAGCGTGGTGACGCCCTGCTCGCGGATGACGTCGCCGAGCTCGCGGAGCGAGGGCAGGTGCGGCGGCAGCATCACCAGCCGGCCGCCGTTCAGCAGCGGGCCCCAGAGCTCGAAGGTGGAGGCGTCGAAGCTGAGCGGCGCGAACTGGAGGTGCGTCTGCGCCGGGCCCAGCTCCACGTAGTCCGCGCCCTCGACCAGGCGCACCACGCTGCGGTGACAGACCATCACCCCTTTGGGCTCGCCCGTGGACCCGGACGTGTACATCACGTACGCCAGCCCGTCCGCGCCGCAGTCCACGTCCGGCGGCCGGTCGCTGCCGGCGACGATCCGCGGCCAGTCCCGGTCGATGAGCACGCGCTCCGTGCCGTCGGGCAGCGGTGTCGCCGCGAGCCGCTCCTGCGTCACGACCACGCGGGCTCCGGCGTCGGCGAGCATGAAGGCGAGGCGCTCGGCGGGGTAGGCGGGATCGAGCGGCAGGTACGCCGCGCCGGCCTTGAGCACGCCGAGCAGTACCACCACCAGCTCGGGGGAGCGCTCCAGGCAGACGCCCACCAGCGCCTCCGGTCCCACGCCGAGCCCGCGCAGATGGTGCGCGAGCTGGTTGGCGCGGCGCTCCAATTCGCCGTAGGTGAGCTGCCGCTCGCCCTGCACGACGGCGACGGCACCCGGCGTGCGCGCCGCCTGCGCGGTGAAGCGGTGGTGGATGGCGGCCGTGCGTGGATAGGCCGTGTCCGTCGCGTTCCAGGCGACGAGCAGCTGGTGGCGCTCGGCGGGGCTGAGCAGCGGCACGTCGGCGAGCGGCGCGTCGGGGGCGCGGCTGCCGGCGTCGAGCAGTGTCTGGTAGTGGCCGGCCAGCTGGTCGATGGTCGCCGCCTCGAACAGCTCCGTGCTGTACTCCACCTGCCCCATCACACCGTCGCCGCCGTCGCCGTCCGCGCACTCCCGCAGGTCGAAGGTGAGGTCGAACTTGGACGTGGTCGGCCGGAGCTCGAACGGCTCGTCGTACGCGGCGGCGCGGCCCGCGCCGGGGACGTTGAGGAGCTGGAAGGTGACCTGGAAGAGCGGGTTGCGCCCCAGGTCGCGCGTGGGCTGCAGCTGCTCGACGAGCATCTCGAAGGGCAGCTCCTGGTGCGCGTACGCCCCGAGCGCCACCGCCCGCACTCGCCCGAGAAGCTCACGGAAGCTCGGGCGCCCCCGCAGGTCCACGCGCAGCACCAGCGTGTTGACGAAGAAGCCGATCAGCCCCTCGGTCTCCGCCCGCGTGCGCCCGGCGATC
>DASTRO010000019.1:0-4042 GCA_035761165.1 Gemmatimonadaceae bacterium | reverse complement strand
CCTCACCCCGTGAGGTGCCGCCGTCGGCGCGCACGCGGCTCCCGCGTCGCTAGCGCGCGATAGTACCATGGACGTCCGGAGGCGTCAAGCAGGTGAACGCCGCGTCGGCGCCATCGCTCGGCACCGACATCGCGTGCAGCGCATCGGGACATGCGTTCCCCCGCGCAGGCGGCCACGACATCAGCCGCATGCCCCAGTCGCGCCCGTCCGCGGTCACGCTGCCGACGTACTCGTCGCCGAGTGGAAGGTCGTGCATCGCCCAGGCGCCGGCGTGCGCGGGATGGATGCGGTCGGCGAGCAGCGCGGCCGGCGCATCGGGCCGCACCGACACCTCGAACTGGTCGAGCGGGAACGAGAGGCCGACACCGAGCGCCTTGACGTACGCCTCCTTGCGAGTCCAGCAATGCAGGAAGGCGGTGGTGCGCACGTCGGGCGGCAGGGCGCACAACGCGGCGGACTCGCCCGGCGCGAAGTGGTGGCGCGCGATCCGCTCCAGCTCGGGGATCGGCCGCACGCGCTCGACGTCCACTCCGACGTGGCGCGCGTGCGCCACGGCGTACACCGCCAGCGCGTGGCTGTGCGTCGCGCTGAAGCGAACGTCCAGCCCGGCAGCCGGCCCGCGCAGCGCGGGCCGGCCGAAGCGGTTGGCGGTGAAGCACACGTCCTGCGGCGAGCACCCGATGTACCGGCCGAGGATGGCTCGGAGCACGGCGCGCCGCACGATGAAGCGCGCACGGTCCTGCTCGCGCCGGAGCCGCCGCACGCGCTCGCGCTCGTCATCGGCGAGCACCGTCGCGAGCCGGGCACGCTCGTCGGCGGACCGGTCGAGCGTCGCGGTCCAGACGTGAATGCCCACCTCCGCCAGCAGAGCGCGGAGCTCGACGTGCGGCGGCGGTCGCCCACCGCACGTCATCCCGGTGGACGCGTGGCGCTCCATGGATCAGCTCGTGCACGGCGTCCGCCCGACGCGACCGGCACGCGACTCACAGCGGCGCCGGCATCACGTCGGCGTGGCTCTCGCGCGCCGGTCCAGGGATGGGGTCGTTGTTGTCGTCGAGGAAGACGAGCGTCGGCTGCAGGCTCCGGAACTCCTCCACGGTGCACTGCGCGAAGCCGAAGATGATGATCCGGTCGCCCACCCGGAGCTTGTGTGCCGCCGCTCCGTTCGCGCCGAAGGTGCGGCTGCCGTGCGGCGCCGCGATCGCGTAGGTGGTCAGCCGCTCGCCGTTCGTGAGGTTGGCGACGTGGATGACCTCGTTCTCCTCGAGCCCGGCCAGCGTGAGGATCTCCCGATCGATCGACAGCGAGCCCAGATAGTTCAGGTCGGCCTCGGTCACCGTCGCCCGGTGGATCTTGGAGTGCAGAAACGTGCGCAGCATCTGTCCTCTCCCTGGCAGCACCGGAAGGTGAGTGACGGGTGGCGCTCGGCACGGCGCGCGACGGCTCCCCAGTGATCGATGCGTGCGAGCGCGCACGGCGGCGCGCTGTGCCGGTGGCGAACACGACCGCGGCCGCGATGGTCCGTGCTTCCTCGCGACCGCGCCTGCGCATCACTCCCGTGTCGACCGTGCTCGACACGATCGGGCGCTCCCGGTTCGACGTGCCCTATGTATGGGCGGACCGTGAATGGTGTCAACAGCGCGGACCAGCGTGGACACCGAACGACGCGAGGTGGTGCGTGGCGGTGCGCAACACGACATCGGGGCGAACGGCGCGGTGTGATGCGCACACACACGACATGCGCGAGCGGGCTGAGCAGACCGCACCAGCGGATCACGTCGTGTCGTCCGTCGTCTCGCTAACTCCGTGCTTGACAGCAACGGCAGGGAGCACACAGCTTGGCGAACCTTCGAGCGAGAGCGCGCGGCGTGTAGGGCGAACCCTGCAGGAAACTCCAGGAGGGCCAGCGGATGAGCGACGGCGCTCGTTTCACTCAGGCCTTTGGCACCTACCTCGCCTCGCTGTTCGACGCGGGGATTCCGGGGGAGCTGCAGCAGCACGGTGCGGACGCGTATCGGCAGTACGCCGAGGCACTCCAGGCAGCCCTGCCCTCCGGCGATGCAGCGCAGCGCGTGACCGAGGCCTGGACCGAGTACGAGCGCGTGCTGCAGGAGGTGTTCGCCGACGACGAGGCGCGGCAGCGCGCGGCACGCGCGTACACCGACTACCTGCGCACGGTTCGCGACGCGTGGGTGGATGCCGACCCCGACACGCTCGACGGCGAGGCGATCGGCGGGCTCGGCCAGACCATGCTGACGGTCGCGTGGCTGGCACGTCTCGCACGGGCCGAGCCCGCCGTGCCGGCGAGTCCGATTCGCTTCGACGGCCAGCTGAATCCGTTCCAGCCCGGCGTCTGAGTCAATCTCCCAGTCGCCCGGGCGGACCCAGTGATGCCGGTCATGAGCCGCGCGTGGCTGCGAGCAGGGGGATCGGATTCACCGGCGGCGGTCCGCGTGCTCTGCCTGCCGTACGCCGGTGGCGGCGTGTCGGTGTTCCATGGCTGGTCCGATGCGCTGCCGGCCGGGCTCGCGCTCTGGCCGGTGCAGCTGCCCGGCCGCGAGGACCGCATCGGCGACGCACCCTTCTCGCGCATCGGGCCGCTGGTCGAGGCGCTCGGCGACGTGGTGCACGCCCATGTGCGCCAGCCGTTCGCGCTGTTCGGCCACAGCATGGGGGCGCTGATCGCCTTCGAGCTGGCGCGCCATCTCCGCCGGCGCTTCGGCGTGCAGCCGGTGCGCCTGTTCGTCTCCGGGTATGTCGCGCCGCACCTGCCGGCGCGCAGCGCGCCCGTGCACGACCTCCCCGAGGACGCGTTCCTCGATCACGTCCGACGACTCAACGGGACGTCCGAGGCGGTGCTGGCCAATCCGGAGATCCGCCGGCTGATCGTCTCCGTGCTGCGCGCCGACCTCGCGCTGTGCGAGACGTTCGCCTACACGGCCGACGAGCCGCTCGGGTGCGCGATCTCCGCCTTCGGTGGCCTGGAGGATCCGGAGGTGCGGCGTGCCGATCTCCTCGCCTGGCGAATGCACACGTCGCGCGACTTCACGCTCCGCATGTTCGCCGGCGACCACTTCTTCCTGCGCGCCGCGCGGCGCACGCTGCTCGAGGCGATGCGCGCGGACCTGGCGTCGGAGGTGTGCTCGTGCACGCCGGGCACGTCGCCCACCGGGGCAGCCCACGCATCGGACGGGTCCGTGCGATGAACGGGCGACGCGGCGGGACCTTCGACCAGTCGCCGGAGCGGCGCGCACTCGTCGCGGCCCTGCTGCGCGAGCGCGGGCTCCGCGCTGGCGAGGACCAGTGCATCGAGCCGCGGCGGACGGATGGGCCGATCCCGCTGTCCTTCGGGCAGCAGCGGCTGTGGTTCATGGACCAGCTGGTGCCGGGGAGCGCCTTCTACACCCTCGCCGCCGCCGTGCCGCTCCACTTCGCCGTCGATCCCGCCGTCCTCCAGCGGTGCCTCAGCGAGATCGTCCGCCGCCACGAGGTGCTCCGCACCACCTTCAGCGTCCACGACGGCCAGCCGGTCCAGGTCATCCACCCACCGGCCCCGCTCCCGCTCCCGCTGCCGCTGCACGACCTGCGCGCGCTGCCCGCCTCGGCCCGCACGGCCGCCGCCGCCCAGCTCGCGGCCGCCGAGGCCCAGCGCCCCTTCGACCTCCGCACCGGCCCGCTGCTCCGCGCCCACCTCGTGCACCTCGACGAGACGGAGTACGTCTTCCTCCTCACCGCGCACCACATCGTCGCCGACGGCTGGTCGCTCCAGCTCTTCGGCCGCGAGCTCGGCGCGCTCTACGCCGCCTTCGCCGCCGGGCAGCCCTCGCCCCTGCCGCCGCTGCCGCTGCAGTACGCCGACGTCGCCCGCTGGCAGCGCGCCCAGCTCACCGGGCCCCGCCTCGCCGCGCAGCTCGCCTACTGGCGCCAGCAGCTCGCCGAGCTCCCGGTGCTGCGCCTGCCCACCGACCACCCGCGCCCGGCGGTGCCCCGCTTCGAGGGCCGCGCCCGCCCGCTCACCCTCCCCGCCGCGCTGGTGGGCCGG
>DASTRO010000018.1:0-29092 GCA_035761165.1 Gemmatimonadaceae bacterium | reverse complement strand
GACGTTCGACCAGAGCTTCTGCCAGAGCGGGCGCTGGTGGGCAAGGAGCTGCCCGTGATCGTCGAGACGGGGATCCACGAGGGTGGTCAGCGGCCCACCGGCGCGCAGCGAGGTGTAGTGACCACGCCCGCCCTCCGGTGCGTAAGTCTGCATGGTGAGCAGCGCCATGGCCGCTGCCGGGCGCCCGACGCGCCCGATCCGACCCGGCTTCACGAAGAGCAAGCCCGCCTTCGCGTCCACGAGCAGTTCCTCGATCGGCAGCGGTGTCGCGGCCTCGAGATCATCGGTGGGTAGGGCCTGAACGAACCGCGGACCATCCCCGTCCAGATCGAACGCCTGCGGCAGTCGGTCGAGCTTCTCCCGCAACGCCTCCGGCGTCGGCGGCGACCGCCACAGCGTCTCCCACGCCTCCTCGTCCGCCACCTGCAGCGCGACGCCGAGCAGGCCGATGAGGAACTCCTGCAGCGCGCCGTCGAAGTCGGGGCGCGGCGCGGCGAGGGCGACGATGGGATCGTCGCCGGCGATGCCGTCGGTGAGGAGCCAGGGCGGGCCCCACGCGACCGTACCGCTCCGGCGCCGCCAGGGGATCCAGCATTCGTGACGCAGGTCGTAGGTCATGCCGTGATCAGGTCAGGGGACGAAACGATGGTGCCGGCAGGATATGCGTGGGGACTGACAGCCGGCGGGGAGGTATCTGCTCCGCATCCGATGTCACACGGCCCGCGGGTATAGGCACGGTCGCACATGACTCGGATCGACGCGGCGTTCCCCGCGTCCGCGGGGCCGAACGCGCCGCTTCGCGACCCCTCCCCGGCTCCAGAGGAGGCCGATGGCCGCTCGGCACCGCATCGCGCAGCCTGCACCGACGCTGGCCGTCCTCGGCGGCTACTGCCGTCGCCTCTGGTGCCGATTCCGCGCGGCCCGCGATCGGCGCGCGCGGGCGGATGCGCCACTCTTCCTCTTCTTCGACGAGTCCGGGTCCTTCCAGTGGACGGATGCGACCGCGCCGCTCTACCACTTCGGCGTCGTCACCACCTTCCGGCCAGCGGTGCTCGAGCTCGCACTCGCGCCGATCCGCCTCGAGGTCTTCGGCGCGACCGGCGATCAGCGCCTGCACGCGAGCGAGGACCGGCAGGCCGTGCGCGACCGCGTCTTCGCCGCCCTGCGCCGCGCCGGCGGGTTCGAGTTCGACGCGATCACGATCGACAAGCGCGGGCTGCCGGAGGCGCTGCTCGATCCCGTGGCGTTCTATCCGCACTTCGCCGCACTGCTGCTCGACGCGGTGTTCGACCGGCACGCGTCGCACCGCGGACGTGTGGTGCTCGTCACCGATCGCCTGCCGCTCAATCGGAAGCACGGCGCGGTGGAGAAGGCGTTCAAGACGTACATGCGCCGCCGGCTGCCGGTGCCGCGGGAGTTCACGCTGGTGCACGAGCCGTCGGGCAGCTTCGCGGGCCTCCAGGCGGCGGACTACTGCACCTGGGCCGTCCACAAGCTGCGGCTGCATCACGACGAGCGCCCGTGCGCGCAGATCCTCCCCTTCGTGCGACGCGTCGTCGAGGTGGGCGCCGACGGGGAGGTGCGGGCCGCCACGCCCAGGCCGCGCGTCGCCGCCGCGTGGCCACGGCTGCTCGCGGGCGGCGACTGAGCGGGTTCCACGAACAGCGACCCCCCCAACTATTCCGGGGGTGAGCCGGAAAGAGCCCCGTGGGCTCTTGTCGCTGGAGGGGAACCTTTGATGCTGCCGCGGACGGCTGACGGCCCGAGAGCCAGCGGCTGCCGCATGTGTGGCCTTCCCCGGGAAGATCGTCCCGGAAATGCGCACAAGCAAGCACCGCGACGGGTGGCGACCGTCATCATCTCGCCGCCGCCACCAGCATCCGGGCGCGCTCATGCGTCCGCGTCGCGCTCGGCGAAGCCGAGCCCCTGCGCGCGCGTGTACACGATCGACACCAGGCGTCCGTCGGGCTTGAGCAGCGCGCCGTCCCACGTGTCTGGCTCCCCGTCCCGCGGCAGGAGCGGCAGCACGGTGATCTCCTGCTCGAACCTCCCCCACTCGCCGCGCACCGCCTCGACCGCCGCCTGGTAGCGCGCGCTCGGCGTGGAGCCGAACGGCACGCGCGCCGCCGACAGCCGTACCTCCGACAGCGCCCACGCCTTCCACGCCGGCCCGTCCACCTCCGCCCAGGGCGCGAGCGCACCGTCTGCCCGCACGCGCGCGAGCCGCACCGTCGTCTGCTCGTCGCCGAGGCGCGTCATAGGCCGGATGTCGTCCACCCACCCCTTCAGGTCGCCGTGGTAGCCGTCGGCCAGTTCCAGCACGGCATGGTTCGCCGCGGACGCCTGGCCGAGATCCTTGCCCCGGGCGGCCTGGGCGACGGGCAATAGCGCCTCGGGTGTCTCGTTCGACCCGTACACCGCCTCGACGAGCGCACGCAGCCCGCCCGGCGTGTCGATCACGCGAGCGTCGCCGAGTGCTACCGCCGTCCGCCAGAGCACACCGACGTCCTCGTAGACGTATCGCGTCTTCGGCAGCACCGCGGTCAGCCAATCCTTTGCCGGCTCCCCGTCGGTGGATGGCGCGAGCACGACGAGCTCGCGCGCGAGCCCCGTCGGGCGCTCGGCGTCCCGCGCCGGATGCCGCTGCAGCCGGCCCGCGCGCTGGATGAGGAGGTCCACCGGCGCGAGGTCGGTGACGAGCACGTCGAAGTCCAGGTCGAGCGACTGCTCGACGACCTGCGTCGCGATCAGCACGGCGCCGCGACGCTCGGCAGCCGATCCCCGCTCGCCGAACAGCTCGAGCACCCGCGCCTCGCGCGCCTGCCGGTCGGCCTGGGCGAAACGGGCGTGGAAGACGATGGGCTCGAACCCGGCCGCACGCGCCATGGCCGCCGCCGTCAGGCAATCGTCCACGGTGTTCCGCACCCACGCTACGGCCGCACCCTTTCCTGCCCACTCGACCACGTGAGCGCAGGCGTCCTCCACCGTGCGGACGAAGCGCACGCCTACCGAACGGCGCGACCACTCGGCCGCCTCGATGGCATACTCGCGTACCGGCTCGGCGTCCGCCGAGACGACGGTGGCCAATGGATACGCCTGCGACTGCACGAGCGGAGGCGGGTCGCCGCCGAAGAGGGGCCCGATGCGCCGCCGACCCTCGTCCAGTCCCTCCGTCCACGCAGTGGCGAACGTCTGGCGCTGGGCGCGCGACAGCGTCGCCGAGAGGATGACGGCCGAGCCGCCGAGGGCTGCCTGGAAGCGGAGGAGCTGCTGCACCTCGACGCCGACATACGGGTCATAGGCGTGCGCCTCGTCGAAGACGAGCACCTTGTCGACGAGCCCGAAGAGCCGCACGGTGTTGAACCGGCTGGGCAGCGCGCCGAGCAGCGCCTGGTCCACCGTGCCAGCGCCGACGTCGGCCAGGAGCGCGGCGCGGCGGTCGTCGGCCAGAAAGGCGGCGCAGGCGGCGTCGGCCGGGAGCCCCGACTCACGGCGGGCAGCCGCGTCGAGCCGCTCGGCCGGATCGCGCAGGACCGTGGCCCGGAACCCGTCGTGAAGCCGCGACTGTCCGTGCGCGAGCACGACGGAGGGCGGTGGCGCGCCGCGGTCGCGCTCGAACAGCGCGTGCACCGCGTCCGCCTGGCGCGCGTACATCGCGTTGGCCGTCGCCTGCGTCGGCATGGCCCAGTACGCACCGTCGGCGCGCCCGTCCGCCATCAGCCGGTGCACGAGCATCTGCGCCGCCTCGGTCTTCCCGGCGCCGGTGACGTCCTCGATGATCACCAGCACGGGTCCGTCCGGCAGCGCCACCGAGGAGGCCCACGCCTGTGCCGGCGAGGGCGTCGGCCGCTTCGTCAGCTCGGTGAACGACTTGAGCGGCGATGGCCGCGGCGCGCCGACGCCGGCCGCCGCGATGGCCCGGCAGGCGCACTCCCTCGCGTGCGACCAGTACGCTGCGAGATCGGGATCGGGCGCGGTATACGGAAACCACCGCTGGTTGGAACCGATCCAGTCGGCGACGGTCGTGAGTCCGGACACCCACCAGCTCGCGATCCTGGCCTGCTGCTCCGACGGCGGGGGCGCATCGATCGGCACCGGCAGCAGGAGCGAGAGCACGGCGTCGGCACACGTGGTCGCCATCCGCCTCGAACCCGCACGGAAGATCGAATCGACCGGCGCTCTCGCATCGGCCGAGCGCACCGGGCGCCCGTGGTGCCCGAAGATGGCGGGCGCGAGCACGTCGAGCGTGCGCCGCCCGCCCGACCAGAGGCGTTCGGCGATGCCCGGGCCGAGCACGTGGTGCCAGAGGGCGTAGCCGTCGCCGGTGTGGTGAGTGGGTGCGACCTGCGCGGGGTCCAGCCCCGCGAGTGCGGCCGGCCAGTGCTCCAGGCTCTTCGCCTGGAACGCGGGCGCGAATTTCCCGAGGTCGTGGAGCGCGACGAGCGCGACGATCAGGCGCCGCGCATCAGTCGGCGTGAGTCCGAGTAGCCGGGCCGCGCGCCGCAGCGCCAGCGGACGGACGGCGAGGATCGCATCCGCGGCCGCAGCGACATCGAGCAGGTGGTAGACGACGGGATGCCACGTGACCGTCGCCTCGGCGGCGTCGGGACGCGCCTTGCCCCAGAACGCCAGGACGTTCCCGATCTCGGATGCCATGTCATGTTAGGCGGAGAGAGCGGAGGGCGTCCGTCGTCGGAGCGCGCGACTGATACTGTCGAGCCCGACTCCGCGGCGCAAGATCGATCGGTGACGCGACGGATGCTCCCGAACGCCGCGCCGGGCACCCTCCCCCCAACCCCGCCCACTCTCGCCGCCCGCTCGTCGCTCGCCGCTCGCCGCTCGCCGCTCGCCGCTCCTCCTCACTCCTCCCCGCGCAGCACCACCGCCGGATCCGCCCGGCTCGCCCGCCGCGCCGGCACCCACGCCGCCGCCAGCCCGCTCGCCGCCAGCACCAGCGGCATCACCACGAACGTCAGTGGGTCCATCGGCGCCACGCCGTAGAGCAGCCCGCGCATCGCCCGCGCCGCCGCCGCCGCGCCCACCGCACCGATCACGAGCCCCGCCAGCAGCAGCACCAGCCCGTGCCGCACCACCAGCCAGCGCACCGCGCGCGCGGGCGCGCCGAGCGCCAGGCGGATCCCCATCTCGCGCACGCGCCGCTCCACCAGCTGCGCCATCACGCCGAACACCCCCACCATCGCCAGCACCAGCCCCACCAGCGCGAACGTCAGCAGCAGCGTCGTCAGGAAGCGCTCGCGCGCCATCGACTCGGCGCGCACCGCCGTCATCGGCCGCAGTGCGTGGACGGCCAGCGCCGGGTCCAGCTCGGCCACCGCGCGGCGCAGCGGCTCGGCCAGCGCCAGCGGCTCGCCCGTCGTGCGGACGACGACCTCCATCGCGGTGCCGCCATCCTGCGCCGCCGGCGCGAAGATCTCCGGGCTCGGCTCGACGGCGAGCGTCGCCTGGTGCTCGCTGCCCACCACGCCGACGATCGTGCGCCACACGGAGGTCGAGTCGGGCGCGCGATCGAAGGCGATGCGCTGCCCCACCGCGTCCCCGGCGGGGAAGTAGCGCCGCGCCAGCGCCTCGTTCACCACCACCACCATCGGCGCGTTGGGGCCGTCGGTGGCGGTGAAGGCGCGGCCGGCGAGCAGCGGCACGCGCATCACGCGGAAGTAGTCCGGCGTCGCCGCGCGGTGCACGACCTCCACCGCCCAGCGGTCGGCCGGCCAGCCGGCGGCGGTGAAGTCGCTCGACCAGCCGACGCTGGTGAGCGGGAGCACGCTCACCGCCGCGGCGCCGGTGACGCCGGGGAGCGCGCGCGCCCGCGCCAGCAGCGCGTCGTAGAACGCCGTCACCTTGCCCGGGTCGTCGTAGCGCGTGCCGGGCAGCTCCAGCCCCACGGCCAGCACGCCGCGCGCCTCGAAGCCCGGCGGCACGCTGCGCAGCCGCCAGAGGCTGTGCGCGAGCAGGCCGGCGCCCGTCGTCAACATCAGGGCGAGCACCACCTCCACCACCACCAGCGCGTCGCCCCAGCGGCGCAGCCGGCGGCCGTCGCTGGCGCCGCGGCCGCCGGCGCGCATCGCCTCGGACGGTGCGCGCCGCGCGCCCCACGCCGCCGGCGCCACGCCGAACAGCGCCCCGCTGGCCGCGGTGACGGCCAGCACGTAGGCGAAGACGCGCCAGTCCATCGGCACCTCCGCGGCCGGCAGCAGGCCGGCCGGCTGCAGCGCCAGCAGCGCCCGCGTCCCCAGCCAGCCCACCGCCAGCCCCGCCGCGCCGCCGATGGCGGCGAGCACGAGACTCTCCGTCAGCGCCTGCCGCACCAGCCGCAGCCGCCCCGCGCCCAGCGCCACGCGCACCGCCACCTCGCGCTCGCGGCCGAGCGCGCGCACGAGCAGCAGGTTGCCGACGTTGGCGCAGGCGATGAGCAGCAGCAGCCCCGCCGCGCCCAGCATCACCAGCAGCGGCAGCCGGGTGTCGCCGATGAGGTAGTCGTGCAGCGGCGTGAGCCCGGCGCCCATGTGCGTGTTGGTCTCCGGGTACCGCGCCTCCAGACGCGCGGCCACCGTCTGCAGCTCGGCGTCGGCCTGCGTGGGGGAGACGCCGGGGCGCAGCCGCGCCACCACGCGCAGCCAGTGCGCGCGGCGGAAGGACGTGCGCGCCGCCTGCGCCGGCGTCCATCCCGGCGACAGCCAGACGCCCGTCTCCGCGGTCGGGAAGGCGAAGCCCTCGGGCATCACGCCCACCACCTGCACCGGCTCGTCGTCCAGGCGCACCGTGCGGCCCACCACCGCCGGGTCGGCGCCCAGCACGTCGCGCCACAGGGCGTGGCTCACCACGGCCACGGGCGGAGCGGTCCACGCGTCCGCTGCCCCGAGCGTGCGGCCCAGCAGCGGGCGCACGCCGAGCGCGGCGAAGAAGTCCCCGGCCACGGTGCTCGCGTGGGCCAGCCGCGGGCCGGCGTCGGTGGCCAGGGTGACCTGCTCCAGCCAGTCCGTGTACGCGCCGACGGCCTGGAAGGCGTGTACCTGCTCGCGCCAGTCCAGGAAGTTGGCGGGCGCCGCGAGCTGCTGGTACCAGTCGCGGTCGGGGTTCTGCTCCCAGAGCAGGACGAGCCGGTCGGGGTGCGGGTAGGGGAGCGGCCGCAGGATGACGGCGTTCACCGCGCCGAAGATGGCGGTGTTGGCGCCGATGCCCAGCGCCAGCGTGAGCACCGCCGCCGCGGTGAGCGCCGGGCGGCGGCGCAGGGCGCGCACGGCCAGGTGCGCGTCCCCCACCGCGTCCTCCAGCCAGCGCGTGCCGCGCCCGTCGCGGTGCTCCTCCTTGAACCGCTCCACCCCGCCGAAGGCGACGAGGGCGCGCCGACGCGCCTCGGCCGCGTCCAGCCCGAGGCGGAGGTTCTTCTCGGTCTCCAGCTCCAGGTGGAAGCGCAGCTCCTCGTCCAGCTCGCGCTCCACGTCGCCGCGGCGCAGGAGCGCGCGCAGGCGCCGCCGGAGGTTCCTCAACATGGGCACGGCGTCCTCCCTCGCTCGGGGTCTTCTGTCGGATTCCGACAGACAGTGGGCGCACTCCTGTCGGAAGTCAAGAGGAGGGGCGCCCTGGCGTCGCGCGGCGGCCGCGCCACTATTCCCCCGTCCCTTCCACCCCTGCCCCGATGCCCCGCTCCGTCATCGTCGCCGCCGCCCTGCTCCTCACCGCGCCCCCGCTCGCCGCGCAGGACGTGCGGGAGGCACCGGACGCCTCCCCCGCCGCCCGCGCCGTGGCCAGCTGGCTCGCCCTCGACGCGCCGCCCGGCGAGGAGACGCGCGCCGCCGCCGCCATCCGCGCCGCCGACCCGCGCTGGCGGGCCGACGACCTCGGCGACCTCGCGCTCACCGTGGGCAGCGGGCGCCCGCGCCGCCTCGTCGCCTGCGGGCTGGACCACCCGACGCTCGTCGTCAGCCAGATCACCGACGACGGCTACCTGCGCCTGCACCGTGCCGGCAACGCCGCCACGCACCCGCTCTGGGACCAGTTCCACGAGGCGCAGCAGATCGCGGTGCTGACGCGCGACGGCCGCGTGCCCGGCGTGGTGGGCGCGCCCAACGGCCACTTCGCCCGCCAGCACCGCGGCGACAGCGCCGTCGTCACGGCCGACCAGCTCTGGGTGGACGTGGGCGCCCGCACGCGGGCCGAGGCGGAGGGGCTCGGCGTCGCCCTCCTGGACCCGGTGGTGCGGCTGATGCCGCCGTGGCCGTACGCGGACCAGGTCGCCGGCCCCGACGCGGGCGGGCGCGCCGCCTGCGCCGCCGTGGCCACGGCGGCGCGCGAGACGCCGGAGCGCGGGACGACGACCTTCCTCCTCTCCGCCCAGCGCAGTTTCAACTGGGCGGGGCTCGGCGCCGCCGCGGCGCGGCTGGGGCCGTTCGACGAGATCACGCTGGTCGCTCCGGCCGAGCGACGCCGTGGACGGGGTGGCGCCGACGCGGCGGACGACGAGTCCGGGGCCGACGTGGACGCGGGGCCCGCGGTGTACCGGCGGCGCGTCGCCCGCCCGTCCAGCGTGCCGGCGTCGGCGGCCCCGGACTCGGTGACGCGCCTGGAGCCGCGCCTCCGCTTCGCCGGCTCGCTGGTGGAGACCATCGCCGCCGCCGACGCGGACGCGCTGCTCGCCGCGGTGCGCGAGGCGGCGGGGGTGGGCGGTGCGTCACCGGCCCGCTGGCTCGCGCTCGACGTGCGCCCCACGCCCGTCGCCGCGCCGCCGCGCGACTCGCTCTCGGCCGTGGCCGACCTGCTGACGACGCTCGTCGAGCTCCCCGGCGTGCCGGGGCACGAGGCGCCGGTGCGCGACGCCGTGCGCGCCGCCCTGCCGGAGTGGGCGCGCGCCGGCGCCACGGTGGACGACGCCGGGAACCTGATCGTCGCCGCCGGCCCGGAGCGCGACACGGTGGTCGTCGTCGCCCACCTGGACGAGGTGGGCTACGCGGTGCGTTCCATCGAGCGGGACGGCACGGTGACGCTCACCGGGCGCGGCGGTGTGATCCCGTCGGCGTGGGAGGGGCAGCCGGCGCTGCTGCAGCTGGACGCGGCCGGCGACGGCGACGGCTCCGCGCCGGCGCAGCTGCGCGGCGTCTTCGTGCCGCGCGCGACGGCCACGCGCCGTCGCCCGGACGAGGTGCGCGCCTGGTTCGGCCTCGACTCGGCCGCGCTCGTGGCGGCGGGGGCACGGGTGGGGAGCGGCGTCACCGGCTACAAGGAGGGGCACCGCCTGGCGGCGACGCGCTTCGCCGCGCGCTCGCTGGACGACCGCGCCGGCTCCACCGCGCTCGCCCTCGCCCTGCACCGCGTGGACCCGGACGCGCTGCCGCACCGCGTGCTCTTCGTCTGGTCCACCGGCGAGGAGGGGGGGCTGGTGGGGGCGCGCGCCCTCGCCGCGCGCATCGGTCCGCAGGTGCGCCGCACCTACGCCGTGGACACCTTCGTCTCCAGCGACACGCCGCTCGAGTCGCCGCACTTCGCCCACGCGCCGCTGGGCGCCGGCCCGGTGCTCCGCGGGCTGGACGACGGCCTCATCGCGCCCCCGGTGGAGCGGGCGCGGGTGCTGGCGGTGGCGCGCGCGGCCGGCGTGCCGCTGCAGGTGGGGACGACGCAGGGCTCCACCGACGCCACCCCCTTCGTGGCCGCGGGGGCGCCGGGGATGGGGCTGTCGTGGCCGGGCCGCTACAGCCACTCCCCGGCCGAGGTGCTGGACCTGCGCGACCTGGCGGCGCTGGTGCGGCTGGTGAGCGCGGTGGCCGCGGCCCCGGCGCGCTGACGCGCCGTGCCGATGCGGGCGCAGGTGCTGCTCTGGAGCGCGCTGGGGGGCGCGGTGGTGGGGCTCATCGCGGCCGCGCTGCTCGTCGGCCTGGGCGCGCTGGTGCACCTGCTGCTCCCCGAGGCGGCGGCGCGGGCGCTGGCCCGTGCGGCGCCGGTCGTTGTGCCCTTGGTGGTCGTGGTGTGCGTCGTGGCTGGCGCGGTGCTGGGATATCTGGAAGGGCGGCTCAAGCTCTGACCACCGGTCTCGCCGACAGGGCGTCGGTACGCGTCGCGCCGGCGCGCCGGGGGCGGGCATCAACGCTCATGGGGGGAGCGGATGAGACGGAAGCGGCGCGGAGGCTCCGGATCGCTCCGCTCCGATCCATGTCTCCTCGCGCCAGGACTGGAACTGATTGGGGATGGGGGAGGGGCGTCGCTCCAGGCCGCCTCGCGGCAGGCCAGGCCCCGGATCCGCGCACTGGATCCGCGGGAGACGACCGGCATGGACCGGCTCCGCGCTCCCCACACCTCCACACCCCCACACCCCCACAGCGCCGCGCGTCCATCCTGTTCATCCTGTGCAGCCTGTCTCCTCACGGCGCAGCGCACCGGCGCTCGCTGCGCTCGCGAAGACAGGATGAACAGGATGGAAGAAAGCGATTGAAGAGGGGGACCGCTCCCGGCGTCCACGACTCCTGGGTGAGGCCTCCGCGCCTCCGCGTCTCCGCGTGCGCCCCCGCGGACCGTCACCACCCCGAATGGGAGCCCCGGTGCACGCGTCTCAGCCGGGCCGGCCGTTCCCCCCGTCAGTTCGGCCGCTGGCGCGAGGGGCTGTAGAAGCGCCGGGAGCGATCCGAAGGATCCGTGCTCGTCCGCAGCATCCGCGTCCCCCATGAGCGTTGATGCCAGACACCGGCTCGCGGAGCCCCGGCGTACCGAGGAGCCCTGGCGAACAGGGAGCGCGCTCTGGCCGCCGGCGGACCGGGAGCCCATGATGACGCGGCACGGCACGCGTCCCCCTCCCCCTGTCCGGAGGCTCCCATGTCCGAGGACCGATTCGACGGCGAGATCGCGAGCGGCGCGCGCGGCGCGCGGGCTCGGCTGGTGCAGGAGTGGCTCTGCCTGAACGGCCACAACGTGGCCGTGGACGGGAAGTTCGGGCCGGCGACGGCGGCCGCGGTGCGCGAGCTCCAGCGCGCCCGCGGGCTGCCGGCCACCGGGGTGGTGGACGAGGGCACCTTCGACGCCCTGCTGGCGCCGCGCCGCGCGGCGACGCGCGACATCGACCCGCCCCCCGGCGCCACGCTGGGGCGCATGGTGGTGGCCTTCGCCGAGCAGCACCTGGCGCAGCATCCGCGCGAGGTGGGCGGGCAGAACATGGGGCCGTGGGTGCGGCTCTACATGGACGGGCACGAAGGGGCGGCGTGGCCGTGGTGCGCCGGCTTCGCCACCTACGTGCTGCGCCAGGCGGCCGCCTCGCTGGGCGTGCGGATGCCCGTCGTGCGCACCTACTCCTGCGACCTGCTGGCGGCCGACGCGACGCGCGCCGCCTGCTTCTGCGGCGGCGCCGCCCCCGACCGCCCGCACCGCCTCACCCCCGGCTCGCTCTTCCTCGTGCGCCGCACGCGCACCGACTGGGAGCACGTGGGCATCGTCACCCGCGTGGACGGCGACGTCTTCCAGACCATCGAGGGCAACACGAACGACTGCGGCGACCGGGAAGGGTACGAAGTGTGCCGGAGGATGCGCGGATTCGAGAAGAAGGACTTCGTGGTGATCGATTGACCCTGCCACTCCGCCATGATCCCCGACCTCTGGTACAAGAACACCGTCGTCTACAGCCTGGACGTCGAGACCTTCCTGGACTCCGATGGCGACGGGATCGGGGACTTCGAGGGGCTGATGCGGCGGCTCGACTACCTGGAGTCGCTCGGCATCGGGGCGGTGTGGCTGGCGCCGTTCTATCCGTCGCCCGACGCGGACGACGGCTACGACGTGACCGACTACTACGGCGTGGACCCCCGCTTCGGCTCCGGCGGCGCGTTCGTGGAGTTCATGCACCAGGCGGAGGGGCGCGGGATCCGCGTCATCGTGGACCTCGTCGTCAACCACACCTCCAGCCAGCACCGCTGGTTCCAGGCGGCGCGCCGCAACCCCGACTCGCTCTACCGCGACTGGTACATCTGGAGCGAGAAGCGGCCCAAGGACTGGAACAGCGGGATGGTCTTCCCCGGCGTGCAGCGGTCCACGTGGAGCAAGGACGAGGTGGCGGGGCTCTGGTACTACCACCGCTTCTACGACTTCCAGCCCGACCTCAACTTCGACAACCCGGCGGTGCGCGAGGAGGTGCGGCGCATCGTCGGCTACTGGATCCAGCAGGGGGTGGCCGGCTTCCGCGTGGACGCGGTGCCGTTCTTCATCGAGTCCACCATCCCCGGCGCCGGCCAGGGGGAGCTGCACTACGAGTACCTGTACGAGCTGCAGCGCTTCATGCGCTGGCGCCGGGGCGACGCGATCCTGCTCGGCGAGGCCAACGTGACGCCGAAGGAGACGCTCCCCTACTTCGGGCCGAGCGCGGACGGGCTGCAGCTGATGTTCAACTTCTGGGTGAACCAGCACCTCTTCTACGCCCTCGCCAGCGCCGACGTCGCGCCGCTGGCGGGCGCGCTGAAGGCGACGCGGCGCATCCCGCCGATGGCGCAGTGGGCGCACTTCCTCCGCAACCACGACGAGCTGGACCTGGGGCGGCTGACGGAGGAGCAGCGGGCGCAGGTGTACGCGCGTTTCGGCCCGGATCCGGAGATGCAGCTCTACGACCGCGGCATCCGTCGCCGCCTCGCCCCGATGTTGGGCAACCGGCGCCAGCTCGAGCTGGCCTACAACGTCCTCTTCTCGCTCCCCGGCACGCCGGTGCTGCGCTACGGGGACGAGATCGGCATGGGCGACGACCTCTCGCTCCCGGAGCGCGCGGCGGTGCGCACGCCGATGCAGTGGACGGACGAGCCCAACGGCGGCTTCTCGGCCGCCGAGCGCACGGTGTACCCGGTGATCGCGGAGGGGGTGTACGGCGCCTGGCGGGTGAACGTGGAGGCGCAGCGCCGCGACCCGACGTCGCTGCTCAACTGGATGACGCGCCTCATCCGTGTGCGGAAGGAGTGCCCGGAGATCGGCTGGGGCGACTGGACGCTGCTCGCCACGGGCTGCCCGCAGGTGCTGGCGATCCGCTACGACTACCGCGGCAACTCGCTGATCGTGCTGCACAACTTCGACGAGCATGCGCACGAGGTCCGCATCCAGCCGAGGATCGCGAACGACGGGCGGCTGGTGGACGTCTTCGAGATGGAGGAGAGCATCGCCGACGCGAAGGGGCGCCACCGGATCGCGCTCGACGCGTACGCGTCGCGCTGGTACCGCGTGGGCGGGGGGAACTACGCGTTCCAGCGGGCGACGTAGAACGGCAAGCGATCAGCGATGAGCGCTCAGCGAGCAGCGGAACGGCGAGCGAGCAGCGGTCAGCGGTCAGGGGGTGGGGGCTGGAGGGAGCGGAGCATGGCGGTCAGCATCCGGCTGGTCTCGTCGGCCAGCGAGAGGCTGCGCTCGAGCTCGGCCCGGGTGGTGTAGCCGACGCGAGTGGTGATCGCGAGGTGAGTCCGCACCTCGGCCAGGGAGCCTCGCGCGATGAGCAGGAACCGGAGGAAGTCCTTCCCGTGTCCACGGGCGTGTCCCTCGGCGATATTGGCGGGGATCGAGGTGGCGGCCCGGCGCATCTGCTCCGCCAGGCCCTGGCGCTCGCACGAGGGCAGTCGCGCCGCGATCTCGTACACGCTGCCGACGAGCTCCATCGCGTGCCGCCAGACGATGAGGTCCTCGGCGCTTCGCACTCGCATCCTGGCTCCGCACCGCCGTGAACGATGGAAGGGAAGTGGTGATCACGTGACTCTGCATCGGCATCGGCCCACTGCATCACCGAACCCTCCCCACGCGGCGCGGATCCTCCCGCTCCCCCCCGCTGAGCGCTCGTCGCTCGCCCTTCCGCTGACCGCTCATCGCTGATCGCTGATCGCTTGCCGTTCCTCTCCCGCCTCCGCCGCCGCCGGCGCCAGCGCCTGCGCGAGACGCCGATGCCCGACGCCTGGCGCCGCATCGTCGAGCGCAACGTGCCGCAGTTCCGGCGGCTCGGCGCCGCCGACCAGGCCGAGCTCCTCGGTCACGCCCAGGTGCTGCTCGCCGAGAAGCACTGGGAGGGGTGCGGCGGGTTGACGCTGACCGACGAGCACCGCGTCACCATCGCCGCCTGGGCGGCGCTCCTCCTGCTGCACCGCGAGACGGACTACTTCCCCGAGCTGCGCTCGATCCTCGTCTATCCCGAGGCCTACGTCGTCGAGGGGCCGCAGGAGCTGGACGAGTACATCGTCTCCGAGGGGGAGGAGGAGCTGGAGGGGCACACGCAGGAACGGCTCGGCGCGCTGCTCCTCAACTGGCGCGACATCAAGGCCGACGCGCGCGCGCCGGACGACGGGATCAACCTGGTGCTGCACGAGTTCGCCCACCAGCTCGACTTCGAGGGAGGCACGGCCGACGGTGCGCCCACGCTCTCGCGGCGCGAGATGGCCGAGCGCTGGCAGGCGGTGCTCACGACCGAGCTGGCGCGCCTGCGCCGCGACGTCGAGCGGCGTCGCCGCACGGTGCTCGACCCCTATGGTGCCGAGGATCCGGTGGAGTTCTTCGCCGTCGCCACGGAGGCGTTCTTCGAGACGCCCGAGGCGTTGCAGGCCGAGCACCCGACGCTGTACGAGGAGCTGGCGCGGTTCTACCGGCAGGATCCGGTGGGGTGGGGAAAGGCGAGCGATGAGCGATGAGCGATGAGCGATGAGTGACGAGCGATGAGCGACGAGTGACCCGCGCAAGCCTCGGGACGCCAGTACTGGCCGGCCCGGGGCCCCCGCTCGTCACTCATCGCTCATCGCTCGTCGCTGCTCACTCCCCCTCCCCCTTCCCCGCCCCTCGCCCCATTCTTCCGGGACCACGGCTCGCGGAGGCCCGATGTACTCGACGTGCATCCACTGTCACGCATCGCTCGGCCGCAACGACGAGATCGAGCACTTCCCCGTCGGGCGGCGCCTCGCCTTCGACGCGGCGCGCGGGCGGCTGTGGGCCGTCTGCGAGCGGTGTGGACGGTGGAACCTCAGCCCGCTCGAGGAGCGCTGGGAGGCGATCGAGGCGTGCGAGCGGCGCTTCCGCGCCACGCGGCTCCGCGTCTCCACCGGCAACGTCGGGCTGGCGCGGCTGCGCGAGGGGCTGGAGCTCGTCCGCATCGGCGAGCCGCTGCGCCCCGAGTTCGCCGCCTGGCGCTATGGGCGGCAGTACCAGCGGCGGCGCTGGCGGCACGCGGCCGCGTGGGGCGCCGGCGCGGTGGCCGTGGGCGTGGCCGGCACGATGGTCACCGCGGGGCTCGTCCTCCCCACCATCCTCGCCGGTGCCGCGGTGGCCAGCCTGCCTGCGGTGGCGTACCGGCGACACGAGCGCTCGCTCGTGCGGCTCGGCCGCGGCTTCGCCGACAACGTCGAGGTGCGGCGCGAGGACCTGGCCCACTCGCGCCTGGCCGCCGCCGCGCGCGGCGAGGGGTGGCGGCTCATCGTCAGCCACCGCTTCGGCGCCACGGCGCTGGAGGGGGCGGCGGCGCGGCGCGCCCTGCGCCTCATGCTCCCCGTGCTCAACGGCCGCGGCGCCTCCGGGCAGACGGTGCACGAGGCGGTGGAGCGCGTCACGCACTTCGACGGCGAGGGCGCCCTCTTCGGCCACGCGGCGCGCCTGGCCGAGCGCATCACGCAGGCCTGGCGCACCGACGTGCTGGCGCAGGTGACGCACGAGTCCACCGACGGCTTCGGCATCGCCGAGCTGATGGAGGCGTCGCTCCCCGACAACCCCGGCGCGCTCGGCGCGATGCCGGCCGAGCTGCGGCTGGCGCTGGAGATGGCGCTGCACGAGGAGAGCGAGCGGCGCGCCCTGGACGGCGAGCTGGCACGCCTGGAGGCGGCCTGGCGCGAGGCCGAGGAGATCGCCGGCATCGCCGACCAGCTCCTCTTGCCGGTGGGCGTGAACGAGTGGCTGCGCCGCAGCGGCGGCCACCCACCGGCCGCACCGGCGTGAGCGCCGCGACCCCGGACCGGGAGGACGGCGTGGCGCACGATGACGTGAGGCACGGGACGGCAGGGCACGGGGCGTCCGGCCGCGGCGCGTCCGATCACGACGCGTTCGAGCGATGGCAGCACGGCGGCCGGCTGGAGGGCGTCCACTTCGCGCCCCGCGCGCCGGTGGTCGTGCTGGAGGGGGACCACGCCGGCCGCGCCGGGCGGGTCGTCTCGCTGCAGGCGCTGGCGCCGGAGCCGGTCTACGTCGTCGCCCTGCGCGACGGGGACGACGTGGGCGTGGTGCAGTCGGGGCTGCGCGCGGCGCTGCCCAGCGACGCCGGCTGAGCGGCGCGCCCTCGCGCCGGCGCGCCGGCGCGCCCTCGCGGTCACGGCCGCCGCAGCCCGTACTCCACCACGCGCTCCACGTCCAGGCTGTCGCGGCGCACGCCGAGGACGAAGTCGCGGCCGATCTGCTGGACGTCGAGCCCCGCCGGCAGCGTGGCGCGCGCGATCGCGCGGCCCTCGCGGTCGACGATGACGTAGCGCGGCGCCACCGCGTCATCGACGTCGAAGAGGCGCAGCCAGAGCTCGCCGTCGGCGCCGGCGCGGGCCTCGGCGACGAGCGGCGCCCGCGCCGGGAGCAGTTCCGGATCGTACTGTGCCCGCACGCGCGAGCTGTCGAGCGCGCGCCGGGCGGCCGCGAGCTCGCGAGCGCGGCGCCGATCGAGCGCGGCGGCGTCGAGGGGAGCCGGCTCGAGGGTGAGGCGCGCATCCACCACCTGTCGCCCGGTGCCGTCGAACGCGCGCAGCCGGCCACTGTCGGTATCGATCAACCAGAGGCGGTCGCCGGAGGCCACCGCCAGCGTCCTGGGCGCGAACGGGTACCGGGCCGCGGCCGTCGGCATGGGGCCGTTCGGCCACGGATACGCGAACTGCCACCAGCGCACCACCGGCGGCAGCCAGGTCACGTGGCCACCCGTCCGGCCCTCGGCGTCGGTGGGCAGCAGCCCGTAGCTGATCGAGTCCGGGATCAGCCGGCCCTGCTCGGGGGCGCGGGTGATGACCCTGAACTCCCGCCCCCGCTCGACGAAGAACTGGCCGGTGGCCAGGCGGTCGTGCAGGGTCAGCCCGGTGGGCGCGTTGTCGACCTCGGGCCGGAAGCGGCGCAGGAACCCGCCACGCGCCACGAACACGTTCACGTCGGCGGGCGACATCATGGGGCGGCCCAACACGAAGAGCGTGTCCGCGCGCGCGGCGAGATGGAAGTCGCCGCGCAGCTCCCCCGGCCCCCCGCCGCGCCGCGCGAGCGTCGTGTCGAATGCACCGTCCGGCCTGAAGACGTTGATCGTCAGCGCCCCGTGGTCGGCCACCGCCACGCGCCCGTCGGGCAGCCGCCGTGCGCTCACGTGCTGGAAGAGCTTCTCCGGCGTGCCGTCGTCCGCCAGCACGAGCACCGGCGCCGTGTCGACGGTGACGCCCGGCAGACCGGAGCCGGCCAGCGCGTCGACGGCGCCATCGTCGTGCGTGCAGGCGGCGAGGGCGGCGGCGAGCAGTGCGACGCCGCCGCGCCTCGTGCGATCGAGCATGCCATGTCCTCGCATGACGCGATCCTACCCGCGCCCGCCGCCCGCGGCAAGAAGCGCCGGCTAACAGGCCCGGGGCCCTCGACGCCCCGGCGCCCCCGGCGCCCCCGGCGCCCCCGCCGTCGCCAACGCCCAGCTCGCTTGCGCTCCGCGCCAGCCTCCGGATCTTGAGATCCCTGCTGTTTTCACAACCCGGATCCGGAGGAGACGATGACGCGCGTGGCACGATGGTCGACGTCCCTGCTCGTGGTGGGCCTGCTCAGCGCACCGGCCGTGCTGGCCGCACAGATCGCCGTGGGCCACCGCGACACCTTCGAGGACGGGACGACGCTGGGCTGGCAGACCTCGCTCCTCGGCTCGCCCAACCCGACGCCCCCCGTCAACGTCGCCACCGGCGGCCCGGGCGGGGCCGGCGACCACTTCCTCCAGCTCACCGCCCTCGGCGGCATGGGGCCGGGCAGCCACCTGGTGGCGAACAACCCCACCCCCGCCTGGACGGGGAACTACCTGGCGGCGGGCGTGGGCGGGATCGCGATGGACCTCAACAACCTGGGCTCCACCGACCTGTTCATCCGCATCGGCTTCGAGAACCCCACGGTGGGGCCGCCGACGGACATCGCCTTCACGAGCACGGCCTTCCACCTCGCCCCGGGGAGCGGCTGGACGCACGCCACCTTCTCGTTCGGCGACCTCGTCCCGCTCATCGGCGACGTGAACACGGTGCTGTCGAACGTCACGGTCTTCCGCATCTACCACAGCGAGGACCCGAACTTCCCGAACCCGGAGTTCCCGATCCCGGCCATCGTCGCCACGCTCGGCGTGGACAACATCACCGCGACGCCCGAGCCGTCCACGGTCGCCCTGCTCGGCACGGGCCTCCTCGGCCTCGGCGCGGCGGTCCGGCGGCGGCGCACGGCGCGTTAGGCACGGACGCACCGGAGCGCGCCGCCCACACGACGGCGGTCCGCCTGGCTCCGGTGCGCCCTGGGCCGGCCGGTACGCTCATGAGGGGAGCGGATGCGGCGGGGACGGCGGATGCGTCGGATCGCTCTTTCCCCGCCCACGTCTCCCCGCGCCGGGACCGGAGCGGTTTGCGGGGGCTCCTCTGCGCGCACTCCTCCTCGCGCCAGGGCCGACCGGCGCCTCACGCGGAGCCGTGGAGGAGCGCGGAGGGAGAGATGACGAGTGTTTCCCCCAGCACCCGCTCGCTGCGCCATCCTGTCCATCCCGGCGATCCTGTCTGGTCGCCGTTCAGCGGAAGCGTTCGCTCGCTGCGCTCGCGTGGACAGGATGGACAGGGATGGCACGGTGAGCGGGTGGGACGGTGACGGGGGAACGCTCGCCGTGCCCTCTCCCTTTGCGTGAGGCTCTCCGCGGCTCCGTGTGAGTCCCTGTCATTGGCCCGGGTGCGGGGAGGGGTGAGCGCGGATGGCGCCCATCCCCGATCGCATCCCAATCCTGGCGCACGGAGCCGATCCGCGCCGCGCCGCCGGCGCGCCGATCGCGCGGCCGGCGCGCTCACTCCGCCGCCGGCCCGCCCGGTGCGGCGGGCGCGTCGCCGCCGGACGACGGCGGCTGCTCGTACGGCTGCGTGCCCCCCTTCGGGTCGGGGATCCCCTGCTCCCCCACCCCTGGCCCGTCCAGCCCCTGATCGGCGCCGGGGCGCGGCGGGGGCGGCGCCTCGGGCTGCGAGCGCAGGTGCGGCGGCGCCGCCTCGCGCAGCCCCGAGTCGAGGAAGATGCCGTGCAGGCGCGCCGGGCGCTCCGCGGCGCGCATCACCGCCTCCGCGTCCGGCAGCGGACGCGCGACGTCCCACGGATGCGGCACCGGGCTCGCCTCGATCGGCCGCGGGTCGCCGCGCAGGTAGTGGTCGTAGAACTCCACCAGCTCCAGCGTCAGCAGCTCGCGCAGCGTGTCGAACCACCGGTTGAACGCGGGGGAGCGCGCCCACCGGCGGAAGAGGTTCATCCAGCCCCGATTGTCCAGCGCGTTCGCGTAGTGGCCGAGCTGCAGCACGTAATAGACGTCCTCCATGAGACGCGCCTGCAGCGCCACCGCGTGGCGCACCAGCGGCCCGGCGGCGCCGTCGCCGGCGATGTCGGTGCCGCTGGCGGGCGGCGGGTCGGTGAGCGGCGTCCAGCACTCCTCGTAGTGCGCGCGCAGCCGATCGTCGCCCAGGAAGAGCCGCTCCAGCTCCCCGTACGAGGCGAGCAGCGAGGTGTACTCGGCGCGGCCGGTGGCGCGGAAGGGAGTGTGCAGCAGCTGCAGCTGCCGCCAGCCGTGGGCCAGGTCGCGCGGCGCCGGCGGCGGCTCGGGAGGCGGCGTGGTGGCGTCGTCGATCTCGAAGCGCCAGGGGGGCGCGACCCCGGCCGCCGCGTCCACCCGCACGCCCAGCGAGCTGTGACGCGGGCCCGACGGACGCGGCGGGAGCGGCGGGAGCGGCGGAACGGCGTGCGTCATGACCCCTCCGTCAGGGACGGTCCGGATGGAGCGGCGGCCGGGGCAGGTGGTAGGCCTGCACGTCGGCGAAGGCCGGCATCGTCACCCACCGGCCGAACGCGTGCTCGGCGATGTGCCACCCCAGCGCGCGGTAGCTCTCGAACTGCGCGTCGTCGAAGAACTGGTCGGCGGTGGTCTCGTGCGGGAAGTCGGGGCAGGTGGTCTTGTAGTTCAGCACCGGCTCCGGCTCGTCGCCGGTGAGGGAGCTCTTGAGGTAGATCAGGTAGCTCTCCTGCTGCGGACGCTCCGGATAGTGGATGCGCCCCACGGCGGAGTGGCTGCGGCTCATCCCCGTCGCGGGGTCGGGGCGGAGCATCGTCAGGTCGATGTCCACGTCGATCCCCATGTCCACCTGCGCGTGGCGCAGCGCCTCGGTGAGCGAGCCGAAGGCGAGCGCCGGGTCGCGCTCGGCGTCGCAGGCGACGATCACCTTGCAGCGGCGCTCGAGCAGCGGGTAGATGCCGACGTTGTCGCCGGTGTGGCCGCCGTCGGAGAGGTTGACGAGCCGCTCCGTCTCCGTGGTGTGCATCGTCACCTCGCGCCACAGGTAGGCGGGCCAGAAGACGCCGTCCTCGGTGCGCGCCGCGCTGCGCGCGTGGGCGGGGTTCTCCATCCAGTTGCCCAGCCGGATGTTGAACAGCACGGTGGCGAACGCCTGCGCGAAGAAGGTGTCGCGCCCGATGCCGCTCGACGCGGCGGCGCCGGAGATGGCCACGGCGCGCGCCAGCTTCGTCTCGCCGCCGCGGTACTCCTCGGTGCGCCGGTAGCCGGTGTGGCGCGAGCCGCAGAACAGCTTGGAGAAGAGCCAGTAGCCCGACTTGCGGTCCTTGCGCGTGAGGTCGCGGCTGCCGGCCAGGTTGATGGCGGCGCTCACCAGGTGATAGGGCGCCGTGTTGCGCCACGTCGCCTCGGCGCCCGGCGCCGGCACCCCGTGCAGCGCGTGCAGCGGCATCTCCATCGCGTCGCGGAAGAGGCGCAGCCGCCCCGCCGCGTCGGGCAGCTCGCTCAGCAGGTAGGTCTCCGCCAACCGGTCGCGGTAGAAGTACTGCGGCCCGAGCTTGTTGTGGTCCACCAGCCGCCCGAAGAGGAGGAGCAGGAGCAGCACGGCGGCCGCCACCAGCCCGCACGCCTGCCACGTGCGCACCGCGCCGGCCAGCAGCGCGGCGAAGAGCAGCACGCCGAAGCCGACGAGCAGCAGCACGAACAGGGCGAGCAGCGCGCGGCGCACGGCCGGATTGAGCGCGAAGCGCCCCGTCGCGCCGGCCACCGTGCGCGAGGCGAGCAGCCGGGTGAGGAGCAGCGAGCCGATGGTGCCGACGCCGGCCACCGCCAGGTGGTCGCGCAGCGCGTAGGCGGCGAAGGGGAGCACCCCGAGCAGGAGCGCGGCCCACCAGCCGTACATGGTGATGGCCTGGAAGGCGCCCCAGAGCGAGCGCGTGCGCCGCGTCCAGCGCGCCGGCGGCCGCATGAGCACCGCCACCAGGATGCCGCACAGCCGCGCGCCCACGAAGAGGGCGAAGGGGGCGAACAGCCACACCAGCTGCGCCGCGCCGTCGAGCCGTGGGTAGGTGGCCCAGCGCAGCACGAGGCAGGTGACGATCGCGGCGAGCACCAGCGGCACGCCGAGCTGCCAGAGCACGCGCCGCTCGAAGGCGTCCTCCACCGAGTCGCCGCGCCCCAGGCGGAGCAGGCGCAGGATCCAGCGCTGCAGCCAGCTGCGCGCGCCCGCCGGCGACGCGGCCATGGTGTGCAGCGACGCGTCGCCGCCGCGCAGGTACCAGGCGAGCGCGAGCTGCAGCCAGAGGTAGAGCACCAGGACGAGGAGCGCGCCCACGGTGGCAGCGATGATCCAGGGGCGGAAGAGCGTGGGCACGGCGCCCCACCAGCCGCGCGGCGTCACCGTCAGCTCGGCCGCCCGCCAGTCGCGCCACCCGCCGGCCGCCACGCCGCCCAGCACGCCGGCGTCGTGCGTCACGCGCTCCCAGAGCGTGGGCGCGCGCAGCGTGGTGCGCGTCTCGCGCACGCAGGTGGCGCCGGCCGGTGCGCCCGCCGGGCAGGGCACGGTGCTGGTGCGCTCCACGGCCGAGTCGCCGTCGACGAGCGGCGGCAGCGCGCCGGTGCGGACCCCGCCGGTGCCGATCACGCCCGCGCCGACCGCCGCCGGCGCCGCGGCCTCGTCCGGCGCGCCGAAGAGCGCCGGCATGAGCGGCACGGTGGCCAGCGCGCCGGTGAGGTAGACGGCGGCGACGGCGAACAGCGTCACCAGGAAGAGGGCGATGTTGTAGAGGATGCCGGTGACGAGGATGCCGATGGCGCGCATCGACTCGCGGCGCAGCATCCCCCAGCGGGCGATGAGGAAGTTGCCGTGCGTGCGCAGGTGCGCCACCACGTCGCGCCCCACCTGGCTCCACATCGGCGCGTACTGCGCGCGGAAGGGGAACCAGCGCCACGACGTGGTGAAGTGCGGCTTCGTCCCCGGGGCGAAGGTGAAGGCCTGCGCGGCGGCGTCGCTGCCGGCGGGGCTGGCGATGCCGTTCCACGAGAGGAGCGAGGAGAAGCAGGCGCCCACGTAGCCGCCGCCGGAGACGGTGCTGACGTAGTCCACCATCGGCAGCACGTCCATGTGCGACAGCGCCTGCAGGATGCCGAGGTTGGTGGTGGCCGAGCGGATGCCGCCGCCGGAGAGGGCGAGACCGACGAGGCGGCCGCGCACCTCCTCCCACTCGCGCTCCGGGTGCCGGTGGCGCTGCAGGTACGCCAGCTCGGCCGAGAGGACGGCGTCGGCGTCGTAGGTGCCGCGGGGGGAGCGGGAGGTCGTGTGGGCGACGCCGGCGGGCGTCGCCTCGCGCCGGCCGGGCGGGGCGGCAGGGGCCGGCGGGGGGGACGCGGGGGGGGCGGGGGGCGCCGGCGGGGGGCGCGGCGTGGGCGGCGGCTCGAGCGGCGGCTCGAGCGGCGGCGCGGTGCCGGCGCCGGGCGACGCGGCAGTGGCAGCGGCTGGCGGCACGGTGTCGGACATCGCGCCTCACGGACGGGCTCCGAAGAGCCCGGGCAGCGGCCGGGCGGCGACGCCCCGCGGCGGTGCGCGATCGGGTACGGCGGCGCGCGACGCCGGCCTCGTCGGCGCGATGGTACAACGGGGCGCCGGAGAGCGCCAGACGGGAGAGAGGCAGACGCGAGCGGCGAGCGGCGAGCGGCGAGCGGCGAGCGGCCCGACGCCAGACGTCCGGGGCTCGAGCGCCAGGCGGCGCTCCCTCGCGTCTCGCATCTGGTGTCTGGTGTCTGGTGTCTGGTGTCTCGTGTTTCGCGTCCGCCCCTCCTCTTGCATTCCGACAGGAGTGGCCGCATCTTCTCTCGGAACCCGACAGAAGAGCCCCGTGCCCGATCCCACATCGCCGTCCAACGACGTCCTCCGCGGGACGCTCGACCTGCTCATCCTGCGCACGCTCACCCTCGCCCCGCTGCACGGGTGGGGGATCAGCCAGCGCCTGCAGCAGCTCTCGCGCGGCGCCCTCGACGTCAACCAGGGCTCGCTCTACCCCGCCCTCCAGCGCCTGGAGCAGCGCGGCTGGATCGAGAGCGAGTGGCGGACGACCGAGAACAACCGGCGCGCCAAGTACTACCAGCTCACCACCCAGGGCCGCCGCGCGGTGGGCGAGGAGCTGGCGAGCTGGCGCCGCTACGTGGACGTCGTCGACCTCGTCCTGCGCAGCACCTGAGACGCCCACCCCGGGCCCGACGGCCGCCCGCCGTCGGGCCGGACCACCACCGCTGGAGAGATCATGGGAGCCCTCAAGGGGATCGCGGTGCGGCTGCGCGCCCTGCTGCGGCCGGCGGCCGCCGACCGCGACCTGGACGACGAGATCGCCCTGCACCTCGAGCTGGAGACGGCGAAGAACCGCGGCCTCGGCCTGAACACGCTCGAGGCGCGGCGCCGCGCCCTGGCCGCCTTCGGCGGGGTGACGCGCGTGCGCGAGGAGCACCGGGAGGCGCGGGGCGCGCGCTGGCTGGACGAGACGGTGCGCGACGTCCGCATCGCCCTCCGCGGGCTGCGCCGCGGGCCGGGCTTCGCCGTGGTCGCCGTGCTCACCATCGCCCTCGGCATCGGCGCCAACACGGCCATCTTCTCCGTCCTCGACGCCCTCCTCCTCCGCCCGCTCCCCTACCGCACGCCCGAGCGGCTGGTGACGATCTGGAACCACTGGGACGGCAACCCCGGCGGGCCGGGGAGCGTCTCGCCGGCGGAGTTCTTCGACTACCTGGACCGCGTGCCGGCGCTGCGCGACCTGGGCGTCTACGCCCGGTCCACGGCGATCCTGGGCGGCGAGGGGGAGCCGGTGCGCCTCCCCACGGCCTTCGTCAGCGCGGGCGCGCTGCGCGTGCTCGGCGTGTCGCCGGCCGTCGGCCGCCTCATCGACCCGGCCGAGGACGTGCCCGGCGGGCCGAGCGCCGTGGTCCTCGGCGACGGGCTGTGGCGCCGACGCTTCGGCGGCGACCGCGACATCGTGGGGCGCCGCCTCGTGATCGACGGCGTGCCGGCCACGGTGGTGGGGGTCATGCCCCCCGGCTTCCGCCTGCCGGACGACCTGGCGCAGACGGACGCGGCGGAGCTCTACCTGCCGCTGCGCCTGGCGCGCGACAGCATCACCATTCGCGGCAGCCACTTCCTGTCGAGCGTCGCGCGGCTGGCGCCGGGCACCACCGTGGAGCAGGCCGACGCCGCGGTGGCCGCGCTGGCCAGTCGCCTGACGCAGGAGTTCCCGTCGGACTACCCCACCAAGATGGCCTTCGGCGCGAGCGTGCTCCCGCTGCGCGACTCGGTGGTGGGCGCGGTGCGCCCGACGCTCTACAAGCTGGTGGGCGCGGTGGGCTTCGTGCTGCTCATCGCCTGCGTGAACGTGGCCAACCTGCTGCTGGCGCGCGCCGAGTCGCGGCGCGGCGAGCTGGCGGTGCGCACGGCGCTGGGCGCGGCGCGCGGCCGGCTGGTGCGCCAGCTGGTGGTGGAGAGCCTGGTGCTGGCGGTGGCGGGGGGCGTGCTGGGCGCGCTCGTCGCGGTGGCCGGCGTGCACACGCTGGTGGCGCTGCGGCCGCCCGACATCCCGCGGCTGGACGCGGTGAGCGTGGACGGGCGCGTGCTGGCCTTCACGCTGGCCGCCAGCCTGCTCACGGGGCTCCTCTTCGGCGTCGGCCCGGCGCTCCGCGCCGCGCGCCCGGGGAACGGGCTCGCGCTCACGCTGCGCGCCGGCGGCCGCGGCGCGGCGGGCGAGGGCCGGCGCGGCGTGCGGCGCGCGCTGGTGGTGAGCGAGATCGCGATCGCCGTCGTCCTGCTGCTCGCCGCCGGGCTGCTCACCAAGAGCTTCCTGCGGCTGCTCGCCGTGAATCCGGGGTTCGTGGTGGAGCGCGTGCTCACGGTGCCGCTCACCCTGCCGGCGGAGCCGTACGCGGAGCCGGCGCGGGCGGTCGCGTTCTACCGCGAGCTCACCGACCGGGCGCGCGTGCTCCCCGGCGTGCAGGCGGTGGGCGCGGTGGCCGGGGTGCCGCTGGTGGCCGAGCGCGGCGACCTGGGGCTGGAGATCGAGGGGCGGCCGGTGGCGCCGGGCGATCAGAAGCCGCGCGCCGACTGGCAGGTGGTGACGCCGGGCTACTTCCGCGCCATCGGCATGCGCCTGCTGCGCGGCCGGGGGATCGAGGCCACCGACGGCCCCGACGCGCCCGGCGTGGTGGTGATCAACGAGACGATGGCGCACCGCTACTGGCCGGATGGGGACGCGATCGGCCGCCGCTTCAAGCTCGGCGGGGGCGCGGCCCCGGGGTGGGTGACGGTGGTGGGCGTGGTGGGCGACGTGCACCAGGCGGGGCTCGGAGCGCCGGTGGAGGCGGAGATGTACCTGGCGCACGCGCAGTTCCGCTTCTGGGGGAGCGGCGCCGTGCTCCGCGCCATGACGCTGGTGGCGCGATCCGACGGCGAGCCGACGGCGCTCGCGGGGCCGCTGCGGCGCACGATCGCGGCGATGGACCCGACGCTGCCGGTGGGGACGTTCCGCACGATGGAGGAGCTGCGCGGCGAGTCGGTGTCGCGCCCGCGGCTGCTGATGCTCCTCATCGTCACCTTCGCGCTGGTGGCGCTGGTCATCGCGCTGGCCGGCATCTACGGCGTCATCGCCTACGGCGTGGCGCAGCGCCGGCGGGAGTTCGGCGTGCGCGCCGCGCTCGGCGCACAGCCGGTGTCGATCGCGCGCCTGGTGCTGGGCGAGGGGCTGCGGCTCACCGTGGTGGGCATCGCGCTGGGACTGGCCGGCGGGCTGGCGCTGGCGCGGCTGCTCGGCGGCCTGCTCTTTCAGGTGCGCCCCGCCGACCCGGCGACGGCGGCCAGCGTGGCGGTGGCGGTGGCGGCGGTGGCACTGCTCGCCTGCTGGGTACCGGCGCGGCGCGCCACGCGCGTGGATCCGACGACGGCGCTGCGGACGGAGTGAGGGCGAGCGGCGAGCGACGAGCGGCGAGGGGCGAGCGGCGGGGACGGAGTGGGGACGGGGGCGCGGGGCGACGCCCCCGCGCCCCCAGCGCGGTGCCGCCCGCCGCCGGGGCACGTTAGGGTTCACCAGTCGCCGGCGCGGCGCAGGTCGAGCTGCCGCGCGCCCGACCGCGAACCCGAGCCCCGTCCCCCGATGCACGTCCAGTACGTCGCCCTCTGCGACCAGGTCATCCTCGGCGCCGACGGGCGCCCCTCGCTCATCGGCGTCCTCAACGACGTCACCGTGCCGCAGCTGCCGGTGACGCTGCCGCGCCTGGCCTTCGCCGCGCGGCTGCTCTTCCCGGCCGACGAGGCGGGGCAGGGCTACAAGGTGGAGGTGGCGATCACCGACCCGACGGGGGGCGAGGTGGGGCGGCCGGGGGGCGACGTCTCCCTCCCGCCGGCGCCGACGGGCGTGGACTCGGTGGCGGTGGACATCCCGCTCCAGTTCGACCTCTTCGAGCTGCGCGCCACCGGCCGCTACACCTTCCTGCTGCACGTGAACGGCGAGCCGTCGGCCGCCGTGCAGCTCAACGTGCGGCAGGCGAACCTGGCCTGACGCCGCTCCCTCCCGCCAGGCGAGGCGCACCATGGAGCCACACGCCTTCCTCCTCTGGATCGAGGCCGAGGAGTGGCCGGCCGGGGAGTGGGATCCGGCGGACTCGGTGACCGACGCCGTCGTCACCCTGGACGACGGCTCGCGCTGGGTGGCGGCGTTCTGCGCCTTCGCCCACCTGCCGACGCTGCGCCAGGCGTGCGCGGAGAGCGGCGAGAACCTGGGCGGGCGCTACCTGTGGGCCTCCGACCTGATCCTGGTGGAGGACACGTCGCGCGCGACGATCGAGGCGGTGGTGCGCGACCTGCTCGCGAAGGGCGACCTGGCGAGCGCGTTCGGGGAGGTGGAGGAGGGGTGACGCACGGCAGCGGCGAGCGACGAGCGACGGGCGGCGAGCGTACCGTGGCGGCCGCGTCGTGACGAACGACGGCGACCGCGCCCGCTGGTTCGGCCGCGCGAAGCGCCTGACGACGCGCAAGAAGCTCGCGGAGATCTTCTGGGACACCGTCTACGTGGGGGGCTGGCCGTCGCGGCTGGCGCGCCCGCTCGGGCTGCAGGGGCGCTTCGGCGTGGCCGAGCACCGCTTCGCGCTGCCGGGGCGCGCGGCGGGGCGGCCGCCGCTGCGGGTGGCCTTCGCGTCGGACTTCCACGCCAGCCCGGCCACGGCGCCCTCGCTCGTCGCCGACGCCTGCCGCGCGCTGGCCGACGCCCGCCCCGACCTGCTGCTGTTAGGCGGCGACTTCGTCTCCTTCCACGCCCGGCACGTGGACGCGCTCGCCCGCCGGCTCGCCGCCATCGAGGCGCCGCTCGGCAAGCTCGCCGTGTTGGGCAACCACGACCTCGTGGGCGACGACGCGTACATCGTGCGCCGGCTGGCCGAAGCGGGTGTACGCACGCTGGTGAATGCGAACGTGCGCCTGCCCGCGCCGCACGACGACGTGTGGGTGTGCGGGCTGGACGACCCCACGCAGGGCCACCCGGATGCCGACGCCGCTTTCGGTGGCATCGACGGCGCCGCGGGCGGCGCGGGCGCGGGCGGGGTGCGCCTGCTCCTCGTGCACTCCCCCGACGGGCTGGCCACCGCCGGCGCACGCCTGTGGGCGGTGGGCTTCTGCGGCCACGTGCACGGTGGGCAGTTCCTCCTGCCAGGCGGCCGCATCCTCGTCACGCACAAGACGCCCTACAGCAAGCGCTACGTGCGCGGCGGCGTGGTGGAGGTGCCGGCACCCGGCGGCGGCACGCGGCCGTTGCTCGTCAGCCGCGGCATCGGCCAGGGCAACCTGCCGCTGCGGCACGGCGCCGACCCGCAGGTGCACGTGGTGACGCTCGGCTGACCCGGGCGCGGGCGTGCTCCCGGGGCGTGATCCGTCGACGGGCCTGAACGGCCTGCCGCGGATCACGCGGAAGCGGCCGCGGATCGCTCCGCTGTACGCCTGGGCTCCTCGCGCCGTGGGCGAGCATCAACGCTCATGGGGGAAGCGGATGCGGCGGAGGAGCCGGATGCGGCGGATCGCTCCCATCGGCGTCCACGCCTCCTCTCACCTGGACATGACCTGAATGGGGTGAGGGCGTACCCACTCCACCCCTCGGTGCGCCGGGGCCGAGTGTGCATGGGGGTGGGATCGGCGACGGTCCACGGCTCCGTGCGCCGGGGCCGACCGGCGAACGGCCATCACACGCAGACGGCGCAGCGGGCGCGGTGAGCGCAGCGGGCGCAGCGGGCGCAGCGGGCGCAGGGGGCGGAGGGCGCGGAGGGCGCGGAGGGCGCGGTGAGCGTGCGCCGCGGTGTCATCGGCGCTGTGCCAGCCCGGCTCGGCGCTGAGGACGCGCTCCCGCGAGGGACCATTCACCCAACGCCACAGCCCCGCTGTCATCCCGCAGGCGCCCCGCCGCCGGTGGGGCGAGTGTCGGGATCTCCTCTCACCGGCTGGTGGCCAGCTACGCGGTCCGGACGGTAGATCCCGACACTCGTTCGCTGCCGCTCGCTCCTGCGGGATGACACCGTTGGAGCGCGGCCGCCGGCGCCGCCGCTGCGGCG
>DASTRO010000017.1:0-11159 GCA_035761165.1 Gemmatimonadaceae bacterium | reverse complement strand
GCCACTTCTTCGACCACCTCGCGCACGTACGGCGGCACCGAGAGCGGCAGTCCGCCGCGGTCCTGCCACGCCTCCTGCTCGGTGATGTCCATCGCCGCGGCCCGGCTCTGCGGATAGTGCGTGCGGATCTCCGAGCCGATGCGGTCCTTGAGCGGGGTGATGATCTTGCCCCGGGCCGTGTAGTCCTCGGGATTGGCGGTGAAGGCGAGCAGCACGTCGAGCGGCAGCCGCACCGGATAGCCTTTGATCTGGACGTCGCCCTCCTGGAGGATGTTGAACAGTCCCACCTGGATGCGGCCGGCGAGGTCCGGCAGCTCGTTGACGGCGAAGATGCCGCGGTTGGCGCGCGGCAGCAGCCCGTAGTGGATGGTGAGCTCGTCGGCCAGCAGGTGGCCGCCGCGCGCGGCCTTGATGGGATCGACGTCGCCGATCAGGTCGGCGATGGTGACGTCGGGCGTCGCCAGCTTCTCCACGTAGCGCTGCTCCCGCTCCACCCAGGCGATGGGGGCGTCGTCCCCCGCCTCCTCGACCAGCTGCCGGGCGTACTTGGAGATGGGGGCGAACGGCGAGTCGTTCACCTCGCTCCCGGCGACGATCGGCATGACGTCGTCGAGCAGGGTGACGAGCGCGCGCAGGATGCGCGTCTTGGCCTGCCCGCGCAGGCCGAGGAGGATGAAGTTGTGCCGGGCGAGGATGGCGTTGACGACTTGCGGCATGACGGTGTCCTCGTAGCCGAGGACGCCCTCGAACAGGGGGGCACCGTCGCCGATGCGGGCCAGCAGGTTCTGCCGCAGCTCGTCCTTGACCGAGCGGGCGATGCGCGCCGGCTCGCCCCACGGACTCCGCCGCAGGGCGCCGAGCGTGGTCGGGTATGACTTCACGGGGAGGAGCTCCGAGCCGGGGTCCAGCCCCCCGCCGCCGAGCTGGCCGCGGAGGCGTGCTCCTTATCTACGCTCGCGGGGGGGCGCGGCGTCAAGCGGGGCCGCGGCTGCGACGGACGGAACGGCGGACTGCCTACCGCGGATTTTCGCGGATGATCGCGGATCGGCTCCGCGGATTGGCCGGGACGAGGCGCCGGAACCGGGGCCCGGGGCCGAAATTGAGGAGGAGACCGACCTCGACGGCGCCCGCTCGGAGGTAATCGAGCAGCTGCCCGGCGTGTGCGTCAGTGAGTGTGCGCGCGACCTTGAGCTCGAGGATCACTCTCGATTCGACGACGAAGTCGGCGCGAAACCCCCGCCGCGCACGCCCCGGAACATCACGTCGAGCGGATGCTCCCGCTGAGCGCGAAGGCCACACTGCGCAACGGCGACCTGCGGAGCTCCGGCATGCACCGACTCCAGAAATCCGGGGCCCAGCTCGTCGTAGACGTCGTAGAAGGCCCGCAGGATCCCGCGGGTGAGTTGCTCCTCCAACAACACGATCTGCCGGCGTGGACCCCGTGGCACGGGAGCACGATCCGCGTTCATCCGCGGAAATCCGCGGTGCGCAGTTCGCAGCGCCCGCACCGAAACGCTGCGCGCAGCGTCCTCAGTCCGCGGCCGAGATCTCCACGCGGTTGTCGTAGAACACCGGCCCGGCGCCGAGATCGGTGAGACCCTGCGACGTCGTGGCGTTCGCGTTGTAGCCGTCCGGGGCGAGCTTGGTCCACCAGACGGACGGCGCCCAGGCCACGCCCTCGCGCACGCTGTCCTCCACACGCAGCAGCGCGAGGAAGGCGCCGCGGTCGTTGTGCACCAGCACGCGCGTGCCGGGCGACAGGCCGCGGCGCTCGGCGTCGGCGGGGTGAAGGACGCACTCGGGCTCGGCGTCGCGGCGCAGCGAGCGGACGTTGACGAAGGTGCTGTTGAGGAACTGGTGGCGCGGCGACGAGATCAGCGTGATCGGGTAGCGCGCCGCCAGCGCCGGCGCGGACTCCGGCGACTCGGCGGGGGGCGTGTAGGTGGGGAGCGGGTCCAGCCCCATCGCCGCCAGGCGCTCGGAGTGGAACTCGCACTTCCCACTCGGCGTCGGAAAGTTGCCCTCGGCGTAGGGCAGGTGGGGACGGGGGAGATCGAGGCGCACCCAGCCCTCGGCGAGCAGGCGCTCGAAGGTCACCGTGGCCATGTGCGGGTGGCCCGAGGCGAGGGCGGTGCGGATGAGCGCGAGGTCGTCCTCGCGCAGCTCGGGCTCGTCGAAGCCGAGGCGGGCGGCGAGGCGGCGGAAGATCTCGCTGTTGGGCAGGCACGCGCCGAGGGGCGCGATCGCCGGCCGGTTCAGCGTCGCGTACAGGTGGCCGTAGCTGAGGTGCACGTCCCAGTGCTCGAGCTGCGTCGTGGCCGGCAGCACGAGGTCCGCCCAGTCGGCGGTGTCGGTCTGGAAGTGCTCGAGCACCACCGTGAACAGGTCCCCGCGCGCCAGCCCGCGGCGCACGGTGCGCAGGTCGGGGGCGATCGCCGCCGGGTTGCTGTTGTAGACGACGAGCGCGCGCACCGGGGGGCCGCCCACGCCGGCGTCCGGGCGGGTGAGCGCCTCGCCCAGGCGCGCCATGTTGACGGTGCGCGCCGGGGGGCCGAGCTCGGGGCGCTGCAGCGCGGCGGTGTCGAAGCGGAAGGTGCCGCTGGACGACAGCTGCACGCCGCCGCCCGGCCGGCGCCAGTGGCCCGCGACGGCGGGGAGGCAGGCGATGGTGCGCACGGCCATCCCGCCGCCGGCGTGGCGCTGCAGGCCGTAGTTGAGGCGCACGAAGGCGGCGCGCGCCTGCCCGTACTGCCGGCCGAGCTGCCGGATGCGCGCCGCCGGCAGCCCGGTGACGTCGGCGGCACGCTCGGGCGCCCAGTCGCGCACGCGCGCGCGCAGCTGCTCCGCGCCCAGGGTGTAGCGCGCCAGGTAGTCCTCGTCGGCCAGCCGCTCGTCGAACAGCACGTGCATCATCGCCAGCGCCAGCGCGGCGTCGGTGCCGGGGCGGATCGGCAGCCACTCGTCGCACTGCTCGGCGGTGCGCGTGCGCAGCGGATCGATGGCGATGACCGGCGCGCCGCGCTCGCGCGCGCGCAGCACGAAGGGCCAGAGGTGTGGGTTGGAGGTGAGCGTGTTCGTGCCCCACAGCAGCACGAGATCGCTCGCCGGCACCCCCTCGATGTCCACGCCGACGTTCGCGCCGACCGTCATGCGCATCCCGACCGTTCCCGCCTCGGAACAGATGGTGCGCGCGAGCCGCGACGCGCCGAGGCGGTGGAAGAAGCGGCGGTCCATCGACGCGCCCTGCACGTAGCCCATCGTGCCGGCGTACGAATACGGGAGGATGCTCTCCGGGCCGTCACTCGAGGCGGCGAGGGCGCCGAGCCGGTCGGCGATCTCGTCGAGCGCCTCGTCCCAGCTCACCGGCGCGAAGCGGCCGGCGCCCTTGGGGCCCACGCGCCGCAGCGGGTGCAGGAGCCGGTCCGGGTGATACGTGCGCTCGATGTAGCGGTTGACCTTCGCGCAGAGGAAGCCGTTGGTGACCGGATGCGCCGGGTCGCCGGCGATGCGCTCGGCGCGCCCGTCGCGCACCGTGACGAGCGTGGCGCACGTGTCGGGACAGTCGTGCGGGCAGGCGCCGCGCACGATGGTGACGGCGGGGTCGCGCTCGGGGGCGGGGGTCGGCATGGCGGAATGGGAGGACGGCCTCGCCATCGATGATGGCCGGTCGGCAGCCCGGCGGCAAGCGCGTGCCGGCGGCGAGAGCCGGCCGCCAGCGCAGGCGATGATGGCAAACGCCTTGCAGGGCCGCAGGTTGCCCGCTAGCGCTCTTGACAGTGTAGACGACGGGTCTACATTCTCACCGCTCGCTCGTGTCCCACGCGGTGTTGAGTCGAGCGAACCACAGCCCCCCTCAAGGAGATCGGAATGAAGCGCCTGGCTCTCGCCGCCGTCGTGCTCACGCTCGCCGCCTGCAGCTCGCAGGACGATACCTCGGCCATGGACAGCTCGGCCGCTGCGCCCGCCGCCGCGCCGGCGCCGACGATGGCTCCGGACTCGATGGCGATGGACTCGACGGCGATGGACTCGACGCACATGGATTCGACGACGGACACGACCTCGCACTGAGCGAGCGTCGCCTCTCGCGATACGACGACGGGCGCGGCCAGCTGGCCGCGCCCGTCGTCACGTGTGGGGGGGGCGTGCTGCGTCACGACTGCGGCGCCGGCGCACCGAGCGCGCGCTGGAGCCCGTCGAGGCGTGCGGCGAAGGAGGCCGCATCCAGCACCGGCACGGCCTCCTGCACGTCCACCGGCCGGTCGAGCGCCACCCAGGAGACGCAGCCGAGATAGCGGCGCGCCTCGGGGATGGTGACCGGGTGCGGCAGCCGCGCCACGCGCACCGCCACGACCTGCACGCCGGGCCGATCACGGTAGTGGAAGCGCGACGCGACGGCGTCCCACGCCAGCCCGTGCTCGCGCTCGATGCCGCGCAGCGCGTCGAGCTCGTCCACCCGCCACACGCCGGCGACGGTGGCGACGAGGGCGAGACGCACCGTGCCCGCCGCGGGCTGCGCGACGTGTGAGGCGGCGAGCCGCTCCCGGAAGCGCGGCTGGAGCTCGCCCTCCTTCTCGTGGAAGTAGGTGGGGTAGAGCAGGAAGCGGTCGTGGCGCACGGAGAAGCCGGCGCGCTGCTCGCGGATGCCGCCCTTGCGGACCATCGCCACCACGTCGCCGGCGGCCAGCGCATCACAGAGCACCGCCCATTCCTTCAGGCAGGTGCGCTCCAGGTGGGACGACGTGTCGGTGGCGGTCATGACGGGTCGGAATCTATGCGCCGTGCGGCCGCACGCGCTCCGGTCGCGAGCCACCCTCGCCATGCTCGCGCCACCAGCGGAACGCGTCGGGCACGCCCTCCTCGGGCCGCACGTGCGGGCGCCAGCCGAGCTCCTGCCGCGCACGCTCCGAGGTGAACGGGTTCCCCTCGGCGATGAAGCGGACCGTGTTGCCGACCATCGTGGCGAGCGGCCGGGCGCCGAGCAGCCGCAGCGCGAGCGACGCCGCGCCCACGCCAGCCCGCGCCACGCCCCGTGGCACCGCGACGATGCGCACCGTGCGCCCGAGGCCGCGCGCGCCGAGGCGGAGGAACCCGGCGGTGCTGACGTCGAAGTCGTTGGCGACGTTGTAGGCCTGGCCGCCAGCGGCGTCGTGGGTGGCGGCGAGGAGCGCGGCCTCGGCCACATTGGCCGCGTGCACCACCGCCAGCGTCGCGCGGCCGCCGTCGGGCAGCGGGACGAGGCCGGCACGCAATAGGCGGGCGATGCGCGGCACGAACTGGCGGTCGCGCCGGCCGTAGAGCACGACCGGGCGAATGGCGGTGGCCCAGAGCTCGCCGCGGTGGTGGGCGTCGAGCACCAGTGCCTCCGATTCGCGCTTCGAGCGGGCGTACCACTCCTCCGGCGGCAGCGGCGCGAGCGGGACCCGCTCGTCGGTGCCGCCGGCGCCGCGCCCGTAGCGGGCCGTCGCCCCATAGACGGCGACACTGCTGACGTGGAGCAGCCGTGCGCCGGCCGCGTGCGCCGCCGCCAGGGCCGCGCGCGTGCCCTCGACGTTGACGCGGCGGAAGGCTTCCCAGCCGGCGCGCGGCGTGATCAGCGCCGCGGCGTGGAAGAGGACGTCGCAGCCGCGCGCCGCGGCGGCGATCGTGCCGGCGTCCAGCACGTCGCCCGCCACCAGCGCGACGTCGTGCTCCCGCGTCAGCCAGCGTGCGGCGTCCGGGTCGCGGACCAGCGCTCGCACGGTCCAGCCGTCGCGCCGCAGCCGTTCGACGAGGTACGAGCCCAACAGGCCCGTCGCGCCGGTGACGAGCGCCGTCGGCATGGAGGGAGCGCGCGGGCGGTCAGCGGCCGCGCCGCACGGCGCTCAGAGCGGGAAGGGGAGCTGCCACACCGTGACCTGGGCGTGCCCGCCGGGCCAGCGGCAGTCCAGCGCCGATCCGGGGTCCACCTCGCGCCGCACCATGGCCAGCGCGATGTTGCCGAGTCGCGGCGAGAGCGTCGCGCTGCGCACCTCGCCGACCGCCCGATCGGTGGCGTCCACCAGCTGCGCCCCGAAGGGGAGCGGCGTGTCGTGCTTCGTGCGGATGCCGCGCAGCAGCCGGTTGACGTGGCCGCGGAAGTGGATGCGCGCCACCGTCTCCTGCCCGGTGTAGCAGCCCTTGGTGTAGGAGATGGCGTGCAGCTCGTCGAGGTTGGCTTCCTGGGGCAGCGTGCTGTCGTTGACGTCGATCCCCCACTCGGGGCGACCCGCCTCGATGCGCACCACCTCCCACGCCTCGAGGCCGGCCGGCGTGGCGCCGGCGGTGACGGCGCGCGGCCAGAGCTCGCGCAGCACCTCGGGCGCGGCGAACAGCTCGTAGCCCTCCAGCCCCGCGTCGGGCACGCGCGCCACCATGACCGGGCCGCGCGGGTGCTGTGCCGTCAGGTGCCCGTAGAGCGGCAGCACCTGCAGCGCCGGCGCGGCGAGCGCGGTGAGCTCGGCCACGATGCGTCGGCTCTGCGTGCCGAAGATGCCGGCCGCGCGCAGCGTCGGCGAGACGTCGGTATAGCGGGCGAGGCGCGGGTTCACGTACTTGCGCACCATCTCCATGAAGCCGTCGGCCGCGCGCGCCGGCACGTCCACGAGCAGGCGGTCCGGCTGCCGGAAGATGCGCACATCGGCGATGATCTTCCCCTTCGGCGTGAGCGCGGCCGCGTACTGTCCCTCGCCCGGTGCGAGTGCGAGGACGTCGTTGGTCACCAGGCCGGTCAGCGTGTCGGCGGCTTTCTCGCCGGCGAAGGCGATGCGGTGGCGCTCGCTGCGGTCCACCAACATGGCGCGCTCGCGCAGCGCCTCGTACTCGCGTACCGGATCGCCGTAGGTGAGCGCGATGAGCTGGCCGGCCACCTCACCCACCACCGTGCCGGCGGCCGGGGCGATCAGCGTCGGCGTCGTCATCGCACGCCTCTGGCGGTGCCGCCGGCCGCCTGGAGCAGCGCCTCCACCGTGACGCCGTCGAGCGACGGCAGCACGCCGGCGGCGCGCATGGCTTGGTGCGCGGGCAGTGCGCCGACGGCCACGCAGGTCAGGCCCGCCGCCGTCGCCGACTCGATACCCGCCGCGCCGTCCTCCAGCGCCAGCACGGCGTCGAGGTCCACTGGCCGACGGCGCGCCAGGCGTCGGAGCGCCAGCTGATACGGCGCCGGATCGGGCTTGGGCGCCACGACATCGTCGTCGGTGACGAGGAGCTCGACGACGTACTCCAGGTCCGCCATGGCGAGCACGCGCTCGGCGTCGGCGCGCGCGGCGCGCGTCACGACGCCGAGCCGCGCGTGCGGCGCCAGCCGCGCGACGAGGTCGCGCGCGCCCGGCACGAGCGAGAGCCCCCGCGCGCTCAACTCGGCGAAGCGCCGTCCGGCGCGCAGCGCGACGAGGTCGAGCGCCGTGTCGTCCAGCCGCACGCCGGCGTGCCGGGCCGCAGCCGCCGCGGCGGCGCGCGGCGGGAGGCCCGCGCAGCAGTCGGCGAGCGCGCCGTGCCCGAGCGACAGGCCCTCCGCGGCCAGCGCGTCGCGCAGCGTCTCCTGGCGCAGCGCGCTCGTCTCCGCGAGCACCCCCTCCAGCTCGAAGAGGATCGTGTCGAAGCGCATGGCCGAAACATAAGCGGACGGGGGCGCCGCGGGGACAGGGCGGGCCGGCGGCTTGCCCGGGCCGGGGCGCGGGCCTAGCGTACGCGGATCCTCGGTCCGCCATCGCCGCCCATGCCGTCATCCCGACCAGTCCTGCGCAGCTGGCCGCGCGTCACGCTGCGCGAGGCGCTGCGCGTCGCGCTGCGCGTCGCGCTGCTCGGCGCACTATTCGGCGGCGCCGCCCGCGGCGCCAGCGCACAGCAGGCCAGTGCGGCGCCGGCCGCCGCGAGCACCGTCTCGCGCCGGATGCCGACGATGCCGCTCTGGTCGCACCGGGCCCCCGGTGCGCTCGGTGACTCCACGGTGGACGTGCCCACGGTCACGCCCTACCTGCCGCCCGCCGACCGCGCCACCGGCGCGGCGGCCGTGATCCTCGCGGGCGGCGGCTACCTGCGCGTCGCGGTGGACAAGGAGGGAATCCCGGCGGCACGCTGGCTCAACTCGCTCGGCGTCGCCGCGTTCGTCGTGCAGTACCGGCTGGGCCCACGCTACCATCACCCCGCGATGCTGCAGGACGCGCAGCGCGCCGTGCGGCTGGTGCGCGCGCGAGCCGCGGGGTGGGGCGTGGACCCGCACCGCGTCGGCGTGGTGGGCTTCTCGGCGGGCGGGCACCTGGCGTCGACGCTCGCCACGCACTCCGACGCCGGTGCGCCCGCCGGCACCGACGCGGTCGAGCGTGAGAGCTCGCGCCCCGACTTCACGGTGCTGGTCTACCCGGTGATCACGATGGAGGCGGGCGTCACGCACGCCAATTCGCGGACGCGGCTGCTGGGTGAGCACCCGTCACCAGAGCTCGTGCGGCTCCTCTCGAACGAGACGCAGGTGACGGAGGGCACGCCGCCCGCCTTCATCGTCGCCAGTGCCGACGATCGCACGGTGCCGGTGGAGAACGCGCTGCGCTACTTCGCGGCGCTGCGCGCGCACGGGGTGGCGGCGGAGCTGCACGTCTTCGGGCACGGGCGGCACGGCTTCGGGCTGGCGCCGGAGGACCCGGTGCTGTCGCAGTGGCCGGCGCTGTGTGCGGCGTGGCTGCGGAGCCACGGCTGGCTGGACGCCGCCTACGCGGCTCCGTCGTCCCCGCCGCCGCCGCGCCCGTAGGCCGCGTCGAGCAGCTCGACGGGATGCACGGCGCGCACGGGGGAGCCGGCGCGCCGGAGCCCCGCGCCGATCTGCATCAGACAGCCGGGATTGCCCGTCGCCACCAGCTCGGCGCCGGTCGCCGCGATGTGCCGCAGCTTGGGCGCGAGCACGGCGTCCGAGGTGTCCGGCTCGATGAGGTTGTAGATGCCCGCGCTGCCACAGCACATGTCGGCGTCGGTGAGCGGCTCGACGGTGAGGCCACGGACGGCACCGAGGACGCGCAGCGGCGGCGCGGCCACGCGCTGCGCGTGCAGCAGGTGGCAGGGCGCGTCATAGGTGACACGGCGCGGCAGCGGCCCACCCGGTGCCGGTCCGGCGGCAGCGAGCAGCTCGCTCACGTCGCGCACACGGGCGGACACGGCCGCGGCGCGGTCGGCCCAGGCCGGGTCGTCGGCCAGGAGGTGGCCGTACTCCTTCATCATCGCGCCGCAGCCGGCCGCGTTCACCGCCACGAGCTCGGCGTCGCTCCGCTCGAACGCGGCGACGTTGGCGCGGGCGAGCTCGCGCGCGGTTTCCAGGTCGCCGGCGTGCGCGTGCAGCGCGCCGCAGCAGCGCTGGCCCTCCGCCTCCGCCATCGCGTAGCCGTTGGTGGCCAGCGTGCGCCGCGTGGCGGCGTTGACGTGGCCGTACAGCCCGTCCATCACGCAGCCGCGCAGCATCGCGACGCGCTCGCGCCGCGCCGATGCCGTCGCGGGGTAGCGGACGCGCCCGAGCGCCGGCCGGGTGGAAGCGAGCATCGCCATCGCGAAGCCCAGCCGGCCGGGGAGGCGAGCGAGCAGCGCCGGCAGCCCGGTGGCGCGCAGCAGGCGCGCCCCGAGGAGCGCCGGCCGCAGCAATGCCGGGCGCGCGAAGACGGCGAGGATGAGGCGCGCGAGCAGCGGCGCCGGCCGCGCCGCCGTCAGCGTGGCGCGCGTCGCCTCGAGCAGCTGGCCGTAGGGCACGCCGGACGGGCATGCCGTCTCGCAGCCGCGGCAGCCCAGGCAGCGGTCGATGTGCGTGCGCACGTCGGGGTCGGCCACGCCCAGCTCGCCGTCGAGCAGCGCGCGCATCAGCACGAGGCGGCCGCGCGGGCTGTCGTTCTCGTCCTCGAGCGTGGTGTAGGTGGGGCACGCCTGCAGGCAGAAGCCGCAGTGCACGCAGGCGTCGAGTCCTGCGGACGCGCGAGCGAGCGGTGAGTCGGGCAGCGCGCAGGGGCGCTCGGCGGCAGTGGTGCTCATGCGACGGATTCCAGCGCGGCCTCGCCGAGGATGCCGGGGTTCAGGAGGCGGTGAGGGTCGAAGGCGTCGCGCACACGGCGGGAGAGGCGGTCGTCGACCGCGCTCGGGGCGAGCACCGGCCAGAGCGGCGCGGGCAACCGCTCGAAGATGCGCACCACCCCGTCGCGTGGGCGGGCGCCCAGCAGATCGACGAGCCGGGCGTCGGCCAGGCCGGGGGCACCGTCCAGCACGACCCGCACGACGCCGCGCGCCACGCTGGCGTGCGCGCGCACCGCGCCGTCGAGCGCGTCGTGCAGTCGCTGCACATCGAGCCAGAGGCGGGCGACGACCGCCGGCGGGGCGGAGAGGCGAAGGACCATGCCCGCTGCGTGGTCGGCGCGGCGAAGGCGCGCCCAGAGGTCGCCGTCGAGCACGGTCAGGTCACCGAGCTCGCCGAGCGCGGCGCGTTGCGCGGCCACGGCGTCCGCATTGCCGCCCAGGCGCACGACGAGCTGCGGCGTGTCGCCGAGGGCGAGCGCGGCAGCCATGGCGTCGTTCAGCAGCTCGGCGGCCAGCGGGACGAGCGGGAGCTCCCGCAGCCGGGCGAGCCAGATGCCGAGCTGCTGCAGCGGCGGTGCGGGGAGTGCCAGCGTCTCGTCCACCTCGGGCAGGGCGCGGAGGCGCACCGTGGCCTCGGTGAGGACGCCAAGGGTGCCCCAGGCGCCGGTGAGGAGGCGCACGAGATCGAAGCCGGCGACGTTCTTCACCACCCGGCCCCCACCGCGCACGACGTCGCCGGTGCCGGTGACCGCCTGGAGCCCGAGCACGAGGTCGCGCGGCAGGCCGAGGGCGGCGGCGGTCGGGCCGGCGGTGGCGGTGGCCAGGGTAGCGCCGAGGGAGCCGTCGTCGCCGCCCCATGGCTCGAGCGGGAGCCACTGTCCCTCGGCCCGGACGGCGCGCTGCAGCGTGGCGAGCGAGGTGCCGGCGCGGGCGGTGAGCGTGAGGTCGCCGGGCACGTAGTCCACGATGCCGTCCAGGGCGGCGACGGAGAGGGTGCGGTCGGCGCCGACGGGACGGCCGGCGTCCGCCCAGCTACCGCGGCCGAGGACGCGGAGCGGCGTGCGGCGCGCGAGCGCCTCGGCGACGACGTCGCGCAGCTC
>DASTRO010000016.1:0-4530 GCA_035761165.1 Gemmatimonadaceae bacterium | reverse complement strand
CCCCTCTTGCCCCACACCGGCGCGATGTCCGACGCTCCCGCTCCGCGCCCTCGCGCCTGCCGCCTTTCCGCCCTGGCGCGCCAGGCCGGCCTCGTCCTCTTCGGCGACGACCTGCTCGTCACCGGACTCACGGCCGACTCGCGCCACGTCCGGCCGGGCGATCTCTTCGTCGCCGTGCCCGGCGCGCATCACGACGGGCGGCGCTTCGTGGACGCGGCCGTGGCCGCCGGGGCAGCCGCCGTCTGCACCACCATCCCCGTCGAGGGCGTCCCGACGCTCGTCGCCGCCGAGCCGCGCGCGGCGCTGGCCGACCTGGCGGCCGCCTTCTACGACTACCCGGTGCGCGAGGTCGCGCTCGTCGGGATCACCGGCTCGCTCGGCAAGACGAGCACGGCGCTCCTGACGCAGGCCTGCCTGGCCGGCGGCGGCGTGCGCGTCGGCGTCATCGGCTCGCTCGGCGTGCGCGCGCGCGGCGCCGTGCACGACACCGGCATGACGACCCCCGACGCCCTGGTCACGCAGCAGGAGCTGCGCTGGATGGCCGACGAGGGCGTCGCCTTCGCCGTCATGGAGGTGAGCTCGCACGGCATCCTCCTCGAGCGCGTGCGCGGGCTGGAGCTGGCGCTCGGCGTCTTCACCAATCTGGTGCCGGACGAGCACCTGGAGTTCCATCCGACGCCGGAGCACTACGTGGAGACGAAGCTGCGTTTCCTGCGCCTGCTGCGCCCCGACGCGCCGGTGGTCTACAACGCCGACGACGACGGCGTGCGCGGCGCGATGCACGCGCGCCACACCGGCCCGGCGGTGGGCGTCACGCTGCGCGACCATGCCGACGGCGCGGTGCGCGTGCGCGACGTGCACCCGCACGCCGCGGGGAGCGACTTCACGCTCGTCGTGGAGCGCGCGCTGGAGACGATCGTCGGCGGCGTGGTGCGGCCGGACGCCCACGCGCTGCGCGTGCCCCTGCTGGGCCGGCAGCAGGTGGGGAACGCGGCGCTCGCCGCCACCGCGGCGCTGCTCGCCGGCGTGCCCGCGGCCGACGTCGCGGCCGGGATGGCGCGCCTCGCGCCCATCCGCCGCCGCATGGAGGTGGTGCACCCGGGTGCCCCGCTCGTCGTCGACGACACGGTCGGCAATCCGCGCAGCATCGAGCTGGTGCGCCAGACGGTGGCCGAGCTGCCGCACCGCGCGCTGCGCATCGCCTACGCGGTGCGCGGCGCGCGCGGCGCGACGATCAACGAGCACAACGCCGAGGCGCTGGCCGCCTTCGTGTCGGGCAGCGGGGCACGGCTGGTGGTGACGACGAGCGACGAGGCGGCCGACGCGCGCAATCGCGTGACTGCGGAGGAGCGCGACGCGGCGCTGGGCGTGCTGCGCGCGAGGGGCGTGCCCTTCACCTTCCGGCCGCGCCTCGCCGACGCGGTGCACGAGGCGCTGGACGGCGCCGGCCCGGACGACCTCGTCCTCCTCCTCGGTGCGCAGGGGATGGACGCCGGCGCGGCGATCGCGCGCGAGGCGCTGGGCGGCGCCACGAGTGCGACCACGACCGACGCCGCACCGATGGCCGGCGCCGCCACCGGCACCGCGGTCGACGGACGCTGAAGGGTCCGGCCCGGGCGCCGCGCCTCCACGCTGCGATCTCGACGCTGCATCGCCGGCCAGGCGCCCGCCGGCTCGCTGAGGCCCGCCCGACACGAGAAAGCGCCCGCTCCGGTGACCCGGGGCGGGCGCTTCGACGATCGACACGGCGGGAAGGATTTTTTGAAGCCCGATTCGAGAATCGTTGGGTGACCGGCCCGTGGCTTTCCGCCTTCCCCGCACTGGGGCATGACGTCGACCCTGAGATCGGCCTCCCGGCTTCAGTGGTGTCGGCTCAAAAAAGGAGCCTCCCCGACATGCCGGAACTGGGACTAAAGATACACCGAAAGCCCCTCTCCTGCAAGCGGCACGAGAGGCAGGAACCGGGCCGCGCCGCGCGCCCCGTCAGCCTCCCGCGCCGACCTCACCACGCGATCCCGTAATCCTCCCCGTGGTTGCTCGAGCCGCCCCACATCGTCCCGTGCACCCGGTCGAACAGGATCGCGTTGATCGGGCCCGACGTCAGCCGCTCGACCTCCAGCGTGTAGCCCATCGCCCGCAACGCCTCACGCACCGACTCGGGCGTCGACGACGCCACCAGCAGGTGGCCCGGCCGGCTCTCGTGGTCGCCGAACGACGAGCGCATCTGGTAGCTGTTGATGTTCGGCGCCTCGGCCGCCTGCTGCGGCGTCATCCCCCACTCCACCACGTTCAGGAAGAACTGCAACAGGTTCTGGTCCTGCGTGTCGCCCCCCTGCACCGCGAACGCCAGGAAGGGCTTGCCGTCCTTCACCGCCAGCGTGGGCGTGAGGGTGACGCGCGGCCGCTGCCCCGGCCGGATGACGTTGAACGGCCCGTCCTCCGGCCTGGTGACGAAGCTCTGCGCGCGCTGGCTGAGTCCGATCCCCGTGCGCCCGGCGATCACCGCCGGCACCCAGCCGCCGCTCGGCGTCACGCTCACCACCCACCCCTCCTCGTCCGCCGCCTCGATGGACGTCGTGCCGCGCAGGAAGGCGTCGAGGAAGGCCGAGTCCACCGGCGCGCTCGCGGCGTCCGGCGGCGGCACGCGGTCCTGCTGCCCGCTGCGCCGCGCCGTGTCGGCGGCCGGCTGCACCGTCCACCGCGCCAGAAGCTCGCTGAACGGGTTCGTGCCGCCCTGGTACGGGTACGGGTCGCCCGGCTTCACGGTCGGGTCGTTGCGCTGGTGGTTCATCTGCGCCCGACGCGCCGCGGCGTACTCCTTGGACAGCAGCCCCTGCACCGGCTCCTCCGGCGGCACGTACGGGTCGCCGTAGTAGAAGTCACGGTCGGCGAAGGCGAGGCTCATCGTCTGGTACAGCGTGTGGATGTACTGCGGCGAGTTGTAGCCCATCGCCTTGAGGTCGATCTCCTCGAGGATGTTGAGCGCCTGCAGCATCGCCGGCCCCTGCTGCCAGATGGGGAGCTTGTAGACGGTGATCCCCTTGTATGTCGTGCTCAGCGGCTCCTCGATGCGCACCTTCCAGTTGGCCAGGTCCTCCATCGTGATGAGGCCGCCGTCCTCCTGCACGCCGCGCACGAGCTCGCGCGCGATGTCGCCCCTGTAGAAGCGGTCGTACGCCGCGTAGATGGCGGCCTTGCGGTCCTTCCCCGCAGCCAGCGCCTCGCGCTCCGCCTCCACCAGCTTGCGCAGCGTGGCGGCGAGGTCCTTCTGCACGAACAGCTCGCCGGGCCGCGGCGCCTCGCGCTCCTCGCCCAGGTGCGGGAGGAAGACGGCAGGGGAGTACTTCCACTGCTTGATCCAGCGCTTGTTGCGCTCGATGGTGTTGGCCGTCTGCGCGTCGATGGCGTAGCCGTCGGCCATCTGGATGGCCGGCGCGAGCACCTGCGCCAGCGACATCGTGCCGTACTCGGCGAGCATCGTCATCAGCCCGCCGGGGGTGCCCGGCGTGACGGCGGCGAGCGGGCCGTACTCGGGCGGGTAGCGATAGCCTTTCGAGTGGTAGAACTCCGCCGTGGCGCCGGTGGGCGCGACGCCGAGCGCGTCGATGCCGATCACCTTCCCGGTCTTCGGGTTGTAGATCAGCGCCTGCGTCTCGCCCCCCCAGCCCAGGGTGTCCCACATCGAGGTGACGGCGGCGAGCATGGCGCAGGCGGCGTCCACCGCGTTGCCGCCCTGCTGGAAGATGGTGGCGCCGGCGGTGGCCGCGAGCGGCTTGCCGGTGATCGCCATCCAGTGCTTGCCGTAGAGCGGCGGCTTGGCGGTGCGCAGCGGCGGCAGTGGGTAGTCGGGGCGGGCCTGCGGGGTGCCGGCGCGTTGGGCCGCGGCGGGGGCGGCGGCGGGGGCGGCGGCGAGCGTGGCGGCCAGCAGCGCGGCCGCGGGGGCGCGGAAGCGGGAGACGGGTGCCATGGCCTGAGTGGAGGGTGACGCGTCGAATATGCGGGCGGTGGCCGCGACTGGCGAGGGCGCGCGTCCCAGCGTGCAGCGCTGCGCGCATCCCTGGTGCGCGGCGGCTTCCGTCGCCACGATCCCGTCATCCGCGACGCGCCCACGCGCCCACGCGCCCACCCGTCCGCCATCACCGCCGCCACGCCCGCCATGTCCGCCACGCCCCATCGCCCGCTCCGCACCGCCGTCCTGGCCGGCACCGCCCTCCTCGCGCCGCTCGCCGCCGGCGCCCAGCCCGCGCCCTTCCGGGTGGTGGAGACGTCGGTGGCCGACGTGGAGGCGGCGCTGCGCAGCGACGCCGTCACCTGCCGCGCCCTCGTCGACGCCTACCTCGCGCGCATCGCCGCCTACGACAAGCAGGGGCCGGCGATCAACGCCATCGTCGTCGAGAATCCGCGCGTGCGCGCCGAGGCCGACTCGCTCGACCGCCTGGCTGCGGCCGGCCGTGCCGCGGGCCCGCTGCACTGCGTGCCGCTGATCGTGAAGGACAACTACGACACCGCGGGGCTGCAGACCACGGGCGG
>DASTRO010000015.1:0-14663 GCA_035761165.1 Gemmatimonadaceae bacterium | reverse complement strand
AGCGGCTCGCCGCGCATCACGCCAGGCGGCACGTCGACGATGGCGAGCGGGGGGAGCAGCGTGCCGCTCCAGGCGCGCAGCGGGTGCGCCACGGCCGCCCACCCGTCGGCGCTCACCGCGGCGCTCGCGGCCAGGGCGACGAGCGCCAGGGCGCCGCCGCCGAGCGCCACCGCGGCGCGGCGCACCGCCGCCGCCCGGCGCGCTGGCGCGAGCGCCGCGGTCGGAGGACCCAGACGCGAGAGCAGCCGCGCCTCGGCGCGGCTGGCGAGCGGGCCCGCCCCGGCCACCTCGAGCACGGCGCGCAGCGCGCCGTCGCGCAGCTGCTGCTCGCGCTCGATGCTGCGGGCGACGTCACCCTCCGAGAGCTGCGAGGCGAGGCGCCGCCGCGCCACGAGCAGCAACGCCGCGACCGCCGCCAGCACCGCGAGCCAGATGGCGAACGGCACGGCGCGCGGCGCGACGATCCAGCGCCCGCTGCCGAGCGCCAGCGCGGCCGCGGCGAGGAGGAGCGACGCCACCGTCACCGCTCCGCCGACCGCCGCCGTCACCGACAGCGCGCGCAGCCGCCGCCGCTCGGCGGCCACGCGCTCGCGCGCGCCCGGAGCCGCGGCGTGCCGCGCGACGGTGGGGGCGAGCGTGGCGCTCACGAGACCGGCCGGCTGGTGACGGCGTACACGAACAGGTTCACCCCCATCCGCAGCGCCGCCTCGTGGAGCGCCGGCGGGTCGTCGTAGGTACCGACGTCCTCCCAACCGTTGCCGAGATCGCTCTCGTGGCTGTAGTAGACCGCCAGCCGGTCGCCGATGAAGATGCCGAACCCACGCGGCGGCTTGCCGTCGTGCTCGTGGATCTTCGGAATCCCCTTCGGGAACTCGTAGACCAGATGGTAGATCGGGTGCGAGAGCGGCACGTCCACCAGCGGCCGGTCCGGGAAGACGCGGGCGATCTCACGACGGAAGCTGGCGTCGAGCCCGTAGTTGTCGTCCACGTGCAGGAAGCCGCCGCGCTCCAAGTACTCGCGCAGGCGCGCGATCTCGGCGTCGCTGAAGTGGATGTTGCCGTGCCCGGTGACGTGCAGGAAGGGATAGTCCCAGAGCCGGTCGTCGGTGAGGCGCACGCGCGCCTCCTCGCGCTCCACCGGCAGGTTGGTGCGCTCGGCGATGGCGGCGAGCAGGTTGGGCAGGCTGGACGGGTTGGCGTACCAGTCGCCGCCGCCGTCGTACTGCAGGCGCGCGATCGTCATCCTGGGGAGGCGCTCGGCGGCGACGCCGGCCGCAGTACCGGCCGTGGTACCGGCCGACGTACTCGACGCCACCGCAGCGGCGCGCGGCAGGAGCAGCGCGCCCGCCGCCGAGATGGCCGCGACGGCGGCGATCCGTGCCGCCATCCGCCGAGTGGTCGCCCGCTGTCGCCTCATCCCTGCTCCGCCTCGTCTGGAAGTGCCGCGCCGGCCGCTGTGGGCGCCTCGACCCGCCCCGCGTCACCCTGCGCCAGTCGATAGGCAAGATTGCGCGGCGCACCGAAGGATGCCATGAGCATCCGCGCCACGTCGCGGGCGCTCCGCCCCTCGGCGCGCAAGGCCCGCGCCCGCTCCGCCAGCCCGGCCTCGTCCAGCGCGACCGGCTCGGCGCCGGCCACGAGGAGCACGACCTCGCCGCGCGCCGTGGTGGCGCTGTAATACGCCGCCAGCTCGCCGAGCGTTCCGCGCCGCACCTCCTCGTAGTGCTTGGTCAGCTCGCGCGCCACCGCCGCGCCGCGCTGCTCGCCCGCCACCCGTGCCAGGTCGGCGAGCGTCCCGCCGAGCCGCGTCGGCGCCTCGTACAGCACGGCCGTGTGCGGCAGCGCGGCGATCTCGGCCAGCAGGCGCGTGCGCTCCCCCCCGCGTCGCGGGGGGAAGCCGTAGAAGGTGAAGCGGTCGGCGCCCAGGCCGGCCGCGACGAGCGCGCTCAGCAGCGCCGACGCGCCGGGCACCGGCACCACCGCGAGGCCGGCGTCGAGCGCCGCCGCGACGAGCCGCGCACCCGGATCGGAGAGGAGCGGCGTACCGGCGTCGGAGATCAGCGCCACGTCGTCGCCGGCGCGGAGCCGAGCGAGGACACGCGGCGTCATGCGCGCCTCGTTGTGCTCGTGGTACGCCTCCACCGGCGTGCCGATCTCGAAGTGCGCGAGCAGCGGCCGCGAGTGCCGGGTGTCCTCGGCGAGGATGAGCGCGACCCGTCCCAGCACCTCGACCGCGCGGAAGGTCATGTCGCCGAGGTTGCCGATCGGCGTGCTGACGACGTGCAGGCGCCCCGGCGGCGCGGCAGCGGGATGCGTGATGGGGAGCCTCCGGAGGGCGAGGGGCTGAGGGCGCGGCGGGCGGCGCCAGGACGCGGCGAGCGGCGCGAGGAGCTGGAGCGCGCCACCGTGAGATCACTCGCCGCGCCTTCCGCGCCCTCAGCGCCTCCGCGCCCTCACACGTGCTGCTTGAACTTCGCGTCCAGCTGCGCCTTGGGCACCGCGCCCACCACCTGGTCCACCAGCTTGCCGCCCTTGAAGAAGAGGATCGTCGGGATCGAGCGGACGTTGAAGCGGGTGGCGGTCTTGATGTTGGAGTCGACGTCGAGCTTGGTCACCTTCACCTTGCCCGCGTACTCGCCGGCGAGCTGGTCGAGCATGGGGGCGATCATCCGGCACGGTCCGCACCAGGTAGCCCAGAAGTCCACGACGGCGAGGCCGTCGTGCTGCTCCACCTCCTGCTCGAAATCGGCATCGGTGACCGCGATCGCGTTCGACATGCGTGCTTCTCCCTGGATTTAGTTTCCACGCGTCCCGCCCACTTCCACGAGCGCCCTTCCGAATGTCATCCGACGCCCCGCGCGGCACGCGCATCGCCCACATCGGAATCGCCGTCGCAGACCTCGAGGCGATCCTCCCCTTCTACCGCGACGTCCTCCAGCTGCCGGAGGTGCCGCTCGACGACGCCGACGGGGCCCGCATCGCGGGGCTCGCCGCCGGCGAGTCGCTGGTGGAGCTGCTGCAAGCCGAGCGCCCCGACTCGCCCATCGCGCGGTTCGTCGAGAAGCGCGGCCCCGGCATCCATCACGTCTGCTTCGCCGTGGACGACCTCGACGCCGCGCTGGCGCGCTGCCGTGCCGCCGGCATCCGCCTCATCGACGAGACGCCGCGCCTCGGGGCGGAAGGCAAGCGCATCGCCTTCCTGCACCCCTCCGCCACGGCGGGGGTGCTCGTGGAGCTCTCGGAATACTAACCCGGGGGCGTCGCGGCCGGGGCCGGGCCGCGGCCGGCTAGCGCGACGGCGGCGAGCTTCCCGTGGGACGCTGACAGAAGTCGCGCACGGCCATCACGTCCGCGTCGGTGACGAACCAGCGGCCGCTCGGGCCGCGCGCCGTGGTCATCGTCGTCGCGCGCGTGACGTCGCCGCGCGTCAGCTCGACGTTGAACTTGGGACGGTTCGGCTGCCCCGAGGGCGCCTGGTCGAGCACGCGCGCCGTGTCGTGCCGCAGGTAGCAGATCATGATCAGCTCGCGCTGCTCGAGCACCTGGCGGTCCTCGCGCTCGAAGACCGGCCCCTCCTCGTTCCCCCACACCATCGAGATGGCCTGGAGGTCGCCGGCCTTCACGGCGGCGAGGAAGGCCTCGACGGCGCCACGCGCCGAGCTCGCGCCATACGTCGCGCCGGCGGGCGCGGGCGAGGTGGCCGGCGGAGGCGACGGGCGGCAGGCCGCCAGCGCGAGGACGAGGACGAGCAGCTTCTTCACGATCGCTCCTAGATTCGGTAGCGTGGACGCGGCCGGGCGACCCGGCCAGCGAAACTAACCCGAGCGCGCAAATGCCAGCAACCCAGCCCGCGGACGCCCCCGCGCCCTACCAGCGCCTCTACGTCAACATCGACCACGTGGCCACGCTGCGGCAGGCGCGGCGCGGCGCCGAGCCCGATCCGGTGGAGGCGGCGCTGCTCTGCGAGCAGGCCGGGGCGGACGGCATCACCGCCCACCTGCGGGAGGACCGCCGCCACGTGCAGCACGACGACGTGCGCCGCCTCGCCGCCCGCATCACGACCGTGCTGAACCTCGAGCTGGCGTGCACCGCGGAGATGCTCGACATCGCCATCGCCCTCGCGCCGCACCAGGCGACGCTGGTCCCGGAGCGCCGCGAGGAGGTGACCACCGAGGGCGGACTCGACGTCGCCGCGCGCCCCCGCGAGCTCGCCGAGGGGCTGCGTCGGCTCGGCGACGCCGGCATTCGCACCAGCCTCTTCATCGACCCGGAGCCCGACGCCGTGCGCCGGGCCCGCGACCTGGGCGCGGTCGCCATCGAGCTCCACACCGGGCGCTACGCGCACTGCCCGGACGATCCGGTCACCCTGGCCGCGCTCCGCGACGCGGCGGCCCTCGGCGCCTCGCTGGGGCTCGCCGTCCACGCCGGCCACGGACTCACGGTACGCAACGTCGCGCCGGTGGCCGCCATCCGGGAGGTCGAGGAGCTGAACATCGGCCACTCGGTGGTCAGCCGTGCGCTGTTCGTCGGCCTGACCGAGGCCGTGGGCGAGCTACGGCGGGCGATGGACGGGGGAAGGGCAGCCGTGAGCGACGCGCGATGAGCGACCCGCGCACCCCTCGGGACGCCAGTACTGGCCGGCCCGAGGTCCCCGCTCGTCACTCCTCGCTCGTCGCTCACCGATCATCGCTCCACCCTCAATCCGCGCCCGCCGATACTTTGGTTGATCTTGCCGCCGGGGATTCCTACGTTTGGGGTTCCCACGGTCGGGGCACCTTCGGGACCCGGCCGCGCCGCGAACCTGTGGAGCACGGATGACGGGGTCGACCGGACTGCTGAACTTCTTCGTCCTCGAGGCGACCGAGTACGTCGACCAGCTCGACGCCCTGCTCGGGGCGGCGGGCCCGGCCGGGCCGGACGCCGAGGCGTTCACGCGGGCGGCGCGCGCCCTCCGCGGGTCGGCCACGATGGCCAAGCTCACCGGGATCTCGGCCCTGGCCGCCGCCGTGGAGCGCCTGGGGCGTGCCCTGCGCGAGCGGGCCCTGCCCTGGACGCCGCTGCTGCGCGGTGCGCTCACGGCCGCGGTGGACGACCTGCGCCAGCTGGTGCGCGGCGCCCGCAACTGGGGCGAGGCCGAGGAGTCGCGCGCCCAGACCCGCACCGCCGAGCTGCTCGGCTTCGCGCCGCTCGCCGCCCGCACGGCGTCGCCGACACCGGTGGTCACCTCCAGCGGCGCGCTCTTCGTCGTCAGCGGCTGCACGGACGTCGCGTCGGCGCTCAGCGCGGCGGCGGCCCGGCCCGGCAGCCCGGAGCCGGTGGCGGAGGCGCTCCGTCGGCTGCGCGCCCTGCGCGGCGTGGCCGCGCTCCGCGACCACCCGCCGCTCCCCGATGTGCTCGACGCCGTGGAGCGCGCAGCGCGGCCGGTGGAGTCGCGGCCGGGCCCGCTGGAGCCGGCGGCGCTCGTCGTGCTCTCCACCGCCGCGCGTCTGCTGCGGCGCGCCGCCGACGAGCTGCGCGCGGGCCGACGCCTGGACGTGAGCGCGCCAGAGATGGCGGCCTTCGACGATGCCGTCGCCGCCCTCGACCGGGCCCGCGCCGAGAGCTCGCGCGTCGTGCCGATCGCCGAGCTCTATCCGGACGGGGACGGGCCGCACGTGCTGCACGCCGCGCCGGCGCCCGCCACCACGCTGGCCGAGCGCTTCCGCCTGGAGGCTGCGGCCGCCGGCGAGCACCTGCGTCGCACGGTGGCCGAGGCGCGCGCCGCGCAGCGCGCGCTGGCCGACCAGCCGCCGCGCACCACCCCGGGCCGCGGCGTGCCGCGCCTCACCGACCCGCCGGTGGCGGTCGCCGCGCGCGACCTGGCACGACTCGTCCGCAGCTTCGGCCACGCCTCGCTCGCCGACGCCGTCGCCGCCGCCACCGAACGGCTCGATCCGGCGAACGGGGTCGATCTCGCAGCGGCGGACGCCATCGCCGCCCTCTTCGTCTCGCAGCGTCGCCCGGTCGAGGAGCTGGAGCGCCGGGCCGCCGAGTTCGTGGGCGCGCGCGCCGCCGCGACCCTCGTCAACGTCGGCCTGGCGCCGCTGCCGCCGCGGCCAGCCACCCCGCGCTCCGGCCTGGCCGCCGTGGCCGGTGCGGCGACGGCGGCCGCCATCGCGCCCACCGTCCCACCCGCCCCGACGCCCTCCCCGGCACCGGCCGAGAGCCCGGAGCCGGAGGAGGAGCCGGAGCCGCTGCCGGTGCCCACCCCGCGACCGGAGCCGGTTCCCGAGCCCGAGCCGGAGCCCGAGCCTGAGCTCCCGCCGGAGCCCGAGCGCCGGCCGGAGCCCGTCGCCGCGTCGGCGGCCGAGGAGCGCGCTACCCTGGCAGCGCCGACCGGCCGCGACCTGCACGCCCTGCTCGAGAGTGGGATCGCCGGCATCACGCGGCTGCAGACCGAGAGCGAGGTGGCGGCGGCGTCCGGCGCCCCGCGGCGGCGGTCCGGGACCCCGGACGAGGCGGTGCCGATCGGGGAGCTGCTCTACCGCGGCCGGGCCGCCCTGGGCCGCGCGCTCGAGCTCCGCGACGAGATCCGCCGCGAGGGCGGCACGCCGTCGACCGAGCAGCTGGACGAGCTGTTCGACCTCCTCGATCTCGCCGCGCTCCCCTGATCGACGGACGATGAGGATCGGTCTCCGCGGCGCGCTCGGCATCGGCCTGAGCGCGGTGCTGCTCGTGTGGGCGCTGCACGACGTCTCGCCGGCGCAGGTGTGGGAGGAGCTCCGGCGGGCCGACCCCTGGTACTTCCTGGCCGCCACCGTCACCGGCACGCTCATCTTCCCGCTCCGCGCCATCCGCTGGCGCGTCATCCTCGATCCGGTGGCGCCGCACATCGCCTTCGGGCCGCTCTGGCGCGGCACCGCCATCGGGATGATGGTGAACAACGTGGTGCCCGTGCGTGCCGGCGAGCTGGCGCGCGCCTACGCCCTCGCCCGTGAGGAGCCGCGCGTCACCTTCTCCGCCGGCATCGCCTCGCTCGCCGTCGATCGGCTCTTCGACTCGATCGTCGTCCTGCTGCTGATGCTCTACGCGATGCTCGACCCGCGCTTCGGCGCGTCGGCCATGCCGGAATACCGCGCCTACGCCGAACGGGCGGCGGTCGTCGGGGCCGTGGGGCTGACGGTGGTGATGGTCGGGCTGTACGCGATGGTCTTCTTCCCCTCCCGCTTCATCGCGCTCTTCGAGCTCTTCGCGCGCCGCGTCGCGCCGCGCGTGGAGCGGCGCGGCGCCGAGGTGCTGCGTCGCTTCGCCGAGGGGCTGGGCGTGCTGCGCCGACCGCAGCGGCTGGGCGCGGTGATCTGGTGGACGACGCTGCACTGGCTGCTGCAGGCGTTCAGCTTCTGGCTCGGCTTCCGCGCGGTGGGCATCGAGGCCCCGTTCGGCGCGGCGCTGCTGGTGAACGGGCTGATCGCCGTGGCCGCCGCGCTGCCGCAGGCGCCGGGCTTCTTCGGCAGCTTCGAGATCGCCGCCCGCATCGGGCTGGCGCTCTATGCGGTGCCGGGTGAGCGCGCGCTGAGCTGGGCACTCGGGTATCACATCCTCACCTTCATCCCGATCACGCTCATCGGCCTCTATTACTTCGCCCGGCTCGGCATGCACTTCGGCGAGCTGCAGCGGGCCGGGGGCGGCGCGACCCCCGACGACGGCACGGCGCGCGAGGCGGTGCGTCACACGTGAGCGCGGCACGCGTCCTCGCCCAGGCCAAGATCAACCTCTTCCTGCGCGTGCTCGCCCGTGAGGCGAGCGGCTACCACCAGATCGAGACGCTCTTCCAGCGCCTCGACCTGGGGGACGACGTGGAGGTGCGCACCGACGTGCGCGGGCGCACGCTGGACTGCGGCGGCGAGGCGTGCCCACCGGAGGGGCTCGGCCCCATGGAGCGGAACCTGGCCTGGCGCGCCGCCCTGGCCTACGCCGCGGCCGCCGGGTGGCCGCAGCACTTCGCCATCGAGATCGACAAGCGCATTCCGGTGGGCGGCGGGCTGGGCGGCGGCAGCGCCGACGCGGCCGCCGTGCTGCGCGCTCTCGACGCGCTGGCGCCCGAGCCGCTGCCGCCGGAGCGGCTGCTCGCGCTGGCCGCCGGGCTCGGCGCGGACGTCCCCTTCCTCGTCTCGGACGCCGCGCTGGCGCTGGCCTGGGGACGCGGCGAGCGGCTCCTCGCGCTCCCCGCCCTCCCGGCGCGCCGGGTGGCGCTCCTGCAGCCGCCGGCGAGCGTGGCGACGGCGGACGCCTATCGCTGGGTGAGCGAGGACCGCGAGGCGGCGGCGCGCGCCGACGACGAGCCGCCGCTGCCCCGGCTGCTGACGCCCGCTCGGCTCGCGAGCTGGGACGGCGTGGTCGCCCTGGCCGGCAACGACTTCGAGGGTCCGGTGGCGCGGCGGGTCCCGGCGGTGGCGGTGCTGGCCGACGCCCGCCCGCTGTTCACGCCCCCGCTGCCGCCGGGCGTCGTCCCGCCGATCTACGGCATGAGCGGCTCCGGCGCGACCTGGTTCCTGGTCCTCGCCGACGATCGGATCGACCTCACGCTGAGCGACGCCGACGGGTGGCGCGCGCGCTGGACGACGACGGCCGAGCGAGTTGTCGGCGTGGAGCGGTTGACGTAGCTTCCCACGGCTCGCGCTGCCCCGTCGTCCAATGGCAGGACATCGCACTTTGGATGCGAGAATCGTGGTTCGAATCCACGCGGGGCAATCGCGCCGCTCGGCGCATCGGTTTGACCTTCCGGGCAGCCTCGAGTAATTTATGAGGCTGCTTTTCTTTGGGCATCGCACGCACGGGCACACGTTGCAGGGATTCAAGCTGCTGTCAGGCACGGCCAACCGGCCGCTGGCCGAGGAGATCGCCAAGCACCTCGGCGTCGAGCTGTGCAAGGTCACGCTGTCGCGCTTCGCCGACGGCGAGATCTTCGTCCGCATCGACGAGAACATCCGGGGAGCCGACATCTTCATCGTGCAGCCGACCAACCCGCCCGCGGAGAACCTCGTCGAGCTGCTGCTGCTGATCGACGCGGCGCGGCGGGCCTCGGCGGCGCGGATCACCTGCGTGATGCCCTACTACGGCTACTCGCGGCAGGACCGCAAGGACCAGCCCCGCGTGGCGATCGGCGCCAAGCTCGTCGCCAACATGATCGAGCGCGCGGGCGCCGACCGCGTGCTCGGGCTGGATTTCCACCAGCACCAGCTGCAGGGCTTCTTCGACGTCCCGGTGGACCACCTGTACGCGGCGCCGGTGTTCGTCTCGCACTACCGCAAGAAGAACCTGCGCGACCTGGTGGTCGTCGCGCCGGACGCCGGCTCGGCGAAGATGGCGCGCGGCTTCGCCAAGCGCCTCAACGGCACGCTGGCCATCATCGACAAGCGCCGCCCGACCGCCAACGTGGCCGAGGTGGTGAACGTCGTCGGCGAGGTGGACGGGCGCGACTGCCTCATCCCCGATGACATGATCGACACGGCGGGCACCATCGCCGAATCGGCGCGGGCGCTGAAGCGCCTCGGCGCGCGCGACATCTACGCGTGCGCCACCCATCCATTGCTCAGCGGCCCGGCGGCCGAGCGGCTGCGCGACGCCCCGATCGAGGAGGTGGCGGTGACCGACACGGTCGCCATCCGGGACGACCAGCGCTTCCCGTCGCTGCGCGTCCTGTCGGTCGGCGAGCTGCTCTCCAAGGCGATTCGCTACACGCACAGTGATCAGTCGGTGAGCTCGTTGTTCGACTAGGAAACAGGAAACAGGAAACAGGAAGCAGGAAGCAGGGACCGGGGCCTGGTACCAGGCGGAGTAGCGCCCCGAGGCCGTGCCGCGGGTGCCGGGTTCCTGGTTCCTGGTTCCTCGACGTTGACCGGGTGAGAGGCGGTCGCGCGGTGATTCCGGGACCGCGCGCCGAGGGTAACCCGGGGCACGACCCACGCACCATTCCCTACCGGATTCAGGACCCATCAGCATGGCCACCGCACGACTCGGCGCTTCGGCGCGTACCGATTCCGGCAAGGGCGCGGCGCGCGCGCTCCGCCGCGAGGGCCGCGTGCCCGCCGTCATCTACGGCCACGGCCGCGAGCCGCAGGCGCTCTCCGTCGCCACCCGCGAGCTGGAGCGACTCCTCGAGCACATCGCCGCCGGGAGCACCGTCATCGAGCTCGAGCTCGACGGCCGCCCCGCCCGCACGCTCATCCGCGAGATCCAGCGGCACCCGGTCAAGCGCAGCATCCTGCACGTGGACTTCCAGGAGCTGGTCGCCGGCGAGCGCGTGGCCGTGCGCGTGCCGCTCGTCTACGTCGGCACCCCGGAGGGGGTGCGCACCGGCGGCGGGCTGCTCGACCAGGTGCTGCACGAGGTCGAGGTCGAGGCCGACCCGGCCGACATCCCGAACCACATCGACGTCGACGTCTCGGGGCTGCAGATCGCGCAGGCGCTGCACGTCGGCGACCTGCCCCTGCCCACCGGCGTGACGGTGCTGGACGACGCCGGGCTCACCGTCTGCACGGTGCAGCCGCCGCGCGTCGAGGAGGCGGCGGCCGAGGAGCCCACCGGCGCCGAGCCGGAGGTGATCCGCAAGGCGAAGACGGAGGAGGGGGCCGAGTAAGGCCCCCGCCATCCGGCGTTCCCGTGAAGGTCATCGTGGGGCTCGGCAACCCGGGGCGCGAGTACGAGGCCACGCGACACAACGTCGGCTGGTGGGTCGTCGACCACCTGGCCGACGTTTGGCGTTTCGACGGCTTCCGGCGCGACGGCGAGGCGCTCGTCGCGACGGGAGTCCTCGACGGTGCCAAGGTGCGGCTCGTGAAGCCGCAGACGTACATGAACCTGAGCGGGCAGGTGCTGGGACCCTACCTGCGCCGCCCGTTCTGGTCGGCCACGCGGGACCTGCTCGTCGTCGTCGACGACGTGGCGCTGCCGGTCGGGCGCTACCGTCTGCGCGCGCGCGGCAGCGCCGGGGGCCACAACGGCCTGAAGAGCGTCGAGCGCGCGCTCGGCACACAGGAGTACGGCCGCCTGCGCATCGGGATCGCGCCGGCGGACGAGCCGCGCCAGGTAGGTGACCTGGCGGACTTCGTCCTCGCGCCCTTCGGCAGGGCCGAGCGTGAGGAGATTCTCTCCCTCATGCCGCGCTTCACCGATGCCACGGAGCTCTGGCTCCGCGAGGGCATCAACGCGGCCATGAACCTCCACAACCGTTCACCGGAATCGACATGAACGACACGGGTGCGAGCTTCTCGCTGATCGGCGATGGCGCCGCGTCGTACGCCCTCTGGATCGGCCTCTTCGGCCTGCTGGTGGCGTTCGTCGTCTACCGCGGCGTCGCGCGACAGGCGCCGGGCTCCACGGCCATGCAGTTCCTGGCCGAGCAGATTCACGTCGGCGCGATGGCCTTCCTGCGGCGCGAGTACCTGGTGCTGCTGCCGTTCCTCCTCATCGTCGCCGTGCTGCTCTCGCTGGCGCTGGGCTGGGAGACCGGTGTCGCCTACGTCGTGGGCGGGCTGTGCTCGGTGGCGGCCGGCTACGCCGGCATGACCGCGGCCACCAAGGCCAATGTGCGCACCAGCGAGGCGGCGCGGAGCAGCGGCCAGGCGGCCGCCCTGCGCATCGCCTTCAACGGCGGCGCCGTGATGGGGCTCGCCGTGGCCAGTCTCGGTCTCGTCGGCATCGGCCTCATCTTCCTCTGGCAGGGCGGCCGCCTGACGCCGGGCTCGGACGTGCGGATGTTCGCCGAGATCATCTCCGGCTTCGCCATGGGGGCCAGCTCCATCGCGCTCTTCGCGCGCGTCGGCGGCGGCATCTACACCAAGGCCGCCGACGTCGGCGCGGACCTGGTCGGCAAGGTGGAGGCGGGGATCCCCGAGGACGACCCGCGCAACCCGGCGACGATCGCCGACAACGTCGGCGACAACGTCGGCGACGTGGCCGGCCTCGGCGCCGACATCTTCGAGAGCTACGTCGGCGCCATCATCGCCACCATCGCCCTCGCCGCGTCGTCCAACATCATCCCCGAGGCCAACCGCGCCGCCGCGATGGCCCTCCCCGTGGTGTACACGATGGCGGGCCTGCTGGCGTCGTTCGTCGGCATCGCGCTGATGCGCGTCTTCGCGAAGGGCAACCCGGCCAGCGCGCTGCGCCTGACGACCTTCGTCTCGGCGGGGCTCTTCCTGGTGCTCGCCTACCTGGTGACGCTCAACATGCCGCTCGGCATGATCGATCCGGCCACGCAGGACCTGCTGCCGAGCGCCGGTCCGTTCTGGGCGGTGCTGGCCGGGTGCCTCGCCGGCATCGCCATCGGCCTCGTCACCGAGTACTACACCGCCAGGGGCCCGGTGACCCGCATCGCCAACGCGTCGCAGACCGGTCCGGCCACGAACATCATCGCCGGCCTCGCGGTCGGGATGGAGAGCTGCATCGCCGCGGTGCTCCTGATCTGTGCCGCGACCTGGCTCTCCTTCACCTTCGCCGGCCTGTACGGCGTGGCCATCGCCGCCGTGGGCATGCTGGCCACCGTCGGCGTGACGATGTCGGTGGACGCCTACGGGCCGATCGCCGACAACGCCGGCGGCATCGCCGAGATGAGCCACCTCGGCCCCGAGGTCCGCAAGATCACCGATGGCCTCGACGCCCTCGGGAACACGACGGCGGCCATCGGCAAGGGCTTCGCCATCGGCTCGGCGGCGCTCACCGCGCTCGCCCTCTTCAGCGCCTATGCGTCGGCCGTCGGCCTGCGCGACACGGGGCTCGACCTGGTCGACCCGATGGTGGTCATCGGCCTCTTCATCGGGGGCGTGATGCCCTTCTTCGTGGGCGCGCAGACGATGACCGCCGTGGGGCGCGCGGCACAGGGGATGGTGGAGGAGGTGCGCCGCCAGTTCCGCGAGATCCCCGGCCTGCTCGAGGGCACCGGCACGCCCGACTCGGCGCGCTGCGTGGACATCTCCACCCGCGCCGCGCTGCGCGAGATGATCCTCCCCGGCGTGGTGGCGGTGCTCCTCCCGGTGGTGGTGGGCAAGTTCATGGGCGTGAAGGCGCTTGGCGGCCTGCTGGCCGGCGCCACGGTCACCGGTGTCATGATGGCGCTCTTCATGGCCAACGCCGGCGGCGCGTGGGACAACGCCAAGAAGGCCATCGAGGGCGGCATCCTCGGTGGGAAGGGCTCCGATCCGCACAAGGCCGCCGTCGTCGGCGACACGGTCGGCGACCCGTTCAAGGACACGAGCGGCCCGGCCATGAACATCCTCATCAAGCTGATGTCGGTCGTGAGCCTCGTGCTCGCGCCCTGGTTCATCGCGTAACGGCGAGCGAGGAGCGAACAGCGACGAGCGACGAGGGAGCGGCCGCTCGGGACGCCACGACTGGTCCGCCCGAGGGGGTTCGCTCGTCGCTCATCGCCCGTCGCTCATCCCCCGTCGCTCGCCGCTCGTCGCTCGTCGCTCTTCTCGAGACTCTCCTCGATGCTCAAGCTCGGAATCGTCGGTCTCCCCAACGTCGGCAAGTCCACCCTCTTCAACGCGCTCACCGCGGCCGGGGCGGAGGCGGCGAACTACCCGTTCTGCACGGTCGAGCCCAACGTCGGCATGGTGGAGGTGCCCGACCGGCGACTCGAGGCGCTGGCCGAGATCGTCCAGCCGAAGCGCACGGTGCCGGCGGTGGTGCAGTTCGTGGACATCGCCGGTCTGGTGAAGGGCGCGGCACAGGGCGAGGGGCTGGGCAACAAGTTCCTCGCCAACATCCGCGAGACGGACGCCATCGTCCACGTCGTGCGCTGCTTCGAGGACGAGGACGTGACGCACGTCATGGGGGCGGTGGACCCGGTGCGCGACCGCGAGGTGATCGAGTTCGAGCTCGCCCTGGCGGACCTGGGGACGGTGGAGAAGCGGCTCGACCGCGTCCGCCGCGCCGCGAAGAGCGGGGACAAGGAGGCGCTGGCGGAATTGCCGGTGCTGGAACGCGCCTTCGCCGTGCTCTCCGAGGGGAAGGGGCTGTGGGGCGCCGGCCTCTCGGACGACGAGCGTCGCCTGCTGGCGCCGATCAACCTGCTCACGGTCAAGCCGATCCTCTACGCCGCCAACGTCCGCGACGAGGAGCTCACCGGCGCGGAGGGGCCGCACCTGGCGGCGCTGCGTGCCGCGGTGGTGACGTCCGGGGAACCGGCGGAGATCGTCCCCTTCTCGGCCAAGATCGAGGCGGAGCTGGCCGAGCTCCCGCCCGAGGATCGGGCCGAGTTCCTGGCCTCGCTCGGCCTCGAGTCGGCGGGGCTCGATCGGCTGATCCGCGCCGGTTACCACCTGCTCGGCCTGCAGACCTACTTCACGGCCGGCGAGCAGGAGGTGCGCGCCTGGACGATCCATCGTGGCGACACGGCCCCGGTGGCGGCGGGGGTCATCCACACGGACTTCGAACGGGGTTTCATCCGCGCCGAGACGGTGTCGTACGAGGACTTCGTCGCACTCGGCGGCTGGAAGGGGGCGCGCGAGAAGGGGGCGGTGCGGAGCGAGGGGAAGGAGTACGCGGTGCAGGACGGCGACGTCGTGTTGTTCCGGTTCAACGTCTGACCCCCGCCCGGCCCTACTGCGCCGCCCGCCGCTGCTCCCCTACCGACGGCGCTGCCGGCCGCTCGCCGGCCCGCCGCTCGTCGGCCACCAGAT
>DASTRO010000014.1:0-10684 GCA_035761165.1 Gemmatimonadaceae bacterium | reverse complement strand
CGGCCGGCGAGTCGCCGCGTGGCGGCGTCACGCCGCCGCACGCGCCCGCCGTCGCTGACTGGTTCGCCGAGGCTCCGGCGCCGCCGCCGACCCCCGCCGCCGCCAGCGCCGCCGGCGGGCAGCAGGCCAAGACGCTACGCTGTCAGGAGTGCGGCACGATGAACTATCCCACGGAGTGGTACTGCGAGCGCTGCGGCGGCGAGCTGGCGACGCTCTGACCGTCGCCGCGCGGCGCGGGGGTGCTCGCGGGCGTACACACGAAGGGGGCGGGTGAGCACGTGCTCACCCGCCCCCTTCCGGCCGTTCCGTGTGGCGTTCCGCTCAGCCCTGGGCGGCGGTCGCCAGCTTCGCGAGCCGGCTCTTCTTGCGGGCCGCCGCGTTGCGGTGGATGAGCCCCTTGCGTGCCGCGCGATCCAGCAGGCTGGCCGCCTGCAGGCGCTCCTCGGCGGTAGCCTCGGGGGCGCGGGCCTTCTTCAGCGCGGTGCGGAGGGCGGAGCGCTGCGCCCGGTTGCGCACCGTCGCCGCGCGGGACTTCCGCATGTTCTTCTTCGCGGAGGCAATATTCGGCACAGACGATCTCCAGAGATGTACGAGCAGGCGTTCGTTGCGAGCACAGCAAGCTAGAGGCGCGCGACACTGGTGTCAAGACGGTGTCTCGCTTCGACTTGTCCCCGCTCAGGGGGCTGCGTAGCTTACCCCGGCCGGCCCCCCGCGCGACGCCCGCCGCCCGACCCGCCGCCGCTCCCTCCCGCCTGCCGTGCCCCTCAAGTTCCAGCTCTTCATCCTCGCCGCGCCCGTGCTGCTGTTCTCCATGGTGGCGCACGAGTACGCGCACGGCTACGCCGCCAAGCAGCAGGGCGATCCGACGGCGTACCAGCTCGGGCGGCTGACGTGGAATCCGCTGAAGCACATCGACCCGTTCCTCACCGTCATCCTGCCGCTGATGACCTGGTTCCTGGGGAACTTCCTGTTCGGGGGGGCGAAGCCGGTGCCGGTGGTGCCGCGCAACTATCGCAACTACAAGCGCGGGGACATCATCGTCTCGCTCGCTGGGATCGCCACGAACCTCGTGCTCGCCGTGATCGCCACGGTCGCCATCGTGCTCGTGGGGCTGCTCGGGCGCGCCGTGCCGGAGATCGCCGAGAGCTGCGCCATCCTCCAGGTGATGCTCACGCTGGGCATGGTCTTCAACGTCATCCTCGCGTACTTCAATCTGCTCCCCATCCCGCCGCTGGACGGGTCGCACGTGATGAAGTACCTGCTGCCGCCGGCGTGGGCGGTGCAGTACCAGAACCTGGGCCGCTTCGGACTGCTCATCCTGCTGCTGCTCTTCACCGTGGGCGGCCGGGCCTTTGGGATGCTGCTCTACCCGGCCTACCACCTCATGGGGCTCGCGATCCGGCTCACCTTCCCGTTCATCATCCCGAGCCAGACCGTGCCCAACCCCTTCCTCGGCCTCGCCTGATGGGCGCCGTGGTGGCCGAGGGCGGCTCGCCCGCCTTCGTCGTCGAGCTGTCGAGCTTCTCCGGGCCGCTGGACCTGCTCCTCTCGCTCATTCGCGACGAGCAGGTGGACATCTACGACATCCCGATCGCGCGGATCGCCGAGCAGTTCCTGGCGCGCATTCACAGCCTGGGGCTGGACGAGGCGGCCGACTACCTGGAGATGGCGGCGCGGCTGCTGCGCGTGAAGGCACAGATGCTCCTGCCCCGCAACAGCGACGACGACGCGTGGGAGGACCCGCGCGCCGAGCTGGTGCGCCGCCTGCTGGAGTACCAGCAGATGCGTGAGGTGGTGGACGTCCTGGAGCGGCTGGGCGAGCACCGGCGCAACCGCTTCGCGCGCGCCTACCTGCCGCAGCAGCCGGCGCCGCCGGCCGCGCCGCTGGCGCTCTCGCTCGGCGAGCTCATGTCGGCCGTGGACCGCGTCCTCCGCGTGGCCCGTCGGCCGGCGATGCACGACGTCGTGCCGCGCGCGCTGGACGTGGACGGCGCCATCCTCACCGTGCGCGCCGTGCTCGCCCTGCGTGCGGCGGCGCGCTGGCGCGACATCGTGCCCGCCGACGCCGAACCCTGGCAGGTGCTCTCCGCCCTCCTCGCCGTGCTCGAGCTGGCGCGCGGCGGCGAGCTCTCCGTCCGTCAGCAGGCCCCCTTCGCCGCCGTCGAGATCGCCCGTGCAACCGCTGGCCAGGCTGCTTGAAGCCGCGCTCTTCGCGAGCGCCCGCCCCATCCCGAGCGCCGATCTCGCGTCGCTCGCCCCCGAGGCGAGCCGCGCCGAACTGAGCGCCGCCCTGGACGAGCTGCGCGAGCACTACGACGTGGACGGCCACGGCGTGGAGCTGGTGGACGTCGGCGGCGGCTGGCAGCTGCTCACGCGCCCGGAGTACACGGAGGCGATCGAGCGGGCGCAGCTCGCCGCGCGCCCGCAGCGGTTGAGCGCCGCCGCGCTGGAGACGCTCGCCATCGTGGCCTACCGGCAGCCCATCGGGCGCGCCGAGATCGAGGAGATCCGCGGCGTCTCGGTGGGGAGCATCCTCAAGTCGCTGCACGAGCGCGGCCTCGTCGACGTGGTCGGCCGCGGCGAGGGGCTGGGACGGCCGCTGCTCTACGGCACGACGGAGCTCTTCCTCGAGCAGTTCGCGCTGCGCCACCTGGACGAGCTGCCGCGCGCCGAGGAGCTGGCGATCGCGCTGCGGCCGCCCGAGCCGAAGCCGCAGTGACCGCCCAGCGGCGTGGACGGCCGGGTGGAGGCGAGCGGCCTCGGTCGCCGGGGGACGCCGGGGCGCGTGGCTCGCCGCGCGGCGGTGAGCAGGCGGGCGGCGCGCGCCGCGGCGAGACGCGTCGGTCCCCGCGCGACACCGAGGGACGACGTGGTCGCGGCGCGCCGGAGGGGACCCGGTCCGGCGGCACCGGAGGCGAGCGCCACGGGAGCGACGCGGCCGGCCGCGGTGCGCGGCGCGGACGAGGCGGCGACGACGGCCGGCCCGGCTCCGCACCACGCGCGGCGCGACCGGGGGCCCGGCGGGGACGGCCCGCCGGCGCGCCGGACCGCTCGTCTGCGCCGCCGCGCGAGCGCGCGCCACGGCCCGAGCCGATGCGTGTCCAGCGCGCCCTCGCCCGCGCCGGCGTCGCGTCGCGGCGCAAGGCGGAGGAGCTGATCGCGGCGGGGCGCGTCACCGTCAATGGCACCGTGGCGGCGATCGGGCAGAGCGTGGACCCGTCGCGCGACGACATTCGCGTGGATGGCACCCCGCTGCCGCGCCCGGCGGCCGCCACCTGGCTGGTGCTGCACAAGCCCGTCGGCGTGCTGACCACGCGTCACGATCCGGAGGGGCGTCCGACGGTCTTCGACCTGGTTCCCGAGATCCCGGGGCTCACCTACGTCGGCCGGCTGGACTTCATGACGGAGGGTGTGCTCCTGCTGACCACCGACGGCGCGGCAGCGCACGCGCTCACGCATCCGAGCAGCGGCATCGAGCGGACGTACGTGGCCACCGTTCGCGGCAACGCGGTGGCGGCCGCGGCGCGCGCGCAGCGCGGCCTCGAGCTGGAGGACGGCCCGGCGCGCGCGCTCCGCGCCGAGGCGCGTCCGCTGGGGCAGCGGCGGTGGGAGCTCGAGCTGGTGCTGGCCGAGGGGCGCACGCGCGAGGTGCGGCGGATGTGCGAGGCGCTCGGCCTCACCGTGGAACGGCTGGTGCGCGAGCGCTTCGGTCCCATCCGGCTCGGCGCGCTTCGCGTGGGCGCCCACCGGGCGCTTACCCCGCGCGAGCGGCAGCAGCTGGCCACCGCGGTGCGCGCCGCGGCGCGCGAGCGAGCTGGCTCGTAGGGCTCCACCGGGCGGCGCCGCGTGACCGATCGCGTGGCGGCCCCGTTCTTGAACTGGCGACCTCGGCGGCTGGCGACGGTCAGGCTGCGCGGCGCCGCCGTCCGCGCCCGCTGCGGGCGATCTCTGTCCATGTCCACCGCGCCCGTGGCCGATCCTGTGGCGGGCGCCGGTGTACCACGTCCCATCCCGGCAAGGAGCGAGCAAGTGGCGTCAGTGGGCACCCAGCTGTCATCGGCGGCGGACACCGCCCTCATCCAGGGCGTGATGGAGCAGGTGCGCCGGCGCGTGGTGGGGCAGGAGTACATGGTGGAGCGGCTGCTCATCAGCCTGCTCACCGGGGGACACGTCCTGCTCGAGGGGGTGCCCGGGCTCGCCAAGACGCTCACCGTCCGCACGCTCGCCGAGGCGATCCACACCTCCTTCCAGCGCATCCAGTTCACCCCCGACCTGCTGCCGGCCGACGTCGTCGGCACGCAGATCTACGACCAGTCGACGGGGCAGTTCCAGGTGAAGCGGGGGCCGATCTTCGCCAACATCATCCTGGCGGACGAGATCAACCGCGCGCCGGCGAAGGTGCAGGCGGCGCTGCTCGAGGCGATGCAGGAGAAGCAGGTGACGATCGGCGGGACGACGTTCAAGCTCGAGGAGCCCTTCCTGGTGCTGGCGACGCAGAACCCGATCGAGCAGGAGGGGACCTATCCGCTCCCCGAGGCGCAGGTCGACCGCTTCATGCTCAAGCTGCGCGTGGGCTACCCGTCGCGCGACGAGGAGAAGGAGATCATGCGCCGGATGGCCGGCGGCGTGCCGATCGACGTGGAGCCGGTGGCCACGCCGGAGGCGATCCTGGCGGCGCGGCGGCGGGTGGCCGAGCTGTACATGGACGAGCGGATCGTCGACTACATCGTGGACATCGTGCATGCCACGCGCGCCCCACGCGAGGCGGGGCTGGCGGACCTGGCGGCGCTGGTGGAGTTCGGCGCGAGCCCGCGCGCCACCATCGCGCTGGCCCAGGCGTCGCGCGCCCACGCCTACCTGCGCGGCCGCACCTTCGTCACCCCGGACGACGTGAAGGCGATCGCGCCGGACGTGCTGCGCCACCGCGTGCTCACCACCTACGAGGCCGAGGCCGAGGAGGTCACGAGCGACGACGTCGTGGCGCGCGTGCTGGCGGCGATCGAGACGCCATGAGCGCGGAGCGGCCCCGGTGAGGTGGCGGCGCGGCAGCAGCGAGACGGCGGCCGGTGCCGTGGCGACGCCGTCGGCCCCGGCACCGCGCTCGCCCGCCGGCGCGGCGCTGGACGGGCGTGAGGCGCGCCAGCGGCGCGTCGTCGGCGTGCCGCCCGAGGTGCTCCGGCAGGTGCGGCTCATCGAGCTGCGCACGCGCCGGCTCGTCAACTCGCTCTTCGCCGGCGAGTACCGCTCCGTCTTCAAGGGGCAGGGGATGGAGTTCGCCGAGGTGCGCGAGTACCAGCCCGGCGACGAGGTGCGCACCATCGACTGGAACGTCACCGCGCGCATGGGACGGCCGTTCGTCAAGCGGTACATCGAGGAACGGGAGCTCACCGTGATGCTCGTCGTGGACGTCTCGGGCTCGGCGCGCTTCGGCACGGTGCGCCGCTTCAAGAGCGAGATGGCCGGCGAGCTGGCGGCGGTGCTCACGATGTCCGCGGTGCGCAACAACGATCGCGTGGGGGTGCTCCTCTTCACCGACCGCGTGGAGCACGTCGTGCCACCGCGCAAGGGACGGCGCCACGGGCTCCGCATCATCCGCGACCTGCTGGTGCACGAGCCCCAGGGGAGCGGGACCGACCTGCCCAACGCGGTGGGCTACCTCGCCCGCGTCCTCGCCCACCGGGCGATCGTCTTCGTGATCTCCGACTTCCTGGACGCCGAGCTGGAGGCGCCGCTCAAGCGGCTCGCCCAGCAGCACGACGTCGTGGCGGTGACGGTCACCGATCCGGCGGAGCTGGAGCTCCCCGACGCCGGCCTGGTGCGCTTCCGCGATCCGGAGACCGGGCAGGCGGTGGACGTGGACACGAGCGATCCGCACGTCCGGCGCGCCTTCGACGAGCAGGTGACCGACGAGCTGACGGCGCGGCGGCGGCTGCTGCGCCGCCTGGCCATCGACGAGATCGCGGTGCGCACCGACACCGGTTATCTGGAGCCGCTGCTGCGCTTCTTCCGCAACCGCGAGATGCGGCTCCGCCACCAATGACCGCGCTCGTCCGCCGTCTCGTCGCCGCGTTGGCGCTGCTCGGCGTCGTCGCGCTGCCCGCGGCCGCACAGCCGGCCGCGGTGGCGGTCGGCGTGGAGGTGCAGCCCGACACGGTCCGGGTTGGCGAGCCATTCCTCGTCAGCGTGCGCGTGCGGGCGCCGCTGGGCGACTGGATCGTCTTCCCACCCGGGCCGGATACCAGTGAGGTGGTGCAGGCGCTCGACCCGCCGGATGTGCGCGGCGGCCGCGACACGGCCGCGGTGGACCGGACGGCGTACTACCGCGTGGCCGCCTGGGACGTCGGGGAGCGCGAGGTACACCTGGCCGCCGTGCGCGTGCGCAGTGCCGAGGGGGAGCGCGAGTACGCGCTGCCCGCGCCGCACGTCTTCGTGGCCAGCGTGCTTCCGGCCGACACGAGCCTCCGCGTGCCCAAACCCGCGCGGCCGCCCGTCGAGTTCCCGCGTCCCTGGTGGCTGCCCTGGCTCATCGGGCTCGTCGTGGCGGGGCTGATCGGCCTCCTCGTCTGGTGGTGGTGGCGCCGTCGCCGCCACCGTCTCCCGCCGCCCCGTCCGCAGCTGGAGCCCTATGCCGAGGCGGAGGTGCGCTTCGCCCAGCTCGAGGCACTGCATCTGGTGGAGGCCGGAGAGCGCGGGCGCTACGTCGCCCTCGCCGTCGAGGTGCTGCGCGACTACCTGGCCCGACGCTTCGCGCAGGCGCGTCCGTCGCTCACCTCGGGCGAGCTGCTGCGCGCGCTGCGGGAGACGCGCGAGGTGCCGAACGAGCGCCTGGCGCTGCTGCTCCACGAGGGGGATCTGGTGAAGTTCGCGCGCCGCCCGCTGTCGGACGAGCAGGCGCGCGCGCTGGGTCGGGAGAGCCGGGCCATCGTGCAGGCGGTGCACGCCGCGTCGCAGCCGCCGGCCGGTGTGGAGCCTGCCGAGCGCGCGCGGGGGGTGGCCTGATGCGCTTCGGCTCCATCGAGTTCGCGACGCCGGCTGCCTTCCTGCTCCTCCTCCTGCTGCCTGCCTGGTGGCTCTGGCGGCGCGGGCGGGCCCGCCCGTCGGTCGCCTTCTCGCGCGCCGCCACCGCGGCCCGCGCGGCCGGGCACGGCGCGTTCGTCCGCCGGGCCCTGGTCACCCTGCGGGCACTGGCGATCGTCGCCATGGTCGTGGCGCTGGCCCGGCCGCGCACCGGCGCGCGCGCCGAGAACGTGACGAGCGAGGGGATCAACATCGTGATCGCCTTCGACATCTCGAGCTCGATGCTGGCCGAGGACTTCCAGCCGCTGAACCGGCTGGAGGTGGCCAAGGAGAAGGTGAAGCAGTTCGTGCTCGGGCGCGGCAGCGATCGCATCGGCCTCGTGGCGTTCGCCGGCGAGGCTCTGACGCAGGTCCCGCTCACCGTGGACTACCCGGTGGTGCTCGCCGCGGTGGAGAACCTGCAGGCGGGCCAGCTCGAGGACGGCACCGCCATCGGGACGGCGATCGCCACCGCGGCCAACCGGCTGCGCGAGGCGCCCGGCCGCTCGCGCGTCATGATCCTGCTCACCGACGGCGAGAACAACCGCGGCTCCACCGATCCGCGCACGGCCGCGCAGGCGGCGGCGGCGTTCGACATCCGCATCTACACGATCGGCGTCGGGACGGAGGGACTGGCCCCCGTGCCGGTGGGGCGCGGCCTCTTCGGCCTGCGCTACGAGAACCGGCCGGTACGCATCGACGAGGACCTGCTGCGCGACGTGGCGCGCACCACCGGGGGGCGCTACTTCCGCGCCCGCGACGCCGAGGCGCTGGAGCGGATCTACGAGCAGATCGACCAGCTGGAGCGCGCCCCCATCCAGGCGCGCACGTACGTGCGCTACACCGAGCGCTACGTCTGGCCGCTGCTCGCCGCGCTCCTCCTGCTGCCCGCGGAGCTCTGGCTCTACGCCCGGCGGGGGCCGCTGCCATGACCGTCCTGCGCTTCTTCGCCTATCCCTGGCTGCTGCCGCTGGTCGCGCTGCTGCCGCTGCTCGTGGTGCTCGCGCTGCGCCACGCCGCCCGTCGGCGCCGCGCCCGGCTGGCTGCGCTGGCCGAGGCGCCGCTGCTGGCCCGCCTGGGCGGCCCGCGCGAGGTGGCGCCGCCACGCTGGCGCGCCGTGCGTCTGGGCGGGGCTGCGGCGCTCGCGGCCGTGGCGCTCGCCGGGCCACGCTGGGGGATGGAGCGCTCGGTGGTGCGCGGCGAGGGGGTGGACGTCGTGCTCGCGCTGGACGCCTCGCAGTCCATGCTGGCGCAGGACGAGCGCCCGTCGCGGCTGGAGCGGATGAAGCAGGAGGTCCGTCGGCTGCGCGCCCTCTCGCCCCACGATCGCATGGCGCTCCTCGCCTTCGCCGGCCGGAGCTACATCCTCTCGCCCCTCACCATCGACGGTGGCGCGATCGCCCTCTTCCTCGACAACTTGGATCCATCCATCGTCGGGCAGGGGGGGAGCTCGCTGGCCCGCACCATCCGGCAGGGGACGGAGCTGCTCACCGCGACGCAGTCCAGCGCCGGCCGCGCGCTCGTCGTGATGAGCGACGGCGAGACGTGGGACGAGCCGGAAGACGTGCTGGACGCGGCGCGCCAGGCGGACGCCGCCGGGGTCACCCTCATCATGGTGGGCTTCGGCACGACGGGCGGTGCGACGATCCCGGTGCAGGAGGGCGATATGACGGTGCAGAAGCGGGACGAGGCGGGGCAGGTCGTCGTGACGCGCTACGATCCGACGATGCTGCGCGCGGCCGCCGAGGCGGCGAACGGCCGCTTCGTCCCGGCCGACATCACCGACAAGGCCGGTCGCGTGCGCGACGCCCTGGACCGCCTGCGCACGCAGGAGCGGGAGGCGGAGGCGTCGCGCCTGCTCACGCCGCGCTTCCAGTGGTTCCTCTTCCCCGCGCTGCTGCTCGTCTTCCTCGACGCCCTGCTCGCCGAACGGGTGCGCGCGCGGCGTCCGCGGCGTCGGCAGGCGGTGGCGGCGGCCACCGCCGCTGCGCTCCTCCTCGCCACGCTTCCGCTGCCGGCCCGCGCCGACCCGGTGCGCGACGCGGCCCGGGCGTTCCGCGAGAAGCAGTATCGCGAGGCCATCGCCCTCTACCGGCGCGCCATCGCGGCCGGCGACCGGCGGCCGGAGGTGCTCTACAATCTGGGCACCGCGCTGCTGGCGGCCGACTCCCTGACGCAGGCCGCCGAGGTCCTGGAGCGCGTGACGAACGCCGCCACCGGTGAGGCGCAGGGCGAGCTGCGCCAGCGTGCGCTGTACAACCTGGGGCTCGCCCGGCTCAAGATGGGGCTGGGCGGCGAGGGCGCCGAGGCCACGCAGGCACTGGACGGTGCGCTCGCCGCGTACAAGCAGGTGCTGCTCGCCCAGCCGGCCGACTCCGCGGCGCGCTGGAACTACGAGCTCGCGCTGCGCGAGAAGCAGGATGGCGGCGGCGGTGGCGGGGGCGGCGGCGGGGGAGGCGGCGAGAACCAGCCCAATCCGAGTGGCGGCGGTGGGAACGAGCCCACCTCCGGCCAGCTCGGTCGGTCGCAGGCCGAGCAGCTGCTGAACAGCGCGGCCCGCGAGGAGCGAGCGGTGCAGGGAAAGAAGCAGCGGCAGACCGCGCCCGATGCGCCGCGCTACGGGAAGGACTGGTAGTGGGCGCCATGCGACGTACCCTCCGCCGCGCCCTGGCCGTGGCCGGCCTGACGGCACTTCCGTGGGCGCTTCCGGCGACGCTCGGCGCGCAGCTGCCCGCCGTCGTCACCGAGACGCCCCTGGACGTGCGGCAGGGCGTGAACTTCCACGCGCTGGTGCAGCCCGAGACGGTCTACGTCGGCCAGCAGGCCAACTACCAGGTCGGAGTCTTCCTCGACGACGACGTGCGCGGGCGACTGCGGCGCAACCCGGAGTTCGTGCCACCGGAGATGACCGGGATGCTCGCCTACGAGCTGCCGGTGACGCACGGGAGCGTGCCAAAGGCCGGGCGGGGGCGCTACGAGGTGCACGTCTTCGAGCGCGCCGTCTTCCCGCTCCTGCCGGGCGTGCACGACGTGCCGCCGGCGCGGCTCTCCTACTCGCTGCCGCTGAGCCGCAGCTTCTTCAGCCGCGAGGAGAGCTACACCCTGCGGTCGGAGCGGGTGCGCGTGGTGGCGCTCGCGCCGCCGCTGGAGGGGCGCCCCACCGACTACGACGGCGCGGTGGCCTCCGCACTCGCGCTCGACGCTCGCGTGCGCGACGACTCCGCAGCGCGCGTCGGCGACCCGCTGCTGCTGACGGTGCGCATCTCCGGCCGGGGCAACGTGAACCTCTTCCCGCGCCCCCGGCTCACGCTCAGCTGGGCGCAGGCGGTGCCGGCCGACGAGCGCGTCACGCTCGACAGCACCAGCCGGGTGGTGACCGGTGCCAAGGAGTTCGACTGGCTGGTGACGCCGCGGCGCGCCGGTCGCCTGGTCGTGCCGCCCATCCGCTATCCCTACTTCGACCCGTACGCCGAGCGCTACGTGCTCGCGGTGACGCGCCCGACGACGCTCGACGTCGCCCCGGGCACGCTCGCGGCGCTGGAGGCCGCGCCGGCGGTCGCACCGCTCCTCCCGGTGCGCCGCGCCTTCCGCGGCGAGACGCCGCTGCCACCCTCCGACGAGCCGCTCT
>DASTRO010000013.1:0-2972 GCA_035761165.1 Gemmatimonadaceae bacterium | reverse complement strand
CGGCGCTACCTCTACGAGACCGCCGACAGCGTTCGGCTCGAGGCGCTGGCGCGCTCCTCGCATCGGCCCCTGGCAGAGCTCGCCGCCAAGATGCGCCGCGAGGAGCGCTATCACCTGATGCACGTCGATGCCTGGATGCGTCGTCTCGCCGGCGGCCCGGCGCGGGAGCGGCTGGGGGTGGCCCTGGAGCGCGCCTGGCCCGACGCGCAGGCGATCTTCAGCCCCCTCGCCGGTGAGCGGTCGCTGCTCGCCGCCGGGACCCTTCCTGAGCCGCTGGAGGCGCTGCGAGAGCGCTGGGTGAGCCGCGTCCGTGCCTTCTGTGATGGGATCGGGCTTTCGCTGGATCCGGCGCCGCCGGCGCCGCCGGACGGTCGGAGGGTGCGCACCGACGAGTTCCGCTGGCTGCACGGTGAGATGACCATGGTGGCCGGGTCGGGGGCGGGGAGCGCATGGTGATCGAGAGCCGCGAGGCGGCGGCATGGGCCGCCCTCGCCGAGGTGCCCGACCCCGAGATCCCGGCCCTGAGCGTGGTGGACCTGGGGGTGATCCGCTCGGTGCGCTTCGAGGGCTCGACGCTCCACGTCGAGCTGCTTCCCACCTTCGTCGGCTGCCCCGCCATCGAGATGATGCAGGCGGCCATCGCCGAGCGGCTGCGCCCCCTCGCCGAGGAGGTGCGCGTGGAGCTGAGCTTCGCCGAGGCGTGGAGCTCCGACCGGATCACCGCCGAGGGGCGCGAGCGGCTGCGGCGGAGCGGGTTCGCGCCGCCTCCCATCGGGCCGCTGGCCGGCGACGGCTCGCTGGAGGAGCTGACCGTCCTGGCGGTGGCCACCTGCCCGTACTGCGGCTCGCGGAACACGACCCTCGAGAACCCGTTCGGTCCGACCCTCTGCCGCGCGATCTACCACTGCGCCGACTGCCGCCAGCCCTTCGAGCAGTTCAAGCCGGTCTGAACCGCAGCGGAGCCGCGCCGCTGTGCGTCCGAGCCGCGGCGGGCGAGCGGTGTGCGGCCTCGCAAGCGAGCGAGGGGTCTGCCTCCCGGCATGCAGCCTGCATCCGGGCGGCGCCAGATATGGAAGCAGAGGCCCGATCCACCGTCCGCGTGGCCGCCGTCGGTGACATTCACTGCACCCGCGACTCGCACGATGCGCTGAAGGAGCTGTTCGCCGCCGCCGGTCGTGCGGCCGACGTGCTGCTGCTCGCAGGCGACCTCACCGATTACGGCCTTCCGGAGGAGGCGCGTGTCCTCGCCGGGGAGCTGAGCGCCGCCCGCGTGCCGGTCGTGGCCGTGCTCGGCAACCACGACTACGAGTCGGGGAAGCCGCGCGAGGTGGCGAGCATCCTGGAGCGCGCCGGAGTGAAGATCCTCGACGGCGATGCCGTGGAGATCGAGGGGGTCGGCTTCGCCGGCAGCAAGGGGTTCGCCGGCGGCTTCGGCTCGCACGTGCTCGGCGCGTGGGGCGAACCGCCGATCAAGGAGTTCGTGCAGGCGGCGATCGACGAGGCGCTGAAGCTCGAGACGGCGCTGGCACGGCTGCGCACCCAGGAGCGCGTGGTGCTGCTGCACTACTCGCCGACGGAGACGACGGTGCGCGGTGAGCCGGAGCCGATCTACCCCTTCCTCGGCTCGACGCGCCTCGAGGAGCCGATCGACCGCTTCGGCCCGACGGTGGTCTTCCACGGCCATGCCCATCACGGCTCCCTCGAGGGGGAGACGCGCGGCGGGGTCCCCGTCTACAACGTGGCGCTGCCGCTCCTCCGCGAGGCGGGACGCGACCCCGCCTTCCACCTCCTCGAGCTCCCCGCGCGCGCCACGCTCGACGAGCTGGCGGAGCCGGCGGCGCGCGGGCGCCACGAGCGCCCCAGCTGAGCCATGAATCCCGTCGTCCCGTTCAAGCTGAAGCCCGGCACCGCCGCCTTCTACCGGCACGTCATGGAGTGCCTGGCGGAGGCGAAGGTGCCGTTCCTGCTCGGCGGAACCTACGCCTTCGAGGTCTACACCGATGTCGGCGGCGCCACGAAGGACCTCGACATCTTTCTGAAGGGGAGCGACCTGAAGGGGGCGCTCGAGGCGCTCGAGGGTTGCGGCTACCAGACCTCGGTGCACTCGCCGCACTGGATCGCCAAGGTCCGCGACGGGAAGGAGGTCGTGGACCTCATCTTCAACTCGGGCAACGGGATGTGCCCCGTCGACGACGGCTGGTTCCGGCACGCGCGTCCGGCGGAGGTGCTCGGCCAGCAGGTTCGCATCGTGCCGGTCGAGGAGATGATCTGGCAGAAGTCCTTTATCCAGGAGCGGGAGCGCTTCGACGGCGCCGACGTGCTCCATCTCATTCGGGTCCACGGCCGGACGCTCGATTGGGAGCGACTGGTGGACCGCTTCGGCGCGAACTGGCCTGTGCTCCTGGCACATCTCGTCCTCTACGATTACGTCTACCCGTCGCTGCGCGACCGCGTCCCCACGGCCGTGCTCGAGGAGCTGGTGGGCCGGATCGGGCTCGCGGCACGCAGCTCCACAGAGGAGCGGGTCTGCAACGGGACGGTCCTCTCTCGCGCGCAGTACCTCCCCGACGTCGAGGAGCTTGGCTTCATCGACGGCCGCCTGAAGCAGACTGGCGGCCCGCTCTCGCGGCAGGCGGTGCGCTTCGAGACGGAGCGGCTGCGGCGCGAGCTGCAGAACGGCGAGCACTGACCGCCACCCCTTGACGACGGCCGCCAGAATCACGGCGTGCCGAAGGAGAGCGTCCTCGTCATCGTCAACCCCATTGCCGGCGGCGGACGGGCCGCGCGCCTGCTGCCACTGCTGCGCGCGCATGCCGCAGCTGTGGAGATGGAGATCGCCGTGACGACGCACGCCCGCCAGGGCGAGGAGCTCGCCGCGGCCGCGGCGGGGCGCTTCGAGCGGATCGTGGCGGTGGGCGGCGACGGGACGGTGCAGGAGCTCCTCAACGGCGTCACGGCGTCGGCGGAGCGGC
>DASTRO010000012.1:0-5265 GCA_035761165.1 Gemmatimonadaceae bacterium | reverse complement strand
GGCCAGGTAGGCGAACAGGTGCGCCGCCCAGTTGGTCTCCTGCCGCGCGAGCGTCATCAGCGTCCCGGTCTCCCCTCCGAACACCACGATCGCGAACAGGACGGTGCGGTAGCGCCAGCGGAACGTGAGCTTGCGCGAGAGCTCGAACACGCGCCCTTGGATCGCGACGGCGATCAGCAGCGACGGGATCACGGTGGCGACCGCGCGGTAGAAGTCCATGCTGGTCCCCGGCCCCTCGTCCATGCTCGTGCCGATGGCGTACGTAGCCAGCAGCGCCACGGTGACCGCGTAGTCGAGCGGGCCGAGCGCGGCGGCCCACCCGCGGACCCGTGCGGAGACGCTCTCGCGAGGATCCCCCATCGGCTGAGCATCTCCGATGTCCCAGCCGCGCTCAAGACGAGGCGGCCCCGGCCTGTGGGGGCGGGCCGGCTTAGGCGAGCTCAGCGAGCCGCTGCGCGACCACCTCGGCGCCGGGCACGTGCGCCGCGATGCCCTCGTCGAGCAGCCCGCGCAGCGCGACCGCCAGGGCGGCGCGAAGTCGCTCCGGCTCGAGGCCGCCGACGTGCGCCCCGTCGAACCCGGCGAGGACGTCGGCCGGCAGGTCGTCGAAGCCGCGTGCCTGGACGGCCGGCAGCCCGCGGCGCAGGCACGCGAGCGACAGCGCGTGGCTGCGCAGCGCGCCGACGTAGTGCTCGGCCTGCCAGAGCCGTCCGCGTTCGATGCACGCCCGCGCGTGCACGCCGTAGATCACGCCCCAGCCGAAGAGGTCCGCCGCGGATGGCGCCTGTGCCGCCCCGGCCGCATCGACCTCAGAGGTCCGCCCGAAGAGCAGCCGGAACCGCGGACCGGCCGGCGCGAAGCGGGCCGCGGGCGTGAACGACAGGTCGAGCTGCAGCGCGTCCGGCAGCAGGAACACGCGGTAGATCGTCGGCCCGCGCTCGAGGTCGGCGAGCTGCACCGCGGCCAGCTCGTCGCCCAGGGTGCGCGTCCAGTCGGCGAGGACCTCGGCGACGGGCACGTCGTCGGCCACGGCGAAGGTCAGGTCGAGATCGGAGAAGCGATCCCCACCGCCGACGGCCAGCGAGCCGACCGCGGCGGCCGCGACGACGCGCCGGTCCTGCTCGGCGATCGCCAGCACGCGTGCGCGCACCGCGTCGCGCTGCTCGACCGTGAACACGACGCGCGATCGTAGACGGCGCGCGCACGGGCGTCAGCGACGCCGCGGGGGCGCGGGCAGCGCTACGTCCGCCGCGGCCGGAGCGTGACGTCCACCCGGGCGTCGTGGTCGAGCGACCGACCGGCCGCCGGCGTCTGGCGGACCACGACGCGCGGCGCCGGGCGCCCCCGCCGGGTGACCGCGCCGACGGCGCAGCCCGCGGCGCGGAGCGCGTGCCGCGCCGCCGGCAGGCGCAGGCCGGCGAGGTCCGGCACCAGGCAGGCCGCAACGGCGGGCGGGAGGTCGTCGTGCCCGGGCATGGGCGGGGACGGCTCCGCCGGCTCGCCGACGTAGGCGAAGGTGCCGCCGGTCCCGGTGCCGCCGGCGCCGTGCACGCTCACGGTGACGGCGCCGGCACGGGCCGCGGGCGGCGCCACGGCCTCGAGCCGGTCGAACCCGAGGACGGTGAAGGACGCCGCGGGCACGTCGCCGAAGAGCACGCGGTCCACGGAGCCGAAGTGCGCGCCGACGACGACGACGCGCGTGCCGCCGCCGACCGGGCCCTCGCCCGGCGTCACCGACGCCACGAGCGGCACGGCGAGCACGGGAGCCGGCGCCGCCGGGCCCGGCTCGATGGTGACCGACGCCGCGGCCGACGTGACCGTCGGGCCGGAGACCAGCGTCGCGCCCGGGTCCACGTAGCTGGAGCCGCCTCCGCCGCCGGCGCCGTCGCCGGAGACGCCGCCGCCACCGCCCCCGCCGCCGTAGAGGCCGCCGCCGCCCCCGCCGCCGCCGGTGTAGCCGCCGTCGCCTCCGAGCCCGAGCGCCCCGGCGGCGCCCGGATCGCCGCCGAACGTCCCGCCGCCGGCGCCGCCGGCGCTCGCGGTCCCCGCGCCGCCCGGCAGGCCCGGGTAGCCGACCGGCGCGCTCTGGCCGGTGCCGCCCGCGTCGCCGCCGTCGCCGCGCGGCGTCGCGCCCCCGCCGCCCGCGGCCACCACCAGCCGCGAGGCGAGCGACGAGGGCCCGGCCGCGGCGGGCACCGTCCGCACGTCGGAGGCGCCGCCGCCTCCGGCCCCTCCCCACGCGGCGCCCCGGCCGCCGCCGTTGTCGCCGCCCGCCACGGTGAGGCCGGTCTCCTCGCCGTCGGCTCCGGCGCCGCCGACATGGACGTAGAGCGCCTGCCCCGGGCTGACCGCCAGTCGCGCGGACACCGACGCGCCGCGACCGCCGACGCCGTACTGCGTGCCGTCGCCGCCGCGAGCGCCGACCGCGGTGACGTCCACGTACGTGACGCCGGCGGGGACGACGTACGTCTGCTCGGCCCCGGTCGCCGTGAAGGTGGTCGCCGCCGCCTCCCCCGTGCCGAGCAGCGTCAGCGCTGCGGCGGCGATCAGCGCCGCGCGGCGCACCGTCCGTGTCGTGGCCATGGTCCGTCCCTGTGGAGTGAGATGCCGGTGTCGCAGATCAGCCTACCGGCGCGCACGCTGCGCCAGCGGGCGCCGCCGCCTCGCGATAGCGTTGCCCCGAGCGCCGTCGCGACCACGGAGGTCGACCATGGGGATCTACACCGAGCACGTGCTGCCGCGCATCGTCGACGTGGCATGCAACCTCAAGGAGGCGCGCGCGCAGCGCCAGCGCGTCTGCGCGGGCCTGGCGGGCGACGTCGTGGAGATCGGGTTCGGCTCGGGCCTCAACGTCCCGTTCTACCCGCGGACGGTGAGCGACGTCACCGCCGTGGAGCCCACCGACGCAGGCTGGAAGCTCGCGTCCAAGCGCATCGACGGGACGCCGATCCCGGTGCACCGCGACGCCCTCGACGCCCAGTCGCTGCCGTTCCCGGACGACCGCTTCGACGCCGCCCTCTCGACGTGGACGATGTGCACGATCCCCGACATCGCGGCCGCGCTGCGCGAGCTGCGCCGCGTGCTCAAGCCCGGCGGCACGCTGCACTTCGTCGAGCACGGGCTCGCCCCCGACGCTCGGGTCCAGCGCTGGCAGCATCGCCTCGACCCCGTGCAGCAGCGCCTGTTCGGCGGCTGCCACCTCACGCGCCCGATCGCGCAGCTCGTCCGGGACGCCGGCTTCGAGATCGCCGAGCTCGACGTCTACTACGAGAAGGGCTCGCCGAAGGTCTTCGGCGCCAACTCGCTCGGCGTGGCGCGGCCCGCATGACCTCCGGCGACGTCGCGGAGCGCCGTCCGGACAGCTCACTTGCGCCTGCGCGCGCCGGGGAGGACCATGCGACGTGCACGGACCCGAGCCACCGGGAGGTGGACGACCATGTGTCACGAGTACTGGGCACGCCGTGAGCGCGAGCGCGCCGAGCAGGAGGAGGCCCGCAGGTTCTGGGACGTCTTCCGGCGCGAGACGACGGAGCCACCGGCCTCCGAGCCGGAGATCCGCCTCGACGAGCGCGAGGCGGAGCTCGAGGGCGACCGCGAGCCCGCCGAGCGCTGACCGACGACGGCCACGGGCGTGCCGCATGGCACGCCCGTGCGCCGGGCCGCGAGCCGCCTACCGCAGCGTCAGCGTGCGCGTGCGGCTGTAGCCGGTCGCCAGCGCGCCGTCGCGCGGCACCTTGGCGCGGTACACGCCGCCGCGACGGACGCGCACGCTGCGCGAGAACTCCGACAGGTCGCTGCCGGCGTCGCGCGCGACCGTTCGCGCGACGGTGAACCAGCCGCCGCTGCGCGTCTCGCGCTGGATCGCCACGGTCTTGCCGGCGCTCGCCGGGACGATCGTGCCCGAGAACGTCACGCGCTGCCCGCGGACCGGGGTGCGGTCGCTCACGCGCAGCGTCACGCGCCGCCGCACGACGACGTCGACCGGGTCGCTCGTCGCCGCCGGCACGCCCTCCGCCACGGTCCGGTACCGCGTCAGGCGGTCCGGCCGGACGCCGATCTCGTAGCTGCCGTTGCTCGACGTCTGCTTGCGGCCCACGGTCTCGTAGCCGTCGCCGAGCGGGTACGGATCGGCCTCCAGGCGGATCGTGCGACCGCCCGCGTCCCTGCCGGTCAGCTTGCCCGACAGCGTGACGAACCGGCCCGCGAGGACCTCGTCGGTCGATGCGCTCAGCGTCAGGTTCGGCGTCTGGTTGCCGCCGCTCGGGCCCTGGTGGGCGGGCTTGGCGGCGATCGCGGCCGACGGGAGCGCCACGGCCGCGGCGGCACCGAGCGTGAGGAACGTGCGTTGCATCAGCCTTCCCTTCGTCGAGGTGGTGCTCTGCCCATGGGAACGCCGGCGACGCGCCGGAAGTTGGCGGGTGGCCTCGGCGAGCGCGGTCAGGGCGCGGGCGCGAACGGCTGGGCGTCCGGGACGCACCTGGTCCCGCGCGGCGGCAGGATCCCGGCGAGGAGGTAGCGCGTCTCGTGGCGCTCCACGCAGGCGCTCGGGTTCAGCAGCGCGGTGTGCCCGTAGCCGGCGAGGTTCAGCAGCCGCGCCCGCGCCAGCTCGCGGGCCATGGCGCGGGCCTCGCTGAACGGCGTCGAAGGGTCGTGCGTCGTGCCCACGACCAGGATCGGGTTCGCCGTGCGGTGGTTCCACGGGCCGTCGTAGCGGTCGGCCGCGGTGGCCGGCCACGTCGCGCACGGCTCGCTGAGCCAGGCGACGTACGCGCCGACCGCCCCGGAGCGGCGCAGGCCGAGGCGCGCGAGCCCGGGGAACGCGCTCGCGCGCGGGTTCGGGCTCTCGCCGCAGTAGATCGCGTACTGCTGCTCGGGCCCGGCGTAGCGGCGAGCATCCCGCGGCGCCGCCGCCGCGCGTGCGGCGGGGCCGGCCGTCCACAGGCCCTGCAGGGTCGACGCCAGCTTGCCCCACCCGGGGTCCTCCCCCACCGCCTGGACGGTGTCGAGCGCGTCGACCGTCGTCTGGACCAGCTGCGCGTACGTCGTCCCGCGCACCGGCCGGCGGCGCAGCCGCTCGAGCAGCGCCGCGTACCTCGCGCGCGTCGCCGCCCGGTCACGCGCCGCGAACGGGCAGCGCGCGGCGCCGGCGCGCCCGCACCGGCCGAGGAAGGCCTCCAGCGTGCGGGCCGCGCCGCGATCGGTCCGCAGCCGCAGCTCGGTGCTCAGGAGCCCGCCGCCGGGCGCCGGCGGCCCGGCGCCGAACCA
>DASTRO010000011.1:0-3852 GCA_035761165.1 Gemmatimonadaceae bacterium | reverse complement strand
ACCGCGTCCACGTCCACCGTCGTCACCGGGTAGCCCAGGCGCTGGTCGAAGGCGAACCAGGCGAAGCCGAAGGAGTTCCCCTGCACCGGGCTGCCGCCGAGCAGCGCGACGCGCGGCGCGTTCACCGGCACGACGCTGTTGGAGCCGAGGTCGGTGCCGGCGTCCACCAGCGCGGTGGCGAGCGGCGCGACGATGGCGCCGGCCGCCATCGCCTGCCGGGCGACGGTCGCGTGGACGGTGCTGTCGTTGGCCGCGGTGCGCACGACGAAGGCGCCCTGCGGGAAGTCGGCCGCGCCGATGCGGAAGCTGCGCGGCGCGTACCAGACGCGCACGCCGTCGGCGAGGAGGGCGCCGAGGAGGCGGAGCGAGGCCTCGCTGCCGGGCGCGAAGGCATAGCCGAACTGCCCGCGCGCCGGCGCCGCCGGCGCCGGCCGGCCGAGCCGCCGCGCCCACTCGGCCGTGCCTAACGCGCCGGCGTCGACGCCCGGGTCGAAGGGCGCCGCGCCCGCCGGCACCGCGCCGACGGTCCAGGCGCGCACGCGGTAGGCGAGTGGCAGCGACCAGGCGGTGACGTCGTAGAAGCGGTCGCCGCGCCCGGTGCGCCGCGCTTCCAGCTCCTCGGCGATGAACGACGAGTCGAGCTGCGCGTCGGGCTCGAGCAGCGCCTTGGCGAGCCGCCCCTGCGGCTGCGCGAGGTCCACCACGTAGCCCCCCTCGGGGAGCCGTGCGGCGCCGCGGGTGTGGCCGTACGGCGTGGCACCGGAGAGCTCCGCACCCGGCGCGAGCAGGCCGACGGCGATGTCGTTGCGCGCCAGCAGCCGCACGAGCGAGTCGGCGCGCCCCTGGCCGTCGCGCGCGAGGACGACGGCGCGCATGGGCGCGTCGGCGGCGTCGGTCACCGCCGTGCGGCGGAACTCCACGAAGTCGCGCACGCGCTCGGCGCGGCGGCGGGCCGTGGTGACGAGCGTCGCCCAGGCGGCGGTGTAGTGGTGGCGCACCGCCTCGCGCAGCGTGAGCACCGTGCCGTCGGTGCGGCGGATGGCGCCGCCCGCGCTGGACGCCTCCTCGTACGTCATCCCCACCGCGCCGGTGAGCGTCGGCCAGGAGACGCCGTAGCCGGGGTAGAACTCGTCGTAGCCCTCGCGCCGGAAGTACGCCCAGCCGTGCTGGTCGAACGCCGCCGCGTTGGACGCCGCGTAGACGTCCCACCAGCGCAGGATGCTCGGCGGGACGTTCTTGTTGAACGGGTCCATGGGCGGCGCGAAGAAGTACGTCGAGTTGGAGCCCATCTCGTGCAGGTCCACGGCGACGTGCGGCGCCCAGGCGGCGAAGGTGGCGGCGCGCGCGCGGCTCGCCGGGTGCGACTGGATGAACCAGTCGCGGTTGAGGTCGAAGTAGTAGTGGCTGGTGCGCCCACCCGGCCACGAGCCCTGGTGCAGCATCGCGCCCGGCGTGACGGGGATGCCGGTGGCGCCGCGCGCGCGCAGGTTGTCCTGCGCGTGCCGCTCGTGCCCGTCGATGTTCTCGATGGGGTCCACGAGGACGACGGTGCTGTCGAGCACCATCCGCGTGGCCTGGTCGTCGAACGCCGCCAGGTGGTAGAGCAGCGCCAGCGACGCCTCGGTGCCCGACGCCTCGTTGCCGTGGATGCTGAACCCCAGCCAGACGATGGCCGGCGTGCGCGCGGCCAGCGCGTCGGCGTCACCGGCCGTGCGCGGGTGCGCGAGCTGCCGCGCGGCGCTCCGGATCTCCGGCAGCCGCCCCTGGTTCGCCTCGCTGGTGACGATGGCGAGGACGATCGGGCGCCCCTCGAACGTGCGGCCGAGGGTGTCGAGCCGCACGCGCGGGGTGGCGGCCGCCAGGCGCTCCAGGTAGCGCTGCACGCCGTCGTACGTCGTGAAGCGCTCGCCGAGCTCGTAGCCGAGCACCTGGCGCGGCGTCGGCACGGCGGCGTTCACGGGACCGGTGGCGCCGAAGGGGAAGGGACCCTCGTCGGGCCGGTAGATGGCGAGCGGCGATCCGGCGGCCTGCGCGCCGGCGGCGACGGGCAGCGTGGCGAGGAGCGTGAGCGCGAGGAGGGCGCGCACGCGCGGGGCGACGCGGGGCATGAGGAGCGGGTGGAGGGTGGAGGGGCGGAAGCTAGCACGGGGGGCGGGGGAAGCGGTACGAGGCGAGCGGCGGGCGGCGAGGGACGAGGGACGAGGGACGAGGGACGAGCGACGAGCGGCTGCTGGCGGCGTTCGTTGGATGCTGGTCGGCGCCCGCGCTGGCCGTATCGTGTACTCGGGGGGGGCCCCGCGTCCGGCGCCGTCACGCTGCCACGCATCCCTCCCGCGCCACGCTCCTCGCCGGATGCCCATGATCACGCCCCGCCTCGCGCTCCCCCCCGATGCCACGGCGCGCCACTACGACGAGCTCGATCGCTTCTATCGCGAGCTGTGGGGCGAGCACCTGCATCACGGGCTGTGGGCCACGGGGCGCGAGACGCCCGAGCAGGCCGTGGTCGCGCTGGCGCGGCTCGTCGCGGAGCGTGCCGGCGTGCGGCCGGGGATGCAGGTGTGCGACGTCGGGTGCGGGTACGGCGCCACCGCGCGGCTGCTGGCCCGCGAGTACGGCGCCTGTGTCACCGCGCTCACCATCGCGCCGGCGCAGCATGCGTACGCGACGTCGCGCGATCGGCGGCCCGGGGACCCGTGCTACCTGCTGCGCGACTGGCTCGCCAACGACCTCCCGACGGCCGGCTTCGACGCGGTGATCGCGATCGAGAGCACCGAGCACATGGCCGACAAGCGGCGCGCCACGGCGGAGCTGGCACGCGTGCTCCGTCCCGGCGGCCGCGCCGTCGTCTGCGCCTGGCTGGCGGCCGACGACGCGAGCCGCGCGCAGGTGCGCTGGCTGCTGGAGCCGATCTGCCGCGAGGGGCGCCTGCCCGGGCTGGCGACCGAGGCCGAGTACCGCGCGCTGCTCGCCGGCGCGGGGCTCGTCATCGAGCGCAGTGACGACGTGAGCACCGGCGTGCGCCGCACCTGGCCCATCTGCATCCGGCGCCTGGCCGCCGCGCTCGTGCGCGAGCCGGGCTACCGACGCTTCATCGCCAGCGCCGCGAATGTCGATCGCGTCTTCGCGGTGACGATGCTGCGGCTCTGGGCGGCGTACGTCACGGGGGCAATGCGGTACGTGGTGTTCACGGCACAGCGCGTGGCGTGACGGTTACCCTGGCGGCGACGGCGCTACGGAACGGCGCCGCGGATCTCGCGGAGCGCTCCTTGGTACGTCCGGGCTCCGCGGGCCGTGGGCGGGCATCTACGCTCATGAGGAGAGCGGATGCGACGGAGGAGCCGGAGGTGGCGGATCGCTCCCATCGGCGTCCACGGCTCCTCGCGCCAGGAACTGAACAGCCTGGGGTGAGGGCATACCCACTCCACCCCTCGGTGCGCCGGGGCCGAGTGTGCATGGGGGTGGGATCGGCGACGGTCCACGGCTCCGTGCGCCGGGGCCGACCGGCGAACGGCCGTCACACGCAGACGACGCAGACGACGCAGACGACGCAGACGACGCAGTGAGCGCAGCGGGCGCCGCGGGCGCAGCGGGCGTGCGCCGCGGTGTCATCGGCGCTATGCCAGCCCGCCGGGCGCTGGAGACGCTCCCGCGAGGGACCAGTCACCCAACGCCACAGCGCCGCTGTCATCCCGCAGGCGCCCCGCCGCCGGCGGGGCGAGTGTCGGGATCTCCTCTCACCGGCTGGTGGCCAGCTACGCGGTCCGGACGGTAGATCCCGACACTCGTTCGCTGCCGCTCGCTCCTGCGGGATGACACCGTTGGAGCGCGGCCGCCGGCGCCGCCGCTGCGGCG
>DASTRO010000010.1:0-7038 GCA_035761165.1 Gemmatimonadaceae bacterium | reverse complement strand
GCCGTGAGAGACCATCACGTCGATAGGCCGCCCGTGGACCGGGAGCAATCCCTTCCAAGCGCAGCGGTCCTAATCGCCCGTGCGGCTTGACTACCTCCCCCTGCCCCCGCGCAGTGGGAACCAAATCCTCCCGCAGAGCACGCATGCTGTAACACCATACGCACCATCTCCTCATCCTCGCTTTTCGTCTGCGCCGCCCCGGCACGCCGGGGCGGCTGAACGACGGACGACGCCGGCCCGCCCGGCGCCGTCGCACGACAATCGCTGGCGACCAGAGCGTAGGGGCCACACCCGTTCCCATTCCGAACACGGCCGTTAAGCCCTACAGCGCCGATGGTACTCCGCCCGAGAGGGCGCGGGAGAGTAGGCCGTCGCCGGCACCCCTTCACGCAGGCCCCGGGTCATCCGATCCGGGGCCTGCGTGCGTCGTGCCGCACATCCGGTCGTGAGGCTGTCGGGCCGTCGGATGCGCACGGCGCGCCGCCGTACGCTTCTTGCGCTGTGCGCCGCCGTGCCGTCACCGCTGCGTCCCGCCGCCACCGCTGCCGCTCTGGCGGCCCTCTGGCTCCACGAGCGCCGCCGCCGGCGCGCCGCCGAGCGCTTCGGCGCCGCCGCCTTCGAGTCGCTCCTCAACGCCATCGATGCCAACGACGCCGACACGGGACGGCACGTGCGGCGCGTCGCCGCCTATGCCATCGAGCTCGCCGACGCCGCCGGCTGCGACGAGGAGACGCGGCGCGAGATCGAGCACGTCGCCCTCTTCCACGACATCGGCAAGATTCACGCGGCACTCTTCGACATCGTCCATGACGGCGCCGCGCTCACCGCCGAGGACCGCGCCGCGATCGCCACCCATCCCGAACGTGGTGCCGAGGTGCTCGCGCCGCTGGCCGCGTTCTACCCCCACCTGGCGGAGGGCGTGCGCAGCCATCACGAGCGCTGGGACGGCACGGGCTACCCCCGCGGTCTTGCCGGCGCCGCCATCCCGTTCGCCGCCCGCATCGTCGCCATCGCCGACAGCTTCGACGCCGTGACGCACGCCCGCCGCTACTCGGCCGGCCAGAGCTTCGAGGACGGCGCGCGGGCGATCCGGCGCGGCCGCGGCACGCAGTTCGACCCGCGACTGGTCGATCTCTTCCTCACCGATGCCGTGCAGCGACGCATTCGTGCCGCGCGCGCCGCACTCGATCGGGGAGTGCCGCGCGGGCGCGACGAGCGCCGCCACAGCGGGCACGAGCCCGCCGCGCCCGAAGTCACCTTCCGCTGGCGCAGCCGCTCGCCCGTCCACTGACGCCGTGGTCCATCGCGCCCGGGACGGCGACTCGCCGCCCCGACCGCGGTCGGATCAGCCCCCGAACCCCCGGCGCAGTCGCCGCGCCGCTCCTTCGGGATCGCTCGCCCCGAACAGCGCACGGATCACCGCGATCCCTGCCGCCCCCGCCTCGCGAAGCGCGCCGGCGTTCGTCTCATCCACCCCGCCGATCGCCACCGCCGGCGCGTCGATCATGGCGCGCAGGCGGGCGAAGCCCTCGACCCCGATCGCCTCGCCCGCATCCGCCTTCGACGCCGTGCCGTACACGGGGCCGATCCCGACGTAGTCCGCACCGCGCGCGTGTGCCAGCTCCGCCGCGCCGCCGAACGACGCCCCGATGATGAAGCCCGTCGGCGCCATCGCACGCACGGCGGCCACCGGCAGGTCGTCGACACCCAGGTGCACGCCCGCCGCGCCCGCCGCGAGCGCGATGTCGGCGCGGTCGTTCACGATCACCGGCACCGGGAGCCCGGCCACGAGCGCGCGCGCCGTCGCGAGCAGCTCGCGGCTGGTCGCGTACTTGAGGCGCAACTGCACCATCGTCGCGCCGCCGCGCGTGGCCGCCCGCGCGCGCGCGACCAGCCCCTCGATCCCGTCGCGCGCGTCGTCGGTGATCGCCACCAGCCGCAAGACGTCCGGCGTCAGCATGCGGGCGCTACCAGGCGCTCGACCGGCGGACGGCGCCGTACGACGAGGGGAGATGGGCCGGAGACACGGGACCGCCTACCGGCAGCGAAGGCGCACGCTGGCGCTGTCGCGGCCGGTGCTCGCCGCCGCGCTGTCGCCGGGGGAGGGCGTCCCCCGCGGCGCGGCGCTCGCGCCTGCCGCTGCCCCGCCCGTCTTCCCGACGCCGCGTCGTGCGCTGTCCTGGCCTCCGGCCGATGGACCCGCCGCCGGGACCCCGGCGCCGGCCGGCATCCCGGCCCGGCGCGCGCGCTCCCGCGCCAGCCGCTCCGCGATCCGGCGCACCTCCTCACGCGCCCGTGTGTGCTCGGCGAACGTCGTGCGGAACTCGTGGCGGCCATCGGGGCGCGCGACGAAGTAGAGATACGGCACGTCCGCGGGGTAGAGCGCCGCCTCCAGGCTGGCCGCCCCCGGCGAGGCGATCGGTCCCGGCGGCAGTCCCGCGTGGCGGTACGTGTTGTAGGGCGAGTCCGTCTGCAGGTGTGCATAGAGAACGCGGTCGACGTGTCGCCCGAGTGCATACTGCACCGTCGGATCGGCCTGGAGCAGCATTCCCTCGCGCAGCCGGTTGCAGTAGACGGCCGCGATCAGGGGCCGCTCCTCGGGCACGCGCGCCTCCTTCTCGACGATCGACGCCAGCGTCACCACCTCGTGCCGGGTCATGCCGAGCGTGTCGAGCCGTGCCGTCCAGGCGGGCCGCCAGCGCTTCTCGAACTCCTGCACCATCGTCCCCACCGCTTCACGGGCGGAGGTGCCCAGCGCGAAGCTGTACGTCTCCGGGAAGAGGTAGCCCTCCAGCGTCTCGGTCGGGACGCCCAGACGTCGGCGCAGGCTCGTGTCGCGCACCGCGGCCCGCACCGAGTCGGCCGGCACCTCGAGGCGCTGCGCGACGAGCGGCACGATGGCCCCGAGATCGAAGCCCTCCGGGATCGTCACGGTGGCGACCAGTCCGCGCCCCTCGGTGAGCGCGCTGAGCAGGGCGTTCCAGCTCTCGCCCGGGCGCAGCTCGTACGTCCCGGCCTTCAGCGCGCGGTCCCGGTTTCGCAGCGACGCGTAGAGGCGGAAGAGCCGCGCCGAGCCGATGATGCCTGCGCGCTCCAGCGAGTCGGCCGCCTGCCCGAACGACGCGCCGGCCGGCACGACCACGCGCACCGGCGCGGCGTCCGACGGCCCGCAAGCCGTCGTCGCCCAGAGCAGCGCGGCGAGCGCGGCGCGCCGCCAGTGCCGCCGCTGCTGCCTACTCCGGGAGGCGGAGCGCATGCTGGAGCAGCAGCGTTGCGGCCAGCGCGTCCACGTCGCCCTTGCGGCCGCGTGTGCTGCCGCCCATCTCGCGGATCGCGCGTAGCGCGGCCGCCGTCGTGTAGCGCTCGTCCACGAGGCGCGCCGGGAGCCCCGTGCGACGCTCCAGCTCGGCCGCGACGTGGCGTGCCTCGGCCGCCCGTGGCGTGTCGTGCCCCTCGTCGTCCAGCGGCAGCCCGACGACGAAGCCGGTGGCCTCCAGCGCCTCGGCGCGCCGCACGATCTCGGCGACGGGCGGGCGCTTGCCGGCGCGGCGGAGGATGAAGCCGGCGGGGCTGGCGATCGTGCCCGTGGGATCGCTGACCGCGAGGCCGATGCGCCGGTCGCCGTAGTCCACCGCCAGCAGGCGGCGCGAGCGCGTCTCCGTCATGCGCTGGAAGCTAGCGGGTGCGCCGCACGCGGCTCACCCCTCGGCCATCGCCTGGAAGAACTCGCGGTTCGACTTCGTCGGCCGCATCCGCTGCAGGAGGAAGGCGATCGCCTCCTCCGGCGGCATGTCGGCGAGGAAGCTGCGCAGGATGAAGATGCGGTTCATCTCCTCCTGGTCGAGCAGCAGCTCCTCGCGTCGCGTCCCCGAGCGCTGGATGTCCACCGCCGGAAAGATCCGCCGCTCGGCGATCTTGCGATCCAGCACCAGCTCCATGTTGCCGGTGCCCTTGAACTCCTCGAAGATCACCTCGTCCATGCGCGAGCCGGTCTCGACGAGCGCGGTGGCGATGATCGTCAGCGAGCCGCCCTCCTCCAGCTTGCGCGCCGAGCCGAAGAAGCGCTTCGGCTTGGCCAGCGCCTGCGCGTCCACGCCGCCGGAGAGGATCTTTCCGCTGTGCGGCACCACCACGTTGTGGGCGCGTGCCAGGCGGGTGATGGAGTCGAGCAGGATGACGACGTCCTTGCCGTGCTCCACGAGCCGCTTCGCCTTCTCGATCACCATGTCCGCCACCTGCACGTGGCGGTCGGCCGGCTCGTCGAAGGTGGAGCTGATGACCTCCGCGCCGGGGACGTTGCGCTGCATGTCGGTCACCTCCTCCGGACGCTCGTCGATGAGGAGGATGATCAGCACGACCTCCGGATGGTTGGCCGCGATCGCGTTGGCCATCTCCTGGAGGAGGATCGTCTTGCCGCCGCGCGGCGGGGCGACGATGAGGCCGCGCTGCCCCTTGCCGAGCGGCGTGATGAGGTCCACGACGCGCATGCTGAGCGGCCCGCCCGGGTGCTCGAGGCGGAGGCGTTCGTCGGGGTAGCGAGGGCGGAGATTGTCGAAGGTAGGCCGCTGTTTTGCCACGTCGGGTTCGTCCCCGTTGATGCGCTCCACCTTGAGGAGGGCGAGGTACTTCTCCCACTCCTTCGGCGGCCGGACCTGGCCGAGCACCGTGTCGCCCGTGCGCAGGTCGAAGCGCTTGATCTGCGACGGCGAGACGTAGATGTCGTCCGGCCCGTACAGATAGTTGAAGTCCTGGCTGCGCAGGAAGCCGTACCCCTCCGGCAGGATCTCGAGGACCCCGTCCGCGTGCAGCACGGTGTCGGCCTCGAGCAGCGTCTGCTCGATGCGAAAGATGAGGTCCTGCTTCCGCAGCCCCGTCGTGCTGGTGAGGTTCAGCGACTGCGCCATCTCCTGCAGCTCGGAGACGGACTTTCGCTTCAGGTCAGCGATGTCCACAGGCGGGGGAGCCGGGACCGGAACGCCGGTCGCGGCGAGGACGGGGCAGGAGGGATGGACGGGGCAGGTGGCCCGGGGCGGCGGGGCGCACGGCGGGGCGCACGAGGCCCGAGCCGGGCGCCAGGCCTGCTGCAACACCGCGCCCGTGCGCGGCGAGATGGCGCCCGCGCGGCGGAGCGGACCGCCGCACAACGCGACCGAACGTACTCGGCCCGGGAGGGGTGGTCAAGTCGCGCCCGCCGGCCGCATCGTCCTCAGAAGACGAGATAGCGCAGGGGATGGGCGCTCACGTCGGCAGCCAGCGCGCCGAGCTGCGCCTCGAGAGCGGCGAGCTGCTCTCGGAGCACGCCGTCGTGCAGCGCCCGGCCGGCGCTCCCGGCGGAGCGATCGAGCAGGGCGCGCGTGATGCTCACCTCGTCGCGCACCGCGGCGATCTGCCGGGCCAGGGTGCCGTCGCGCCGGAAGCGTCCGTAGCTGCCGGCCGGCGCGTCGAGGAGCCGCTGCAGCGAGTCGGCCCGCGCCAGCACCTGGGACACGCGCGCGGCCAGCGTCTCGTCGTGGAGCAGCCGTTGCACGGTGCCGTCGCCCCGCAGCTGCCCGCCCAGGGCGCTGGCGCTCATCCCGAGCACGCCGAGCCCGGCCAGCGCATCACGGCGCGTGGCGGCGCCGAGCGTCCCGTCGGCGTCGTGCAGCTGAGTCAGCACCGCACCCACGTTGGCGCGCAGGACGGGCACCTGATGGGCGACCTCGGTGAAGCGGTCGGTGAGCGTCTGCGGATCCAGCTGCGGGGCGGCGGGAATGGTGTCGCCGTCGCGCAGGGGCGGCGCCTCGGGGCGGGCGCCGCCGAGCGACACCACCGGCTCGCCGAGCAGGCTGCTCCCGGACTCGATGTGGGCCCGTGTGCCCTCCCGCAGCTGCGCCCGTGCGGAGGTCAGCACGTCCATGACGATGGCCAGTCGCTGCGTGGTGTCGACCGTGGCGGGGCGGAAGCGGACCTCGCGCACGGTGCCGACTCGCTGGCCGGCCAGCCACACCTCGGAGCCGGCGAGCAGGTCGCGCGCCGAGTTGGTGAGGGCGACGAGGCGGATGGTATCGCCGTGGAGCGCGCCCACGCGCATGAAGAGCAGCACCGCGGCGGCGGCGGCGGCGAGCACGGCGAGGATGGTGAGCCCGGGGACGAGCTCTCGCCAGCGCGGGGCGCGGGGCATGCACGAGGGAGAAGGGCGGGAGCACCGACGGCGGGCACGCGGTCCCGACATCGGGCGACGAGCGCGGCGACGCGGGCGCGGGGAGCAGGAACCACGCCAGACCGCCGCCAGCGACCGGGCGGAAACGAAACACGGCGGCCCTGGGCTGGGGCCGCCGTGTCGCGCGCCGAGGTGGCTGGCAGCGCGCGCGACAGGATTCGAACCTGTGACCTTCGGCTCCGGAGGCCGACGCTCTATCCAGCTGAGCTACGCGCGCGGGGTGAGCCCGGACGTGCCGGCCTCAGACGGAGAAATGTAGCCGGTGGCTGGCACCGCGACAAGCAGCGCGCTGGCCCCGTGCCGCGCGGCACCTCGCCCGCCCGGCGGCGCGCGATCCTGGCGCCACAAAAGCGAAGCGGAACTCCACGTGGCGTGGAGTTCCGCTCAGTCGGGGCGACTGGATTTGAACCAGCGACCTCCTGCTCCCGAAGCAGGCGCGCTACCAGGCTACGCTACGCCCCGGTACCTCGTGCTGACCTGGTGACTGCCGACGCGCCCGTGAGGACTCGAACCTCAAACCTTCTGATCCGTAGTCAGATGCTCTATCCAATTGAGCTACGGGCGCTGGGGACGCACCGCGCGGGGCTGGCCGCGGGCCGCGTCGCGTCCGGGACGTTGCTGCGTTTCCCGAACAGAGTGTCAAACGTAGCCGGTCCGGGCAGGCTCGTCAAGGCGCGGCGGAGCGGGGTCGCGCCTCGTGGCGAGGCCGGGAACGACAGCGCCCCGCGGTCACACCGCGGGGCGATGGGCGGTACAAGACTCGAACTTGTGACCTCCACGATGTCAACGTGGCGCTCTAACCAACTGAGCTAACCGCCCGGCCGCCGGCGCGCCGGCGT
>DASTRO010000009.1:0-7825 GCA_035761165.1 Gemmatimonadaceae bacterium | reverse complement strand
GCCCCCCCCCCCCCGCCACCCCCGCGACGATCCCGGCGCCATGTCGCACCTCCTGGCCATCGAGCGCCGCCCCGACGGCGACGAGCTGCGCACCTTCCCCTTCTCGGTGCCGGCGGTGCGCGCGCTGGACCGGCTGGACCTGAGCGCGCGCGTCACCTTCTTCGTCGGCGAGAACGGCTCGGGCAAGAGCACGTTGCTCGAGGGGATCGCCTCGGCCGCCGGGCTGCCGACCGTGGGCAGTCACGACGTCGCGCGCGACGCGAGCCTGGCCGCGCAGCGCCGCCTGGGTGACGCGCTGCGGCTCGTCTGGCGCACGCGCGCGCGGCGCGGCTTCTTCCTCCGCGCCGAGGACTTCTTCGGCTTCACGAGGCGCGTCGCCGAGCTGCGCAGCGAGCTGCAGGCGCGCATCGACGAGGTGGACGCGGAGTACCGCGCGCAGGACCGCTCCGACTACGCGCGCGGGCTGGCGTTGGGTCCGCTGCGCGCCTCGCTGGCCGAGCTCGAGTCGCGCTACGGCGCCGACCTCGACGCGATGTCGCACGGCCAGAGCTTCCTCACGCTCTTCGAGTCGCGCTTCGTGCCGGGCGGGCTGTACCTGCTGGACGAGCCGGAGGCCCCGCTCTCGCCGCACAGCCAGCTCGCGCTGCTCGCCATGCTCGGCGAGATGGTGGAGCAGGACGCGCAGTTCGTCGTCGCCACGCACTCGCCCATCCTGCTCGCCTTTCCGGACGCACGCATCTACAGCTTCGACGACGGGCCGGTGCGCGCGGTGCCGTACGACGAGCTGCCGCACGTGAGGGTGACGCGCGACTTCCTGCAGGCGCCGGAGCGGTTCCTGCGGCACCTGAGGTGAGCGAGCAGCGATCGGCGATCGGTGACCAGCGATCGCCGAGCAGCGACGAGGGGGTCAGCCGGCGCGCTGGCGGACGCCGGCCACGATCAGCTCCGTCAGCGCGACGCGGTCGGTGGTCTGGACCTCCGCGCCGCCCGTGAGATCGTAGGCGCGCGCGATGTTGCGCAGGTGGCCCTCGTCCAGCGCGCGGAGCTCCTCGCGGAGCACCTCCTCGCCCTGCGCGTACACCTCGAACGGGTTCAGCACCGCGTGCGGGCGGAGGCGCGACGGCGTGGTGCGCTCGCTGTCCGGCGACGAGGAGGCCGGTCCGTCGTAGGTCGGCCGGGCGTCCACCGTGCGCGGCCGCAGGTCGGGCGTGCGCGGGTCGCGGGCGCGCGCCAGGGCACCGGTCAGGTAGGTCATCGTGAGCCCGGTGGCCCAGTACTGCAGGTCGGTGCGATTGGGCTGCGTCGTCTCCCGGGGCGTGCGCAGCACGGGGCCGCCGTCCTGCGGGCCGAACTCGATCCACCCCTCCCAGCGACCGTCCGCGCCCTCGCGACCGCAGACCCGCGCCACGTGACCGCGACCGTCGGTGCCGGCCACCGCGGTGTCGAACTGCACCAGCACTTCCGCCATCGTCGGGGCCCTCCCGCTCAGTCCGCCGCCAGCGCCCGCCGGACGTCCTCCTCCAGCGCCGCGGGCTCCACGTTCGGCGCGTACCGTGCCAGCACCGTGCCGTCGCGCCCGACCAGGAACTTGGTGAAGTTCCACTTCACCGCGGTGGTGCCGAGCACGCCACGCCGGGCCCGCTTGAGCGCGCGGAAGAGCGGGTGCGACCGCGGGCCGTTCACCTCCACCTTGGCGAACATCGGGAAGGTGACGTCGTACGTGCGCGTGCAGAAGGCGGCGATCGCCGCCTCATCGCCCGGCTCCTGGTGGCCGAACTGGTCGCAGGGAAAGCCGAGCACCACCAGCCCGGCGTCGCGGTGCGCGCGCCAGAGCTGCTCGAGCCCGGCGTACTGCGGCGTGAAGCCGCACTCGCTGGCCACGTTGACCACGAGCAGCACGCGACTGCGGTAGGGCGCGAGCGTCGTCTCGCGCCCGTCGATCGTGGCGACGGGAATGTCGTACAGGGGCTCGACCCCTCTCATGATAGGCTGATGGCGCGGGGGAACGACGGAGACAGGATGAACAGGATGGACAGGATGAGAGCTGAGTAGGAACGGGGGAGACGAAGCGTCGGATCGACCATGGAGACTCTCGTCGTGAAGCCCTGCCGTGCTCACGCACGATCCGTCCCGCAGTCGTCCGCCATTCCACCCCGTCGTTCATCCTGTCGTTCCCGTCCATCCCGTCCCGCTCAGTCGTTCATCCTGTTCGGCCCCGTCCCTCCTGTCCAGGTCATCATCCCTGCAGCACCCGCGCCGGGTCCACGCGCGTCGCCCGCCGGGCCGGCACCAGGCTGGCCAGGACCGCCGCGCCGAGGAGGAGCAGCACCACCCCCACCACCGTCGCCGGGTCCGTGGGCGTGACGCCGTAGAGCAGGCTGCTCAGTATGCCCGTCAGCCAGAAGGAGGCGACGAGGCCGACGCCGATGCCGAGCCCCACCGGCCGCAGCCCGCTGCGCACGACGAGGCCGAGGATGCTGCGCGGCGTCGCGCCGAGCGCCATGCGCACGCTGATCTCCGGAGCCCGCTGCGCGACGAAGTAGGCGATGACCCCGTAGATGCCGACGACGGCGAGCACGAGCCCGATGGCGCTCAGCGTGCCGAGGAGCAGCGTGCTGAAACGCGAGGTGGCGAGCGACTCGGCGACGTACGCCTCCATGGAGCGCGGTTTGGCGGTGGGGAGGTTGCGGTCCACGCGCGCCACGGCCTCCCGCAGCGGACGCTCGAGCGCGGCCGCGTCGTCCGTCTTGCTGCGTGCGACGAGCACGAGCGAGCGCTGGAGCAGGGGCCAGATGTCGGGCGGCGCCTGCGCGACGGGGTAGTACACCTCCGGCACCGTCGGCGCGCCCAGCCCCGCGTCGTGGATGTCGCCCACGACGCCGACGACCGTCGTCCACTGCGGGTCGTCGGGATCGGCCGTGAGCCCCGTGATGCGCCGGCCGACGGCGGGCTCGTCGCCGAAGAGCTTTCGCGCCAGCGTCTCGTTGATGACGGCCACGCGCGGCGATCCGGCCGCGTCCTGTCGGGTGAACTCGCGTCCGTGCCGCATCGGGATGCCCATCGTCGCGAAGTAGCCGCCGCTGGTGAACCGGAAGTTCACCATCGGGCGGTTCTCCTCCGTGAACGCCTGCCCCTCGGCGCTGACGGCCGCGTTGGCGTTGTCGGCGGCGAGCGGCACCATCAGCGTGAGCCCCGCGCTCGCGACCTCGGGGGCGCGGCGCGCCTCGTCGAGGATGCGCTGGTACGCGTGCACCACCTGCTCGCCCGTCGGATACGTCTCGGCCGGGAGCATGATGCGCGCGGTGAGCACACCGGTCGGGTCGAAGCCGGGCTCCACCTGGTGCAGCAGCACGGCGCTGCGCGTCAGCAGCCCCGCGCCGGTGAGCAGCAGCAGCGCCATCGCCACCTCGGCCGCCACCAGGCCACCGCGCAGGCGGTCGCGCACGCCGGCCGCGCCCGTGCGGCCGCCCTCGCGCAGGGCGCCCTGCAGGCTCGCGCGGGCCGAGCGCAGCGCGGGCGCGAGCCCGAACACGACGCTGCTGATGACGGCCAGCGCCAGCGTGAAGAGCAGCACGCGTCCGTCCACGCGCGCCTGGTCCAGGCGCGGCACGTCCTCCGGGCCGATGGCGACCAGGCCGCGCACGCCCAGCACCGCGAGCAGCGCGCCGGCCGCGCCGCCTAACAGCGCGAGCACCAGGCTCTCCGTGAGCAGCTGGCGCACGAGGCGCCGCCGCCCCGCCCCGAGCGCGCCGCGGATGGCGAGCTCCTTGGTGCGCGCCGCGCCGCGGGCGAGCAGCAGGTTGGCGACGTTGGCGCAGGCGATGAGCAGCACGAAGCCCACCGCGCCGAGCAGGGTGAGGAGCCGGCCGCGATAGTCGCCCACCAGGTCCTCGGCGAACGGGCGCACGAGGACCTCGTCGGGGCTGTTCGTCGAGTCCACCGCGCTCGCGATGCGCCCGGCGATGGCCGACATCTCCGCCTGCGCCTCGCGCAGGGAGACGCCGGGGCGCAGGCGCGCGTACACGTCGAGGTAGGAGGCGCCGCGCTGCGCGCGCTCCTCGGGGGTGAGGGCGAGCGGCACCCACGCCTCCGGCCCGTTGTCGATGTAGTCGAACGAGGGCGGCATGACGCCGATCACCGTGTGCGGCACGCCGTCCAGCGAGAGCGTGCGGCCGACGATGCCCGAGTCGGAGGCGAAGTAGCGGGCCCACGCCCGCGCGCTGAGCACGACGACCGGAGCGGCGCCCGCCGCGTCGTCCGCCGGCACGAAGGTCCGCCCGAGCATCGGCCGCACGCCGAAGACGCGGAAGTAGTCCGCCGACACCTGCGCGTCACTGAGCAGCAGCGGCACGTCGCGGCCCGTGAGCGTGATGCCCGTGCGCACCGCGGCCGTCATGGCGGTGAAGCTGCGCGCCTGCGCCTGCCAGTCGAGGAAGTTGGCGTTCGACACCGACGACACGCCGCCGCCGTCGGCGCGCAGCCGCACGACGCGCTCCGGCTCGGCGAAGGGGAGCGGGCGCAGCACCACCGCGTCCACCACGCCGAAGATCGCGGCCGTGGCGCCGATCCCCAGCGCGAGGGTGAGCACCGCCACGGCGGCCAGGCCGCGCGTGCGCAGCAGCTGTCGCGCGCCGAAGCGCAGGTCCTGCCGGAACTCGTCCCACCACTCCGCTCGCCGCATGTCGCGCTCCCGTGCTTCGGCCAGGGTGCGGCACGTGCCGCGCACCCGATCCAGGTCACCCATGCGGCGCAGCGCCTCGGCGCGCGCCGCCTCGTCGCTCAGCCCGCGCCCGGCGTACTCCTGCGCCCGCATCTCCAGGTGGAAGGCGAGCTCCGTGTCCACCTCCTCGGCCACGCCGCGCGGACGCAGTCGGGCGGGGAGGATGCGCCCCCAGCCGCGGTCGCCGCGCATCGCGCAGCGCTCAGGTGGCGGGGAGGAGGATGCGCGACACCGCGGCGGAGAACTCCGCCCACTGCGCCGTCTGCTGGCGCAGGTGCTCCTGCCCGGCGCGAGAGAGGCGGTAGAACTTGGCCCGCCGCTTGGTCTCGGTGACGCCCCACTCGGCCTCGATCCACCCCTTCCGCTCCAGGCGATAGAGGGCGGGGTAGAGGGAGCCGTCCTCGATCTGGAGCGCCTCGTCGGTCCCCGTCTCCAGCCAGCGCGCGATGGCGTAGCCGTGGCGCGGGCCCCAGGAGAGGGTCTTGAGGATCAGCACGTCGAGCGTGCCGTGCAGGAAGTCGCTGGCGGTGTTGATCGGCATCGGGCCCCATACCCAGACAGTCTGGCCGTACGGTGGGGGCGTACGGCTAGACTGTCAAGGGGTGGGGCCACGAAGCAGGAAGCAGGAAGCAGGAACACCCACGGGACGCTCCTGCTTCCTGCTCCCTGCTCCCTGCTCCCTGATGCCTTCCCTCAGCTCGCCCCGCGCACCGCCTCCGGCTGGGACACCCGGATCGGCTCGGCCGGCGCCTGGCCCTCGGGCAGGGCGGGGGCGCCCGGCTTCTCGGCCAGCAGGCGGGTCACGAAGCGCTGGTTCTCGGACACGCGCTCGATCTCGATGGCGATCGTGTCCACCGCCTGCTCCAGCCGCTCCAGCCGCTGCGAGGCCTCGGAGAGGAAGGGGATGGTCGGCGGGGCAGGGCGCGAGGCGCGGCGCCAGATGAGCCGCGCCAGGGCGATGGCGAGCGGCATCAGGACGAAGAGGGTGAAGACGATCGAGATCGCCGTCACCTGCGCCGAGGGGCCGCCGTCGAAGTCGAAGCCGGGCGGCGGGGCCGTCTCCGAGAAGTCGCTCAGCCCCGGTCCCGCCTGGGCCGACGTCAGCTGGCGCCCGGTGACCGCGATGTCCGTCTCGAGCTGCGCGATGCGGTCGTCGAGCACCTTGAGCCGCTGCTCGAGCCCCGGGCGCACGGCCGGGTCGGCGGTCTTCAGTTGCTCGACGATCTCCTCGCGGCGATTGCTGGCGGAGACGAGCTGGTCGGAGAGCTCGCTGCGGCGGGCGCGGATGGCCGCCACCTCGGCGCGCGTGAGGGGGGCGCCCTGGACGGGCGGCGGAGCCGCCGTCGCCGCGCCACCCGCGCCACCCGCGACGGAGGGCGCGGCGGGCGCGGCGGGCGCGGGCGGCGGAGCGGGAGGCGCCGGTGGCGCGGAGGCGGGTGTCTGCATACCTGAAGTCTACGTATGGGATCCGTGCCGGGTTGCACCGCTGGCCGGGCGCGGGCATGGCCGGACGGTCGCGGCGGGGCCGCCAACGTGATAGGATCGGAGCGCGTTGTCGGACGGGAGCGGCGGCGCGGTGCGGACCACGTACCGCGCCGCCGCCACGCTCACCCCCACGCCCACCCCCACCAACGGAGACCCGTCGCGCGATGGCTACCCTCGTCTTCTGGCGCAAGTGGCACCGCTGGATCGGCTTCCCGGCCGCCCTCTTCCTCCTCTTCGCCGCGACCACCGGCATCGTGGTCGCCTGCACCGAGTTCTTCGGCGAGGCGGAGCGGCTGCGGGAGGCGACGCGCGACCTGGTGAGCCCGGTGACCATCACCACGCCGGACTCCGCCTGGCGGGAGCCCGTCGCCCGGGCGTTCGCGAGCGCGGCCGCCGTGGCGGGCGACGCGCCGGTGGACAAGATCGAGGTGCAGTTCAAGGGGGAGCAGCCGACGGTCACGCTCTTCACCGGCAAGCCCACCGGCGGCGAGGACCGCCGGCTCGTCTTCGACGCGCGCACCGGCGCGCTGCTGAAGAACGAGGGCTACGCCGACAAGCCCCTCATCAACCGCATCCACAGCGGCGAGGCGTTCGGCGACGGTGGGCTCGTCGTCGCGATGTTCTGGGGGCTCTCGCTCATCGTGCTCACCGTCACGGGGCTCATCATCTACTGGCGGCTGCGGCGGCCGGGACGGACCGGCGTCGAGCGCTTCTTCTGGTGAGCGGGTGACGGGTCGATGATCGGGCGCGCCGGGGCAGGGCCCGCGCATGGTCGCGAGGGCACGCGGCGGCCGGCCGTCCTGCGACGCCGCGGCGTCACCGTGGCCTCGGCGATCACGCTGGCCGCACTCGCCGCCCTCCTCGTCGTGCAGCGGCGGCACGACCACGGACGCGACGGCGGGCGGGTGGCCGTCTCGATCCCGTACTTCCCCCGGCTGCTCTCGCACTCCGCCGGCGCGGGGCTACCTCGTGAGCTGCGTCCGGCGTGGTTCGAGTCGCCGGGGGACGAGCCGGCGCCGGACGCGCGGGCGGTGCGGATCGGCGCGCGCGACGCGGACCTCACGCTCCTCGCCCGGCAGCGCAGCGCGGTGTCGATCCCGGCCTACTACTGGCACGACTCCGCCGCCATCGCCGTCGTCGCGCGCAACTCGGCGTTCGTCGCGGCGCACGCCGCGGAGCTCGCCCGGATGCTGGACCGGGTGTCGCGAGGGGCCGCCGCGGCCGCGCTGTACCGCGTGGTGGCGCGGCAGGGGCAGGAGCGGGGGGTCGTCGGCTCGGAGCACTCGAAAGCGCGATCGCTGGCGCGCCGCGACCGCACCCCGTTCGTCGTCGTCGGGAGCTGGCTGGAGTACGCCCGTGTCGCCGCGCTCCGTCGTGATCTCGCCTTCTTCCGGCGCACCGAGAGCCGCGCCTTCGCCGCCGGCGCGGTGGGGCTGCCGGGGCTCAGCGCGGAGGAGCGCGCCGCGCTCGAGCGCGTGCGCGCCCTCGCCACCGACGACTCGCTCGGCGCACGCGACTGGGGCGGCGAGTTCGCCGGCCTGGAGGAGGCGCTGACGCGTGCGCTCACGCTGCTGGCGAACTGACGCGTGCCGGCTCGGCGAGATCCACGGTGAGCGCCAC
>DASTRO010000008.1:0-11183 GCA_035761165.1 Gemmatimonadaceae bacterium | reverse complement strand
GACCAGCCAATACTGGCCAGTCCGAGGGTGCTCCGCTGATCGCTGAGCGCTCAGCGCTGATCGCTCATCTTGATATCCGACAACGCTCTCCCTACTTTTCCTCGTCTGTGCCGCAGCACCTCGAGTTCAAGCTTCTGGAGCATTCATGGGCAAGCCCACCTATCGCCCCCGCAACAAGCGCCGCATCCGCACGCACGGGTTCCGCGAGCGCATGTCCACCCGCTGGGGGCGCGCAGTTCTCAGCCGGCGCCGCAAGAAGGGGCGCAAGCGCCTGACCGTCCAGCTGCCGTCCAAGTACGCCGCCGGCGCCTGAGTCGCACCGCTTCCCGCGCAGCCGCCGGCTGACGCGAGCGGCCGACCTGCAGGCGGTGCGTCGGGAGGGGAAGCGGATCCGAACCGGATTGCTCGAGGTTCGGGCTCTCGCTTCCCCTCTGGCATATTCCCGGGCCGGGGTGATCGTGCCCCGGCACAAGCGGACCGCCGTCGCCCGCAACCGGCTCAAGCGGCGGCTCCGCGAGCTCGTCCGGCTGCGCCTCCTTCCGGCACTCGCCGGCGCACCCCCAGCCGACGTCGTCGTTCGCGCCTTCCCGCCGGCCTACGGGGCCAGCTTCGCGCAGCTCGCGGCCGAGGTGGAGCGCGCCACCCGCCAGCTGGCTCGGGGTGGGCTGCCGGGGCGGTCGGAGCAGACGGAGAGGGCGTGATGGACCAGGGACCAGGGATCAGGGACCAGGGACCCGAGGGGACGGTGCGGCGGACGGTGCGGCGGGTGCTGCGCCTCGCCGCGCTGGTCCCCCGCCTCGGGGTGCTGCTGCTCATCCGCGGCTACCAGCTGGTGCTCTCGCCGATGCTCCCCGCCTCCTGCCGCTACATCCCCAGCTGCTCGGCCTACGCGTACGAGGCGGTGTCGCGCTACGGGGCGCTGCGGGGCGGGTGGATGGCGGCGCGGCGGATCGCGCGCTGCCACCCCTTCCGGCCCGGCGGCTACGATCCGGTGCCTTAGATTCCACGGAGGAGAGAGGGGCGCGGGGGGCCCCCCCGAACGACAGGATCGCCCCGCCCCGCCCCGCGCGCGTCACCCTGACGACGCTGGGCGTACCACTCTCTTCCCTCGTTCCTTCTTTCCCGCGCTCCTCGATGGACAAGCGATTCTTCCTCGCCCTCGTGCTGACGGCCGCCGTGATCGTCGGCGTGCCGTTGCTCATCCCCGGCGCCCGCCCGGTGCCCACGAGGGCGACGGCCGACAGCACGGCCATGGCCGACGCGCGCGCCGACAGCGCCCGCCGCTCGGCCGCTGCCACCGCGTCGGCCCCGGCGACGGCGGCGCCGACGAACACGCCCCGCATCGGCGCGGCGGATTCGACCGCGGCCGCGGCGGCTGCGTCGGGCGCGGCCGCGATTCCCGCCGTGGCCCCCGAGACGACGACGGTGACGACGCCGATGGCCACCTACCGGTTCAGCAGCATCGGCGCCGCCCCGGTGGGGGCCGAGCTGCGGCAGTTCGAGTCGCTCCGGCCGGACGATCGCGACGCGCCGGTGGAGCTGGCGCGCGCCGGGGATCCGCTGCTGCGCTATCGCCTGGTGGTGCCCGTGGACACCGTCCAGGTGGCCGACAGCCTGATCGTGCACCGCGACACCATCTCGCTGCACGACGTGCCCTTCTCGGTCAGCCGCGGTGCGGCGCCGGCCGGGGGGATCGCGCCCGTCGTCTACGAGGGAACGACCGACGGCGTGCAGCTGCGCATCGCCTACTCGTTCGTGCCGGACAGCTACCAGGTGCGCGTGCAGGGCGCCGTGCAGGGCGCCCCGGCCGGCAGCTACCTGCTGCTCGACTTCGCCAGCGGCGTGCGCTCCTCCGAGGCGGACGTCGGCGACGACCAGAACCACCTCGCCTACGCCTACAAGCCCGTCCGCGACGACGCCAACAGCATCGCCTTCCGCAAGCTCGACCCGGGGGAGTCGCGGCTGGCCGAGGGGCCGCTGAGCTGGGCGGTGCTGAAGAACAAGTACTTCCTCTTCGGCGTCCTCGCGCCGGAGCAGGGGATGCCCTTCGCCGAGCTGCACGTCACCGGCGGCCCGCGTACGGGGAAGGCGGCGTCGAACGCGGCCGGCAGCCTGGTGCTCCCCGTCGGCGGGGACGGCACGATCGGCTTCACGATCTACGCCGGCCCGCAGGAGTGGCGCCGGCTGCTCGCCATGGGGCGCGACTTCGAGAACGTGAACCCGTACGGCGGCTGGCTCAACGGCGTCGTGCAGCCGTTCGCGACGATCGTCATGCGCATCCTGCTCTGGATGAAGGACACGACGCACCTCAACTACGGCTGGGTGCTCGTCATCTTCGGGATCGTCGTGCGGCTGGCCATGTGGCCGCTGAACCAGAGCGCGATGCGCAGCCAGATCAAGATGCAGCGGCTGCAGCCGGAGATGGAGGCGGCGCGCAAGAAGTACCCGAGCGACATGCAGAAGCAGCAGGAAGAGATCATGAAGGTCTACAAGGCGCACGGGATGAGCCCGCTCAGCCCGATCGCCGGCTGCCTGCCGATGCTGCTGCCGATGCCGATCCTCTTCGCGCTCTTCTTCGTCTTCCAGAACACGATCGAGTTCCGCGGCGTCTCCTTCCTCTGGCTCCCCGACCTCTCGCTCTACGACCCGTACTACATCACGCCGATCGCGATGGGCGTGACGATGTTCGTGGTCTCGTGGATCGGCATGCGCGCCGCGCCGCCGAACCCGCAGACGAAGCTGATGGCCTACGCGATGCCGCTGACCTTCACGGTGCTCTTCGCGCGCATGGCCTCGGGGCTGAACCTCTACTACGCGGTGCAGAACCTGGCCTCGATCCCGCAGCAGTGGATCATCGCCCACGAGCGCAAGAAGGCCACGCCGGGCCCGGTGGTGCAGGGCGCGCCACAGCGGCCGGCACCGCCGCCGAAAGCGGCGCGGAAACGGGCATGACGAGATAGGGACCAGGGACCGGGGACCAGGAACGCCCTCGGGAGGCTCCCGCTCCCTCTTCCCTCTTCCCTCTTCCCTGGTCCCTGCTTTCTGGTCCCTGGTCCCTGGTCCCTTCGACCGATGCGCATCACCTACGTCGGGCACGCCACGCTGCTCCTCGAGGTCGCCGGCCGGCGGATCCTGACCGACCCGAACTTCGACGCCACGCTGGGGCGCTTCCTGCCGCGCGTCAGCGAGCCCGGGATCGCGCTCGACGCGCTGCCGCCGCTCGACGCGCTGCTCCTCACGCACGCGCACGCCGACCACCTCTCCTTCGCCTCGCTCGACCGGCTGCCGCGCGACGTGCCGCTCTTCGCCCCGCCGCCCATCGCTCGCTGGCTGCAGAAGAGCGGCTACGGCCACGCCGTCCCGCTGCCGGCCGGGGAGAGCGCCACGGTGGGCGACATCACCGTGCACGCGGCGGCGGCGCGGCACGTCGGCAGCCGCTACGGCGTGGACCGCTGGCGCAGCGCCGCCAACATGTACCTGCTCGAGAGCCCGGAATTCACCACCTTCTTCGCCGGCGACACCGCGCTCACGCCGGACACGCACCGCCTGGCCGAGGCGCGGTGCGCGGCGCACGGGCGCGTGCTCGACGTGGCGCTCCTCCCGATCGGCCACGCCCCCTGGTGGAAGCCGGGCTTCCGCCGCGGCCACCTGACGAGCGCCGATGCGCTCACGCTCTTCGAGCGGCTCGGCGCGCGCTACCTGATCCCGTACCACTGGGGCACCTTCAACCACGTGACCTCCACGGCCTTCGACGCCATCGAGCGGCTGCGCGGGATGCTCGGCACGCACCCGCGGCGGGCCGACGTGCGGATCCTGGAGCCGGGGGAGACGATGGTGGTGCAGAAGGGGTGAGCGGCCAGCGATGAGCGGTCAGAGCGCGTGGACGGCGGTCAGGGCTCCTCGTCGCTCGACCCGGACGCTCGGCGGTGGGGCTGGAGAGTGTCGGGCGTCGGGGAGCGTCGAGCAGCGTCGAGCGGGGAGCGAGGAGTGATGCGCCCGGATCGAGCGCGCGTCGGGGGCCCCCCCCCGAATCACACGATACCTACCGATGCGCCGGTGGCCGGCACCGAAATGCCGCAGACCGGCGCGCACCTCCGCACCCCCTTCGCCACCGACTCCATCGCCGCCCTCGCCACCGCGCCCGGCCGCTCGGCCGTCGCCCTGGTCCGGCTGAGCGGCGCGGACGCCTTCGCCGTCGCCGGCCGCCTCGTGCATCCCTGGCCGCTCGCGCCACGGCGGGCCACGCTGTGCGCGGTGCACGATGGGCCGGGGGGCGCGCTGCTCGACCGCGCCCTCGTCACCGCCTTCCCGGGGCCGGCCTCGTACACCGGGGAGGATGTCGTCGAGATCGCGACGCACGGCGGCCACGCCGTGCCCACGGCGGTGCTGGCGGCGCTCGTCGCCGTCGGGGCGCGGCCGGCGGAGCCGGGGGAGTTCACGCGGCGCGCGGTGCTCAACGGCCGGCTCGACCTCGTCCAGGCCGAGGCGGTAGGCGACCTCATCGACGCGCCGAGCGGGGCGATGCGCGAGGCGGCGCTGGCGCAGCTGGACGGCGGTCTGTCGCGGCGCGTGACGGCGCTGCGCGCCGCCTTGCTGGACGTGGAGGCGCTGCTCGCCTACGACATCGACTTCCCCGAGGAGGACGCCGGCCCGCTGGCGCGCGAGCGGGTGGCGGTGGCGGCCGCGGAGGTGCGGGCGCGGCTCGACGCCCTCCTCGCCACCGCGCCGGCCGGGGCGCTGGTACGCGACGGCGCGGTGGTCGTCATCGCCGGCGCGCCCAACGCCGGCAAGAGCTCCCTCTTCAACGCGTTGCTCGGCGAGCAGCGGGCGATCGTCACGGAGCTCGCGGGGACGACCCGGGATGCAATAGACGCGATGCTCGACACCCGTCCCTGGCCGCTGCGCCTGGTGGACACGGCGGGGCTGCGCTCGGCCGCGGACGTCGTGGAGCGGCTGGGGATCGAGGTGAGCGAGCGATGGCTCGGTCGTGCCGCGGTGGTGCTGGCCTGCGGCGAGACGCCGACCGACGTCGCGGCGACGGCGGCGCGCGTCGGGACGCTGACGCGGGCGCCGGTGCTGGGGGTGTGGACGAAGCGGGACGGGTCGAGCGGCGAGCGACGAACGACGAGCGGCGAGAGGGACGGGGGCGCGACGACGGGCCGCGGTGGAGTGGAGGGCGGATCCGCGACGAGGGAGGCGGCGAGCGGCGAGCGGCGAGCGGCGAGCGGAGAGCGTCGAGAAGGGCGGCGGGACGCATCGCGGCGCGGGGGCCCCCCCCCGACCGACATGATCGCGCCGCTGGCCGCCGTGGCCGGCACCGAATCCACGCCTGGCGTACCCGTTTCGCTCCTCGAGGTCAGCGCCGAGACCGGCCGCGGGCTCCGCGAGCTGCTCGAGGCCGTGCAATGCACCCTGGCCGAGCGTCAGCCGCCGCCCGCGGCCGACGTGCCACTGGTCACCCGCGCCCGCCACCTGCGCGCCCTCGGCGAGGCGCGGGACGAGGTGGACGCCTTCCTCGACGCCTGGCGCGGTGGCGAGCTCCCCGCGCCGGTGGCCGCCGTGCACCTTCGCGCGGCCATCGGCGCGCTGGAGGACCTCATCGGCGTGGTGGACGTCGAGGAGGTGCTGGGGCGGGTGTTCGCGACGTTCTGTATCGGGAAGTAGGGACCAGGGACGCAGGCACCGGGGACCAGGAACGGCCTCGGGACGCTCCCAAGCGCGCCCCTGGTTCCTGGTCCCTGGTCCCCGGTTCCTCTCAGAACGTCGCCGACGTCACGGGCGAGCAGACGTTCGTGCCGGCCTCGCAGACCTGGTAGGTGAGCGAGCCGCGGGTGTTCGGGTGGTCCGTGTAGGCACCGCTGTTGGCCACCGTCGCGATGCGGGCGCCATCGCGGTAGACGTCCACGCTCGCGGCGTTCGTGCCCGACCAGGCGAGGTCCACCGCGGTGATGACGCCCCTGCTCTTGGAGCCGGTGGCGGTGAGGGTGATGCCGCCAGTGGAGGGCGCGCTCACCGTGACGCTCCGCGAGGTGGCGCTGGTGAGACCGCCGTCGTCGGTGACCGTCAGCGTCACCGTGTAGGTGCCGGCGGCGGCGTAGCTGTGCGACGGGCTGGTGGCCGAGCTGGTGCCGCCGTCGCCGAAGGTCCAGGCGGAGGAGGCGATGGAGCCGTCGTCCGTGCTGGTGTTGGTGAAGGTGCAGGCGAGGTCGGCGCAGCTGGCGTCGAAGTCGGCCGTCGGCGCCTGGTTGGTGGGCGTGGTGGAGCCGAAGAGGGTGTAGAGGAGGTGGTTGTTGGCCGTGTTCGAGGAGGTGACGATCCCCTTGGTGGTCGCGGCGTAGAGCGCGTCGCGGACCTGCTGCGGGGTGGCGCCGGGGTGGTCGGCGAGGTAGAGGGCGGCGGCGCCGGTGACGTGCGGCGCGGCCATGCTGGTGCCGCTGATCGTGTTGGTGGCGGTGTTGCTGGTGTTCCAGGAGGACGTGATACCGACGCCGGGGGCGAAGAAGTCCACGCAGTCGCCGTAGTTGGACCAGCTGGCCTTGCGATCGGTCTGGTCGGTGGCGCCGATGGTGATGGCGGCGCCGACACGGGCGGGGGAGTAGTTGCAGGCGTCCTGGGCGACGCCGCCCCGGTTGCCGTTGCCGGCGGAGACGGTGTAGGTGACGCCGTCGGCGATGGAGTTCTGCACCGCCTCGTCGACGCTGCTCACGGCGCCGCCGCCGAGGCTCATGTTGGCGACGGCGGGGGAGCCGGCCTGGTGGTCGGCGGTGACCCAGTCGATGCCGGCGATGACGCCGCTCCAGGAGCCGGAGCCGCTGCAGTCGAGGACGCGCACGGCGACGAGCTTCACGCCCTTGGCGACGCCGTACGTGCTCCCGCCCACGGTGCCGGCGACGTGCGTACCGTGGCCGTCGCAGTCGTCGGCGGTGCCGCCGTCGACGGCGTCGAAGCCGCTCGTCGCCCGGCCGCCGAACTCGGTGTGCCCGAAGCGGATGCCGGTGTCGATGATGTAGGCGGTGACACCGCTGGCGGTGGTCGTGTAGGTGTAGGTGCTGCTCAGCGGCAGCGTGCGCTGGTCGATGCGGTCGAGCCCCCAGGTGGCGTCACTCTGCGTGGTGGAGGTGGTGACCACCTGATCCTGCTCGACGTAGGCGACGTTCGGGTTGCGGGCGAGCGCGGCCGCCGCCTGTGCCGACATCGGCGCGGCGAAGCCCTTGATGGCGTGGCTGTAGACGAAGTGGGGGCTGCTCCCCTGGGCGGCGGCGAGGCGCCGTGCCAGGCCCGGGACGTCGGCCACGTCGTCGCGGAAGACGACGATGTAGCGGCCGGGGATGGGGACGGACTCCGCGCCCGGCGCCGCGGCGCGGCTCAGCGTTGGCGCGACGGTGGCGGGATCCAGTGGGGCGCTCGGGTCGGCCGAGCAGGCCGAGAGGAGGGCCAGGGTGGCGGGGGCGAGGAGCGCGGGCCAGGCAGCGAGCTTCATGAGGCAGTCTCCCGTGAGGCGGCGAATCCGTCCGCGTGCCGGCTCGGAGGAGAGCCGGCCGCCGAACGGGCCACGATACGGGTGAATGCCGGTGGGGCGCAAGCGAGATGTAAGGGCCCCGTCACGTCGGGAGGGGCGTGAGGATCCGACGAGCGGGGATCCGGTGGTGCCCCGCGCGGGGACGGGCGCGATCGTGTGGTTCGGGGGGGGCCCCGCGCCGCGATCCGTCCCGCCGCCTTCCTCGTCGCTCGACGCTCGTCGCTCGACGCTCGACGCTCGTCGCTCGTCGCTCGTCGCTCGTCGCTCGTCGCTCGTCGCTCGTCGCTCGACGCGGATCCGCCCTCCACCCCGCCACGACCCGCCGTCGCGGCAGGCATCAGGTGCCTGGTACCTGGTGCCTGGTACCCGCCGCCCCGCTACGCCGTCGCCGCCGCCTCGCGCCCGGCTGCCGTCAGCTCGCGCGCGCTCGCCCGGATGGCCCACGGCAGCCCGTGGCGGGCGATGGCCGGTTCCACCAGGCGGGCGCCGAAGTAGTAGCCGCCGCGCTCGGGGAGGAGGTAGCGGTCCACGGTGCGGGCCTCGTCGCTCATCCCGCCGGAGAGATAGCGCAGGCGCAGCCCGAGCCCGGTGCGGTCCAGGTCCGGCTGCATGGCGCGGGCGAGCGCCGGCTCCAGCTCGCGCAGCCGGGCGTACTGGCGGCGCGCGTAGCCGAAGTATTCCCAGGCGGCGTGGCCGGGGCTCACGGCGCGCGCCGTGTGCACGGCCAGCCCCTCGTTCATCAGCAGCTCGCGCAGCGTCGCCTGGCGGCCCGTCTCCCAGTACGAGTAGAAGCCGCGCTCGTTCGCCACGAGGTCGCGCATTTCGCTGCGGCTCGTCGGCGAGGTGTAGCGCACCGTGTGGGCGATCTCGTGGGCCAGCCAGAGCGGGATGAGCTCCGGGTCGAGGCCGAGCCCCTGCGTCTCGGTGTTAGGCAGGCTGGTGAAGTGCTCGAGGCAGACGAAGGCGATACCGCGCCCGTTCACCACCAGCTCCCCGGCGTTGGCCGCGCCGACGCCCACCATGAGGACGACGTCCACGTCGACGTCGGCGGCCAGCACGGCGGCCGCCCGCTCCGCCGCCCCGCGCGCCAGGGCGACGACGTCGGTGTGCGCCAGCATCGTGCGCAGGTCGGTGCGGTCGGCGTGCAGGGCGCCGCTCACCACCTCGCGGAAGTGCGGGCCCTCCGGCTCGAGGACGTAGTTGTGCCAGTAGGCGGCGAGCAGCTCGCGATGCGCGTCGAAGTAGCGCTCGTAGGCGGCCACCGGGTCCGCGCTCTCGAGGACGGCGAAGAAATCGGGCAGGAGGTTGATCAGCACGTAGCGCGGGCTGGGGTCGCTCGGCGGGGCGCGGCGGGGGCGGGGCAGGGCGCGCGGGGCGGCGCGAAGAATAGCCGTCGCGCGGGCGGCCGAACAAGACCGCGCCAGATCCGCCCCGTGGCATGCTTCTTTCTTTTTCCTCGGCCGGGCGATGTCACTGAGGGACGAGGGATGACGGTACTGCAACAAATCGAACTGCGCTGCCCGATCTGCGACAACCGCTTCCAGTCGCAAGCCGTGGTGTCGACGAACTCGTTCGGCGGGAAGCGGACCGACTTCCACGAGCGCGCCGCGGGCACGCAGCCGCTGCCGTATCTGGTGCACACCTGCGACCGCTGCGGCTATTCCGGCGCCGAGCGCGACTTCAGCGAGGAGGCCGAGGTCAGCCCGCTGGTGCGCGAGCACGTCTGGAACGAGCTGGCGCCGCAGATCTCGCGCGAGCTGAGCGGCTCCGAGAAGTACGAGGCCGCCGCCAAGGTGGCCGAGTGGCAGGGGCTGGAGCCGCGCCACGTGGCCGACCTGCTGCTGCGCGCCGCCTGGTGCTGCGTGGACGAGGGCGACATCGAGGCGGAGCGCTACTTCCGCCGCAAGGCCGCCTGGGCGTTCGAGGAGGCGCTGGCCAGCTGGGACGGCGTGGCGCGCGAGGAGCGCGCCGTGCTCACCTACCTGGTGGGGGAGCTCTGGCGCCGCATCGGCGACACGGCGCAGGCGCGCGCCTGGTTCGCCCGGGTGAACGACGAGATCGTCGACGCGACGACGCAGCAGTGGATCATCGACGCCGCGCGCCAGCAGACGGAGTGCCCGCGCGAGTGGTTCGGGTGAGGCGAGCGTCGAGCGTCGAGCGTACAGCGTCGAGGGACACCCTCGGGCGGGCCACCGATGGCGTCCCGGGTGGCTTCTCCCTCGACGCTCGACGCTAAACGCTCGACGCTCGCCTCATCTCGTCCCGAACAGCCGATCCCCCGCGTCGCCGAGGCCGGGCAGGATGTAGCCGTGCTCGTTGAGCTGGCGGTCGAGTGAGGCCGTGTAGATGGCGACGTCGGGGTGGGCGCCGGCGAGGCGGCGGACTCCCTCGGGGGCGGCCACCAGGCAGAGGAAGCGGATGCGCGCCGCCCCGGCGCGCTTGAGCGACGTCACCGCCGCCACGGCGCTGCCGCCGGTGGCCAGCATCGGGTCGAGCACGAAGAAGTCGCGCTCCGTCGCGTCGCCGGGGACCTTGAAATAGTAGTCCACCGGCTCCAGCGTCTCGTGGTTGCGGTAGAGCCCGATGTGCCCCACCCGGGCCGACGGGACGAGGCGCAGGATCCCCTCCACCATCCCCAGCCCCGCCCGCAGGATCGGCACGAGCGTCAGCTTCTTGCCGCTCACCCGCCGGCCCACGGTGCGCTCGAGCGGGGTGTCCACCGGCGCCGGCTCGAGGGCGAGGTCGCTCGTCGCCTCGTAGGCCATGAGCATGGCGATCTCGTCCACCAGCTCCTTGAAGATCTTGGTCGGCGTGGCCTGGTCGCGGAGCAGCGTCAGCTTGTGCTGCACCAGCGGGTGGCGGACGACGGTGAGCGTCGGGAACTCGGCCGCGGGATCGCGCGCCGGGGTGCGCTCGGCGGGCGGCACGGTGCGCCCGGCGGGGGTGGTGGACATGGGCGGCAAGCTAGTATCGCGCGCGACGGGGTTCCACCTCCGGTGACGCGGGTCGGGACAGGTCCGCGCGGTCGCGCCGGCGCCTGCCATGGCCGCGGGCTGACGGTCGGGCCGGGGTCGCCAGGCCGCCGGCCGCGCCTCCCGACGCACGGCGGCGAGGCGCCGCGAGGTGTCGCGGCGCGGTCGGGAGATCGCCCTTGTGCAACACCTGAGGACGGCGTAGCCTACCGCCCGGCCACCCCTCCCGGCGGTCCGACTCCCTCCCCGACGCATGAGAGAATACCAGGCCGTCATCCTCCGTCTGACGCAGCGCACGCGCGACGACGAGGATGCCCTCACCGACCTGCTCAACGAGCGCAGCCGCAGCGGCTGGGACGCGACGCTCCTCACGCAGCACGGCGACCGCATGACGGTCGTCTTCGCCCGCTCGGCGCCGGAGAACGGGTAGAGCCAGGAAACAGGAAACAGGAAGCAGGAAACAGGAAACAGGAAACAGGGAACAGCCGCGGGAGGCTCGATCCCGCAGCCCTGCTCCCTGCTTCCTGTTTCCTGCTCCCTAGCTCCCTAGCTCCTCAGCCGCCCCCAGCCTCCACCACGAAGCGGCGGATCCGCGTCTCGGCCGTCTCCTCCCACGCCGCCTCGTCCGCCGGCAGCGGCTTGCGCAGCCGCAGCGCGCGGGCGGCACCGTCCTCCGGCCCCCGCACCACCTC
>DASTRO010000007.1:0-21130 GCA_035761165.1 Gemmatimonadaceae bacterium | reverse complement strand
TGGATCACCAGGTCGTGCACCGGCACCGTGGGGAAGTCGCGCGTGAAGCGCACCCACGCGCGGCCGGCGTCGAGCGAGGCGAAGAGGCCGAACTCGGTGCCGGCGAAGAGCAGGTTCGGGTTCTGTGGGTGCTCGAGGATGGCGTACACCGGGCCGCTCGCCGGCAGGTTGCCGACGATGGACGTCCAGGTGCGGCCGAAGTCGGTCGTCTTGAACAGGTAGGGCTTGAAGTCGTTGGCGCGGTGCCGGTCGAACGCCACGTACGCCGTGCCGTCGGCGCTCGGCGAGGCGGACACGCGGCTCACGTACGCCAGGTCGGGCACACCCGGGAAGCGCTCGAACTTCGTCCAGGTGCGCCCCGTGTCGCGCGAGAGCTGCACGAGGCCGTCGTCGGTGCCCACCCAGAGCAGGCCAGGCACGCGCGGCGACTCGTCGATGACGCTGATGTTGCCGTACTCCGCCGTGCCCTCGTGCCGGGCGACGGCGTCGGGGCCCCAGCGGCGCCCCATGAGCGGCAGGGTGTCGCGGTCCAGGTGGCGCGTCAGGTCGCCGCCCAGCCGGCTCCAGCTGTCGCCGCGATCGGGGCTGCGGAAGAGGTAGTTGGCGCCGAAGTAGATCGTCGCCGGATCGTGGCGCGAGATGAGGATCGGCGAGCTCCAGTTCCAGCGGTAGTTCGGCTGCCCCGGCTTGGGCACCGGCTTGATCGTCTTCCGCTCGCCGGTGGCGACGTCGAAGCGCACGATGCCGCCGTTCTGCGACTCGGCGTAGACGATGTTCGGGTTGGTCGGGTCCACGGCGGCGTAGAAGCCGTCGCCGCCGGTGACGCGGATCCAGTCGCTGTTGGTGATCCCGGCGCGCGTGCGCGTCTGGCTCGGCGCGCCCCAGCTGTTGTTGTCCTGCAACCCGCCGTACACGTAGTAGTACGGCTCGCGCATGTCCACGCCCACGGCGTAGAACTGCGCCACCGGGAGGTTGGGCACGAAGTCCCACGCCCCACCGCCGTCGTACGAGAAGTACAGCCCGCCGTCGTTGCCGACGACGAGGTGCTGCGAGTCCGTGGGGTCGATCCACATCGCGTGGTTGTCGGCGTGGATCCCGCCGCCGATGGAGCGGAAGGTGCGCCCGCCGTCCTCCGACATCTGCAGCGACACGCCGAGGTGATAGACGCGCTCGGGATCGTTCGGGTCGACGCGGATCTGCCCGAAGTACCACGGGATCGAGGTGAGGCGCGAGGTCTGGCGCCAGCTCGCGCCGTAGTCGTCCGAACGGTACACGCCCCCGGCGTTGCCGCGCGCCTCGATCACCGCGTACACGGTGCGCGGCTGCGACTGGCTGACGTCCAGCCCGATGCGCCCCATGTCGGCGTCGGGCAGGCCTTCCGTCAGCCGCGACCACGTCGTGCCGCCGTCGATGCTCTTCCAGATGCCGCTCTCCGGCCCGCCGCCCACGTAGCTGTAGGACTTGCGCTGCCGCTGGTACGCCGCGGCGTACAGCACGTCCGGGTTCGACGGATCCATGGCCACGTCGGTGACGCCGGTGTGCTCGCTGATCTCGAGCACGTTCTCCCACGTCTTCCCGCCGTCCTTCGTGCGGAAGAGCCCGCGCTCGCCACCATCGGCCCACAGCGGGCCGACCGCCGCGACGAACACCGTCTGCGGATCGGTGGGATGGACGAGGATGCGGCCGATGTGCTGCGACGTGCGCAGCCCCATGTGCGTCCACGTCTTCCCGCCGTTCTCCGACTTGTACACGCCATCGCCCCAGGACGCGCTGCGCTGGCTGTTCGCCTCGCCGGTGCCAACCCAGACGAGGTTCGGGTTCGAGGGTGCGACGGCCACGTCGCCCAGCGAGACGGTGGACTCGTTCTGGAACACGGGCTCCCACGTGGTGCCCCCGTTGACGGTCTTCCACAGCCCGCCGGTGGCGGAGGCGACGTACATCACCTTGCCCAGGCGGCCGAGCCGGCGCCCGGCCTCGTCGTCCGGGATGGCCACGTCGACGATGCGGCCACTGGTGACGGCCGGGCCGAGCGAGCGGAGGGTGAGCGCGTTGACCAGGGAGTCGACGGGCGGCGGGCCGCGCCGGCCGGCACCGCTGGCCGAATCGCCCGCGGTGGACACGCTGTCGTCGTCGCCACGCACCGGCTGCTGCGCCGGCACGGCGGGCGCCGCGAGCGCCAGCAGCCCCGCGGCGAGGAGGAGGAAGTCGAACGATCGACGAGCCATGGCTGGGGGGAGGATCGTGGAGGTGAAGGCGGGCCGGGCCCGGCGACGACGGACACGCCGCCGTCCTCTGAACGCGCACGGTCGCCTGGACGCTGAGCCTGCCGGAAAGCTACTGCACGACGAGCATCGCGCTGCCTTCGAGGAGCACGCGGACGACGATCGCGTCCGCCGCCAGGTGGACGCCCTGGATGCGGACGTCGCGGATGCCGCCGCCCACCAGCATCCCGGGGGCGAGCGGCCGGTTGAGGAGGCGCGTGAGCTCGACGCGCGCCGAGTCGAGCTGCGCGCCCACGTTGAGCCGTCCATGGCCGGTGGCCCCGTCCAGGGCACGGCGGATGAGCGGCGCGCCGAGCGTCGTCTTGAGGCGCGTCATCACGCCCTCGCTCTCGATCGTGTAGCGCAGGTCGTCGACGCGCACGGCGCGCGCGGCGGGATCGTAGCCGAGCCGCCCGAGCAGGTAGACGGTGCCGTCCAGCTTCCCGCGCATGTCCACGCGCACCACCACCGTGTCGCCGGCGCCCCAGAGCGTCACGCCGTGCACGGTGATCCCCCTGGCGGCGGCCTCGGGCGCGAGCAGCGCGGTGGCGCGCCGCCCCAGATCGTCGAACGGGAGCCGCACCTCCACGGGGATGCGCAGCCCCGAGGCCGGGCGCGCGAGCGTGAGCGGCGGGAGCGGCCGGGTCGACACCGCCGGCGCCGCGCCGAGGACGACGCGTGGCCGCGCCGTGAGCACGACGGCCGTGCGCACCGACCCGGTCGTGCCGACCACGGGCGCGAGGCTCACCTGCTCCAGACCCATCGCCAGCCAGGTGGTGGCTCCGCTGTCGAGCGCCACCGGGCGCTGGAAGGCGCGCCAGAGCGAGTCGGCGGCCGGGCGCAGGTCGGCGATGGCGGGCACGAGCGAGTCCACGCTGGCGGTGAGCTCGTGTAGCTGGCCGTCCACGATGCGCCGCATGAGCGGCGTCGCGTCCACGTCCAGCGCGGTCACGCGGCAGGCGTCGAGCAGCTCCGCGGCGAGGTTCGTGTTGCGCGAGGCCAGCCGCCAGTCGCTGCGCCAGTAGAGTGACGTGGCCAGGCGCAACTCGGCGCGACGCATCGGCTCGGGCGCGTAGCCGCAGCTGCCCAGCGTGGTGAGTCGCCCTGCGGCCACGCGACCGCGGTAGCGCAGGCGCGTGCTCACCGTGAGGCGGTCGTCGCGCATGGCCACCTGGAGCGGCTCGCGCCGGTAGACGTACTGATGACAGAGCGCGCCGCCCAGCGCCGCGCAACGCGCCTGGCTCAGGCTGTCCGCCGGCGGGAGCGCGGAGTCGAGCTGGGCGCGAATGGCGTCCAGCGAGACGGTGACGGGAATGGCGATCACCGCCGGCTCCGGCGCCGGCAGTGGGGCGGCACGAGCCACGGTGGGCGGCGGCACGTGCACGCCGCCCCCGCACGAGGCGAGCGCGAGCAGCGAGAGCACGACCGCCAGCGGAGCGCGCGCGACGGGGCGACGCGCCGACGGCGAGCGGCCGGCCCGCGAGAGCCGGCGAGGCGAGCGAAGCATCGGGGAGAGCGGGAAGCGACGGTCCGCCCGCAGGCGCGGCAGACCGACGAAAGATAAGCGGCGGCCGACCCCGACCGTACGCGCCACCCGGTATATTCCCGCCATGCAGATGCGTGCCCTGCTCGATCGGATCCCGACCGGGGTATGGCTGGCGGTGATCGCCGTGGCCATGGTGGCGAGCTTCCGCCTCGGGCTCGGCGCGCGCGACACGGCGGCGGGCGGCGGGCCCGAGGCAGGCCCGGGGAGCGTCGCCGGGCTACGCGTGCGGCTGGCCGACGGGCGTGACGTACCGGTCGCGCCCGCGCGCGGCAGCGCCGTGGTGATGGTGAGCTCGGTGAGCTGCACCTTCTGCGACGAGGCGCTGCGCGACGTGGCGCGCACGGCCCGCGGCCGCGCCCTCCCCGGCCTGCGCGTGGTGACGCTGGAGGGTGCCGACGCCGGCGCGTCGATGCTGGCCCGGCACGGATTGGGGGACGTCTGGCACGCCGGACCGGCCGGCGATGGGGCGAGCGCGCTCCTCACCTTCCAGTTCCCGGGCACGCCCACCTTCCTGCTGGTGGATGCGAGCGGCGCGGTGCGCGCGGCGCTCCCGGGCTACCCGGGACGCGAGGCGTTCGCCCCCTGGGTGCGCGTGATGACCGGCGAGGCGGACGGCCTCACGCGCGGCGGCGCGACGGTCCCGGGCGGAGCGTCAGGCGCCGGCGCCTGACGCTCCGCCGCCGCTCAGGCGCAGGCGGTTGTGCACGTCCCGCACGCCGCTGGCCCGCTCGGCGACGTCCTCGGCCAGCCGCTTCGCGCGGCGGTCCCGCACCGTGCCCTCGAGCGTCACCTCGCCGTCGGCGACGCGCACCTCGATGTCGCTGGCATCCAGCGCCGGGTGCCGCGTCATCGCCTCGCAGACGTCCTCCAAGATGCGCGCGTCGGGGCGGCGGTAGCCGCGCGGCCCGCGACCGGCGAAGGGCCCCGTCGGGGGCGGCGGCGCGACGCCCGCCTCCTGCCCCATCCACCGGCCGGGCTGCTCGTCGCCGTGCCGCGCGCCGTGGCCGTAGTCCCCCTCGCGGCCGTAGCCGCCGCCGTAGCCCTGCCCCCACTCGCCCGCCCGGGGCGCCGTGGCCCGCCAGCGGCCGTAGCGCGGATCGATCCACCCCGCCCGCGGCGGGCGCGCATCGGCGGGGGGCACGTCGCGCACCTCGCTCTCGTCAAAGGCCATCGCTCTCCTCTCTCGTTCGTCGTCCGCCGCATGGGGCGTGCAAGAAGCGCGCACCGCGCCACACCGCGCGGGGGCGTGCGTCAGGGCAGCGAGTAGCCGACGACGCGCAGCTCCAGTCGCCCGCGCCGAGGATCGCGGGTGAAGACGAGCCCCTCACGACGCACGGAGCCCGGCGGCAGGTAATCGATGCTCGTCTCCGCCTGCTCGGGTGCCAGACCGGGATGTCGCAGCTCGCCGCGGAGCTGCACGTCCGTGGCCGTGCGGCCGCCGTCGTTGCGTGCGCGCACCCGTACGGCGAAGCCGCCGGGCACCGTGACCACCGTATCCACGGCGAGCGAGATGCGCGGCGTCGGATGCTCCCGCCGATGCAGGCCGTCCCACACGAGGATGGCCACCGTGGCCAGCACCACCATCGCGCCGAGGACGACCGCAGCCCAGTGCCACGGCGAGGTCGCGCCCCCGTGCTGCGGCTCGTCCTGACCCGCGCGCGCCTGGCGGGGATCCGGGCGCTCCCGCGCCCCCTCGTCGACGTTGGCCATCGCCGTGCGCTACAGCACCAGGCGTGCGGCGGCGGCGCCCAGCGCGGCCGGGAACGCGAGGACGACGGCCGTCCCGACGCGGAAGCCGAGCCCCATCCCTTCGTACCGACCGAAGACCCAGAGCACGAACGCGCTGATGAGCAGCGCCAGCGCGTAGCCGACCACGGTGAAGAAGAGGAAGAGCCGCCACCGCGGCGTGCCTTCCGGCACCGGCTCCTGGCCGTGGAACTCCACCGAATAGACGAAGGCGTGCATGAGCACCATCGAGACGACGATGGCCGCCAGCATGTGCCAGGGGGACATGCGGACGGCGAGCATGAGCATCTCCTCGGTGGGCGCGACGTTGAAGGCGAAGAAGATCGCGCCGGCGCCCATCAGGAACAGCTCGCCCCAGTAGCCGATCCGCCCGCGGCGGCGCTCCTCGTCGCTGTCGGCCTGGCCGCCGAGGATGCTCTCGGCCAGCGCGGCGCCGATGCTCGCCGGGATCGCCTCGAGGACGATCATGCCGATCGCCTCGCGCGGCCGCGACGACGCGTCCACCAGGCCGACGAGGGTGAGCACGGCCGCGCTGGTCACGAATCCCACCGCGATGGCGACGAGCGCGTCGCGCACGTCCTCCCGCCACCCGGTGGTGGACTCGAAGCCGGCGTAGTGCGTCAGGCCGACGAGCACGGGGAGGAAGACGGCCACCAGGACCAGCATGCGCATGCGGTCCATGGCGAAGCCGAGCGCCCACATCTCCATCGTCATGAAGAGCGGGAGCGCGAAGAAGAGCGCGCCTCCGAAGGCCCGCGCGAAGCCGACGAGCACGGCGCGCTGACCGGGTCGGGCGGCCGCGGTCACGCCCCCACGGCCGGGCGCTCGGCGAGCGCCTGGATGGCCTCGCGGTAGCCGTGCAGCGTGCCGACGTCCACGTACACCTCGCCGGCCGGCACGCCCACCGCCCGCCCGCCGCGCGCCAGATACGCGTTCACCAGCGTGCCGAAGTACTCGTCGCGCTCGTCGCGCTCGCGCCAGAGCGCGTGCAGCGCGTGGTAGACGTGGCCCGGCATCTGGAAGGCGCCCCACACCCAGTGCGAGCGGGGCGCCGGCTGCTTCACCTGGATCTCCTCCACCACCCCGTCGGCGTCGGTGACGACGGCGTCGAAGACCTCCGGGTGCTCGACCGGGAAGAGGAGGAAGGCGAGGACGTCGTCCGGTAGGCGGCGGAAGCCGTCGGCCGGGAACCAGACGGTATCCGGCAGTCCGACGAGCACGAGGTCCTCGTCGGCGACCAGCGGCGCGGCGGCGAAGAGCGCGTCGCAGAGCCCGGCGGGACGCGGCTGCACGGTGTAGCAGAGGTGCGCCAGGCAGATGCTCGCGCCGTAATAGGCCAGGATGTCGGTCTTCCCCGGCGAGACGACGAAGCAGATGTTGGTCGCCCCGCCCAGGATCATCCGCTCGACGAGAAACTCGCTGACGGCGCGCGGCCGCTCGACGCCGTCCTCCACGCGGCTGCCGACGGGGAGCAGCTCCTTGCTGAAGGCGAGGGGCTGGATGCGGCTCCCGGCGCCGGCCGCCGGCACGATCCCCCAGCAGCGCATCAGGCGGTCACCATCGGCCGCGCGAGCGACGCCGGCCCGCCCGTCGCGGTGGCGTCGAGCAGCGCCTCGAGCTCGGCGGCGCGCGCGTCGTTCGTATGCTGCGCCAGCGTGCGCTCGCGCGCGGCGCGGGCGATGCGCCGCAGCTCCTCGTCGGAGCGGTCGAGCGCCGCCACCACGTCGTCGGCATCGTCGGCGAGGAGGATCTCCTCGCCCGGTGTGTAGAAGTGCTCCAATCCCTCCCACCGGTCGCTGACGACGGGCGCGCCGCACGCCGCGGCCTCGAACAGCCGCCCCGACGGGCAGTAGCCCATGCGCGCCATGGCCGCACGGGTGACGTTGAGGGTGAGTCGAGACGAGGCGTAGAAGGCGCGATGGTCCGCCGGCGGCAGGTGCTGCACGAAGTAGATGTTGCTCGCCCAGGGGAAGTCGAGCGGGTACTGCGCGCCGCCGATGACGAAGCGGCGCTCCGCGCAGCGACGCGCCACGTCGACGAGCAGCCGCTCGAGCGCGGGCTGCCGGTCGGCGGCGTAGGTGCCCAGGTACGAGAGGTCGCCGCGGAAGGCCTCCACCGGCCCCGCCGGGCAGTGGACGTCGGGATCGACGCTGCCGTAGAGCGGCCGCGCGCAGGGCGCGCCGAGCTGGGTCTCGAGCGCCCGCAGCGCCTCGCCCCCGGTGTAGCTGAGCACGAGGTCGAAGCCGCGCAGCCCGTCCGGCCCGATGTAGGGGAGCGGCTCGCCGGCGGCCAGCCGGTCGAGGGTGACGGGGGTGTCCAGATCGTAGAAGACCCGGGCGACCGGCGCGTCGAGGACGAGCTCCGTGGCGGCGATGCCGTCGGGGCAGTACGAGGTGACCATGCCGACGTCGGCGTCGGCCAGCTCGCGGCGAGCCTCGGCGCGGACGCCGACCCAGTCGGGGTAGAGGCGCAGCCGACCGCCGGGAAGCTCGGTGAGGTCCCGGTGCGCGGCGTAGTAGGGCACATCCCGCTCGAAGAAGACGACGTGGTGGCCGCGCCGCGCGAGGGCACGGACGAGGCCGCGCCAGAGGGTGGCGTGACCGTTCCCCCAGGACGAGCTGACGGAGAGGCCGAAGATGACGAGCTTCATCGGGTCGGGCGGGCGCGCTCGGTACGGTAGGCTGGCCGCGCGACGGTGGCGTGCGCGGGGTGAACGTGCGACTGGGCTCGCATGGATCGGGCCGGCGGGCCCGACGGCGAGGGCGTCGGGGGCAGCGCGGCACTCGGCGTCTCTCCGGTGGACCGACGCGATGCTCCTGTGGACCGACGCGATGCTCCTACGGTCCCGAACGCACGCTCCCCACCGACGTGCGCCGCGACAGGAGCCCTCCCAGGGCGATGAGCCCGACCCCGCCGATGCCGAGGAAGAGCCAGTCGTAGAGCGGCACGTGTGTCGGCAGGTCGCGCACGTGGTGAATGTCCAGCAGATGATGGTCGACGAGCCCCTCGACGAGGTTGAATACGCCCCAGCCGAGGAGGAGCTGTCCGGTGAAGGCGGCGATGTCGGGTAGCGGCACGCCGGCGCGCGCATCACGCAGCAGCAGGTAGACGCCGGTGATGGTGAGCGCGAGCGTGACGACGTGAAACCACCCGTCCCAGGCCATGTTCTGCCGCATCGCGTCCATCGTGGTCGGCGGCAGGACGGCGGAGCCCATGTTGTGCCACTGGGCGATCTGGTGCAGCGCGATGCCGTCGACGAAGCCGCCGAGGCCAAGGCCGAGCACGAGACCCGGCGCGCGGCTGGTGCGGCCGGTGAGGCGGGCTGCGGAGCTGGTCATGCGCCGGGGGGTGCGAGGATGGGTCGACCCAGACGTGGATCGGCGTGCGCGGCGGGATCCCAGTCGCACCTCGCCGGTGCAAGCCACACGCCTCGGGGCCTCTCACGAAAGCGCCACAGGCATGATCGCCACGACGGGACGAGGCCGCTGTCTGCGGCGGCGCGCACCGCACCCGAACGAAAAGGGGCCCCGCTTGGGGGCCCCTAAGTCGTTGTGCTCAACAGTAGCAGGGGAGGGATTCGAACCCTCGACCTCACGATTATGAGTCGTGCGCTCTCACCAACTGAGCTACCCTGCCCCACCGCCACCGTCTGCGACGCACGCGACCCGCGCCGTCGCGGTGGGGCTTCACACGAATGGCCGACCCAGCTGGGCCGGCCATTCAATAGCGGGGGCGGGATTTGAACCCGCGACCTTCGGGTTATGAGCCCGACGAGCTACCAGGCTGCTCCACCCCGCGTCAGTGTCCGGAAGTATATCCGGCCGGCTCCGGAGCGTCAAGCCCTGCCCTGCCCCTCAGCGATCGCCGTCGCCACCCCCGCTGTCCGCATTCGACGCCGTCGGCACCAGCCGGTAGAGCAGCTCTCCGGGCCGGATCATGCCGAACTCCTCGCGGGCGATGCGCTCCTGCACGCGCGGGTCGGTGGCGATCGCCGCCCGGTACCGTCGCAGCGAGTCCACCTCCCGCTGTAGCGAGTCCACCGCCGCCTGCAGCGCCGTGCGGCGGGCATGCTGTCGGAACAGGTCGGACGTGCCGTACTCCCCGCCCTGCACGGCGAAGACGACGGCCGCCACGAGCACGACGAGCCAGAGGAGGAGCTTGAGGTCGAAGCGTCGCTTGGGCATCGGGGAGCGTCGGGAAATCCGGACCGGGAATGGCGGACGAGGGAGGCGAGACGCCGGGCCCGAGCGCGACGGCTCGGGAGCGCCCCGACGCCGTCCCTCGGACCTTCGCGTCTCGCGTCTCGCGTCTGCCGTCGCTACAGTCCGTACGGCGCGCCGCCCGGGTACTCCGCCGCGTCGCCCAGCTGCTCCTCGATGCGCAGCAGCTGGTTGTACTTCGCGACGCGGTCCGTGCGCGACGCGGAGCCCGTCTTGATCTGCCCCGCGCCGGTGCCCACCGCCAGGTCCGCGATGAAGGTGTCCTCCGTCTCGCCGGAGCGGTGCGAGATGACCGACAGGTAGCCCGCCGCGCGCGCCGTCTCGATCGCCTCCAGCGTCTCGGTGAGCGTGCCGATCTGGTTCACCTTGACGAGGATCGCGTTGCCGACGCCGCTCTCGATGCCGCGCATCAGCCGCTCCGTGCTCGTCACGAACAGGTCGTCGCCGACGAGCTGCACGCGGTCGCCGAGCTGGCGCGTCATCGCCTCCCAGCCGTCCCAGTCGTCCTCGGCGAGGCCGTCCTCGATCGAGACGATCGGGTACTCCTCCATCCACTGCTGGTAGAGCTCGATCATCCCGTTCGCGTCGCGCGTGCCGGCGCCGCTCTTCTTGAAGGTGTAGCTGCCGGCCTTGTAGAGCTCCGACGCGGCCACGTCGAGCGCCAGCGCCACCTCCTTGCCCGGCGCGAAGCCCGCCGCCTCGATCGCCTCGAGGATGACCTTCAGCGCCTCCTCGTCGTTCTTCAGGTCGGGCGCGAAGCCGCCCTCGTCGCCCACGCCGGTGGCCAGCTTGCGGCCGACGAGCACCTTCTTCAGCGCGTGGAAGACCTCCGCGCCCATGCGCAGGGCATCGGCGAACGTCTCCGCGCCCACGGGGACGATCATGAACTCCTGGAAGTCCACCGTGTTGGTCGCGTGCGCGCCCCCGTTCAGGATGTTCATCAGCGGCACCGGCATGGTGCGCGACATCGGCCCGCCCAGGTAGCGATAGAGGGGCAGCCCGAGCTCCGCCGCCGCGGCGCGCGCCACGGCCATGGACACGGCGAGGATCGCGTTCGCGCCCAGCTTCTCCTTCGTCGGCGTGCCGTCCAGGTCGAGCAGCGTGCGGTCGATCCCCATCTGGTCGGTGGCCTCCATCCCGCGCAGCGCGGGGAGGATGGTCTCCTCCACGTTGCGCACGGCCTTGAGGACGCCCTTGCCACCGTAGCGGCGCTTGTCGCCGTCGCGCAGCTCGAGCGCCTCGTGCTCGCCGGTGGAGGCGCCGCTCGGCACGGCGGCGCGGCCGGCGGCGCCGCTCTCCAGCGTCACGTCGCACTCGACGGTGGGATTGCCGCGGCTGTCGAGGATCTCGCGGGCGCGGATGTCTACGATGGTGGCCATGTCAGGTGATGGAGGGTGTGGGGGCGGCGACCGTCTCGCCGGCGCGCGAGGCGGGCGGCGGCGGGCTGTGGATGCCGTACAGCCGCTCGAGCCCGTCGGCCATCCGCTGCCAGACGATGCGGCTCAGCCGGTCGCGGTCGGCATATGTCAGCCCGGTGGTGGGGACGGGCTCCAGGAAGTGCACGTGTACCGTGCCGGCGCGGATGCGCCACGAGTCGCGCGGCTGCACGGCGATGGTGCCGTAGACGAGCGTCGGCACCACCGGCACCTGCGCCGCGGTGGCGAGCACGAACGGCCCCTTCTTGAACGGGCGCAGCGGGTAGTCGTGGCCGCGCGTGCCTTCCGGGAAGACGACCACCGCGCTGCCGCCGCGAATGCGCTGCGCCGCCTCCTCGTAGGCGCCGAAGGCCGCCTTGCGATTCTCGCGCTGGATGGGGATGGTGCCGACGGCGCGGGCGCCGCGGCCGAAGATCGGGATGTCGAACAGCTCCGCCTTGGCGACGAACTTGTACTGCGGGAGCACCGAGGCGAGCACGAAGACGTCGTACCACGACACGTGGTTGCTGGCGAAGACGCGCGCCTCGCCCGCGTGAATGCGCTCCGCGTCGTGCAGCACCACGCGCACGCCGGCCGCCTTCACCAGCAGCCCGGCCCAGGTGCGCTGCGCCCAGTCGTACACGCCACCCGGACGGTCCTTCACGCCGAGGAGCGCGGCCAGCACGACCAGGGCACCGAGCGACGGCGTGAAGAGCAGCAGGGTGAGCAGCACGAGGACGAGGCGCATCAACGGGAAAAGTGGTCGTGCCCGTGCGGCAGGTCAACGCGCGCCGCCACCCCCGGCGCGCCCGCCTCCACACGGCCCACGCGCGTGAGCGGGAGGCCGAAGGCGCGCGCGAACGCCGCGACGTCCAGCCTGGCCGGCGCCGCGACGAGGAGCTCGTACTCCTCGCCGCTCGCCAGCGCCTCCTCGACGCGCACGCCCGCCACGCACGGCACGGCATCGACGTCGAGCCGGAGGCGGACGCCGCTGGCCGCGGCCAGGTGTGCGGCGTCGGCGGCCAGGCCGTCGGAGAGGTCCACCGCCGCCGTCGCGCCGTGCGCCCGCAGCCAGCGCGCCTCGGCCAGCCGGGGCACGGGATGCGCGAAGCGCTCGCGGTGCTCGGCCGCGGGGACGCCGCCGCCGACCCAGGCGCGCACCGCGGCGCCCGGACCACCGAGCGCGCCGGTGACGAAGAGCGCGTCGCCGGCGCGGGCCCCGTCGCGCCGCAGCGGGTGCGCCGCGGCGCCGAGCACCGTCACGGTCAGCGACAGCTCGCCGCCGCGCGACAGGTCGCCGCCGACGATCGGTGCCCCTGCCGCCAGCGCCGCCTTGGCCACGCCGTCGGCGAGCGCGCCGGCGTCGGCGCGCCACCCGTCCGGCACGGTGAGGGCGAGCAGGAGCCCCAGTGGCTCGGCGGCCGCGGCGGCCAGGTCGCTCAGCGCCGCCGCAGCCGCACGGTAGCCGATCTCGCGCGGCGCGAGCCACTCGCGGCGGAAGTGCACCCCCTCCACCGAGCTGTCGGTGCTGACGACCAGCCGCTGACCCGGCGGCAGCTCCAGCTCGGCGCAGTCCCCACCGATGCCACGCGCCGCAGTGCCCCACCGGCGCAGGAAGTCGCGCACGACGTCGAACTCGCGGCCGGGGCCGAGCGGGAGGGCGTGGCCCCTGGCGTCCCCGTCGCTCACGGCACGGCCGGCAGCTCGGCGAGCACGGGGTAGACCGGGGGAGTCGGGCGTTCGCGCCAGACGCGCGCGAGCGACCGGTGCACGTCGCGCAGCGTGATCCCGCGAACGGCACCGTCCCCCGCGAGCTCGGCAGCGCGGCCATGTGCCCACGCGGCACAGGCGGCGGCGTGCAGCACGTCGTCCATCTGCGCCACCAGGGTGCCGGCGATGCCGGAGAGCAGGTCGCCACTGCCCGCCGCGGCCAGCACCGGCGTGCCCGACGCCGTCACCAGCCGTCGCCCGTCCGGTGCCGCGAGCACGGTCGGCACGCCCTTGAGGAGCACGGTGGCCTCCGTGCGCCGCGCCAGCTCGAGCCCCACGTCGAAGCGGCTGGCGAGCACGTCGCGCGGCTCCAGCTCCGCCAGTCGCCCGAACTCGGCGACGTGCGGGGTGAGCAGTGCCGGCCGGCCGCGCAGCAGCGCGCCGAGCGCGTCGGCGCGGCCGGCGAAGTGGTTCAACGCATCCGCGTCGAGCACCACCGGCCCGCGCCAGCGCGCGAGCACGCGCTCGAGCAGCGCGCCCGCCGCGTCGCCACGGCCGAGCCCCGGGCCGATCAACACCGCGTCGGCCCAGTCGCCGAGCTGCGCGTCCACCTCGGCGTCGGTGGCCGGCCACGGGCCGCCGAGCGCCTCCGGCGCGGCACCCTGCACCACCGGGAGGCTGTCGGGTGCGACCAGACAGCGCACCATGCCCACGCCGCTCGCCGCCGCCGCGCGCGCGGCCAGCACGGCCGCGCCGGCCATCCCCCGGTCGCCGCCCACGATCACGAGCTTGCGACGGGTCCCCTTGTGCGCATCGGCGGCGATGCGTGGCAGCCGGTGGTGCACCCAGCGCGCGTCGACGAGACGCGGCGGCTCGGACTCGCCGTCGAGCGACTCGACCAGGCCGATGTCGAGGAGCGCGATCCGCCCGGCGTGCGCGCGCGCCACCAGCAGGCCGCGCTTCATCGCACCGAAGGTGAGCGTGAGGTCGGCCGTGAGCGCGCCGTCGGCCTCGCCGGTGGTGGCGTCCACGCCGGACGGGACGTCGAGCGCGACGACCGGCGCGCCGCCGGCGCGCAGGCGGGCGGCGTGGGCGATGGCCTCGGCCACCGCACCGCGCGGCCGCCCCGACGCGCCGGTGCCGAGCAACCCGTCCACCACCACGCCCGCGCCGTCACCCGGCGCGCCACACTCGACCAGCGGGAGCGCGAGCTCGCGCTCGGCGCGGGCGTCGTCGGTGCGGGCCGCCACGGCTTCGTGGACGCGGCAGTGGACGCCGACCGCGGCGAGGGCACGCGCCACCACCCAGGCGTCGCCGCCGTTGTTGCCGCCGCCGGCGAGGAGGAGCACGCCGTGGGGAAGCCGCGCGCCGTGGCGGCGGGCGATCTCGGCCGCCGCGGCCGCGCCGGCGCGCTGCATGAGCGCGCGGCTCGGGACGCCGCGCACGATGGTGGCGACGTCGGCCGCCGCGGCCTCGTCGGCACGGAGGACGGGGCTCAGCGCCGCCACGGTTGCCTCCCGGAATCGGGGCGGTGCGGCGCGTGCTCGCGCGACCGGCGTGCAGGGGGGTGAAACGGCGCGCGGCGGCCCGCCGGGGCCGCCGCGCCTGGCGACGGAGCGGCGCTCACCCGCCGCACCTCACTTGGACGAGTGGGCGACCGTACGCCCGAAGCTGATCTCGCCGTTGTCGATGCGGATGTTGAAGCCGCAGTCCGGGCTGCTGCACACCCATGCCTTGAAGGTGATGGGCGCGCCATCCCGGCCGTAGTCGCTCAGCGGCAGCATGATGCCCGTGCCGCACTTCTGGCACGTGGGCAGTGGGGGCAGAGTCACGTTCCGTCCTCCGCAGGGGAATCGGCCGCGAGGCGTGGGCGGGCGCGGGCCGGTCGCCCCGGGGCGTGCGTCGTCAGGCCCTGAACGCCCCGTGCCACGGGTAGTCGCGTTCGAACGCCGTCTCGAAGTCGAAGATGTCGGCGAAGTCGTCGCGGCTGTCGGTCGGCTGACTGATCAGCAACTGCAGGTCGACGAGGGTGAACACCACGTCGCCGATGTCACCGGTGCTGCGGATCCCCCAGTGGTCGAGCACGAGCTTGGCCATCACCCCGTATCGCTCGAGCGCCAGATCGCGGCAGGCGTGCGCCAGCTCGGCCCCGGAGATGTGCCGCCGCTCCGGGAGGCGCTGCTGGCAGTACTCCAGCGCGGACAGCACGAAGAGGTAGGCATGCTCGTGGAAGCGGGTCTCCCGCATCCGGATCCGGTCCATGATGCCGTCTCGAAAGGCCAACTGCTGCGCCAACGCCACTCCACGGACAGGGTTGCCGACCGGCGGCCGGGTCGCTCCCGGCCGCACACGGTGAAAAAGATGGGGACCGGAGTGCGGGGCCACAACTCCCTGCGGCGGGGTCCAGGGGATCGAGGGACCAGGGAAGAGGGAAGAGGGAAGAGGGAGCAGGGGCCTCCCGAGGTCGTTCCTGGTCCCTGGTCCCTGGTCCCTTCCGCCTGCCGCCTACGCCGGATACAGCGGGAACCGCCCCGCCAGCGCCCGCACGTCCTCGTGCACGCGGGCCGTGACGCCCTCGTCCTCCGGCGCCTGCAGCACCGTGTCGATCAGCTCGGCGATTCGCGCCATCTCCGCCTCGCCCATGCCGCGCGTGGTCACCGCCGGCGTGCCGATGCGGATGCCGCTCGTCACGAAGGGCGACTGCGTCTCCTTCGGCACGGTGTTCTTGTTGACCGTGATCCCCGCCCGGTCGAGCGCCTTCTCGGCCACCTTGCCGGTGAGCCCGCGGTTGCGCAGGTCCACGAGCATCAGGTGGTTGTCCGTGCCGCCCGAGACGATGTGGAAGCCGCGCCCGGCGAGCGCGGCGGCGAGCGCCTTCGCGTTGGCCACCACCTGCGCCGAGTAGGTGCGGAACTCGGGGCGCAGCGCCTCGCCCAGGGCGACCGCCTTGGCGGCGATGACGTGCTCCAGCGGGCCGCCCTGCGTGCCGGGGAACATCGCCTTGTCGATCGCCTTCTGGTGCTCCGCCCTGCACAGGATCAGCCCGCCGCGCGGGCCGCGCAGCGTCTTGTGCGTGGTGGTGGTGACGACGTCGGCGTGCGGCACCGGCGACGGGTAGACGCCGGCGGCCGCCAGCCCGGCGAAGTGCGCCATGTCCACCATGAAGATCGCGCCCACCTCCTTCGCGACCGCGGCGAAGCGCTCGTAGTCCAGCACGCGCGAGTAGGCGCTGTAGCCGGCGACGATCATCCGCGGCCGGTGCTCGCGCGCCAGCGCCTCCATCCGGTCGTAGTCGATCCACCCCTCGTCGTTCACCTGGTAGTGCACGGGGTGGTAGAGGATGCCCGAGGAGTTCACCGGCGAGCCGTGCGTCAGGTGGCCGCCGTGCGAGAGGTCGAGCCCGAGCAGCGTATCGCCCGGCTTGAGGAAGGCCAGGTAGACGGCGGCGTTCGCCTGCGCACCCGAGTGCGGCTGCACGTTGGCGTGCTCGGCGCCGAAGAGCTGCTTGGCGCGGTCGATGGCCAGCTGCTCGATCTGGTCCACCACCTCGCAGCCGCCGTAGTAGCGCTTGCCCGGCAGCCCCTCGGCGTACTTGTTGGTGAGCGGCGAGCCCATGGCCTCGAGTACGGCCGGCGAGACGAAGTTCTCGCTGGCGATCAGCTCCAGCCCCTCGTTCTGCCGCCGGACCTCGTCGCCGATCAGGCGCGCCACGTCGGGGTCCGTCTCGCGCAGCGCCGCGCCCGGCGGGCAGCGGTCCCACTCGTTCCACCGCAGCATCAGCTCTCCTGGCCGGCCAGCGCCGGCGCTCGCTCCCGCTCGATCTTGGCGACACGGCGCTCGTGCCGACCGCCCTCGAACGCGGTCTCCAACCAGGTCTCGAGGATGCGCTCGGCCGTCGCGTCGTCCACGAAGCGCGCCGGCAGGACGAGCACGTTGGCGTCGTTGTGCTGCCGCGCCAGCGCCGCCACCTCGGGGCTCCACGCCACCGCGGCGCGCACGCCGGGATAGCGGTTGGCCACGTACGACATGCCGAGCCCGGTGCCGCAGAGCAGCACCCCGCGGCGCGCCTCGCCACCGGCCACGCGCGCGGCTAGGGGGTGGGCGTAGTCCGCGTAGTCGGTGGACGCGTCGGCGTCGGTGCCGAGGTCCTCCACCGCGTAGCCGAGCGCGGCGAGCCGCGCCGCCAGCCGCGCCTTGAGCGCGTAGCCGGCGTGGTCGGCGGCGATCGGGATCCGTTCCAGGGTCATCGCCGGCCCCGTCAGGCGCGCCGCGCCGGCACGCGCGTGCGGACCAGCGAGCGCACCTCCGCCAGCCGCCGCTCGGCCAGCCGGTCGGCGGCGACGTAGGTCGGCACCCCCTGCTCGCGCGCGATCTCGAAGACGCCCAGCGTGGTGTCGTAGATCTGGTCCGCCTTGCGCAGGGCGCGGTCGGCGCTCCAGCCGTGCAGCTCGCCGTAGACGTTGATCACGCCGCCGGCGTTGGCGACGTAGTCCGGCGCGTAGGTGATCTCGCGCCGCTCCAGCTCGTCGCCGTGGCGCGTCTCGAGCAGCTGGTTGTTGGCCGCGCCGCTGACGATCTCCACCTTGAGCTGCGGCAGCGTGCGGTCGTTGATCACCCCGCCCAGCGCGCAGGGCGCGAAGATGTCCGCCTTCACGCCGTAGATCTCGTCGGGCGCCACCGCCGTGGCGTCGAAGGCCTGGGCGGTGCGGCGCACGCGCTCGGCGTCGATGTCGGTGACGGTCAGCCGCGCGCCGGCCGAGCAGAGCTCCTCGCAGAGGTAGTAGCCGACGTGTCCGAGCCCCTGCACCGCCACGTGCTTGCCGGACAGGTCGTCGGAGCCCCAGCGATGCTTGGCGGAGGCCTGGATGGCGCGGAAGACGCCACGCGCCGTGACCGGCGACGGGTCGCCGGAGCGCCCCTGCAGGCCGGCCACGTTGTCCGTCTCCATGTGGACGAACTCCATGTCGGCCGGGCTGGTGCCCACGTCCTCGGCGGTGATGTAGCGGCCGCCCAGGCTGTCGACGAAGCGGCCGTGGGCGCGGAAGAGCATCTCGCGGCGCGTGGTCTTGTTGTCCCCGATGATGACCGCCTTGCCCCCGCCGAGGTTGAGCCCCGCCACCGCGTTCTTGTAGGTCATGCCGCGGCTCAGCCGCAGCACGTCGGTCAGCGCCTCCGCATCGGTGGCGTAGTGCCAGAAGCGGGTGCCGCCGAGCGCCGGCCCGAGCGTGGAGTCGTGGATGGCGATGATGCCGCGGTAGCCGCTCGCCTTGTCGTGGCAGACCACCACCTGCTCGTGGCCCATCTCGGCGATCGTATCGAAGAGGTTCATGGTTGGGATGGAAGAGCGTACAGTTCACGCGCGATGACGATGCGCTGGATCTCCGACGTGCCCTCGTAGATCTCCGTCACCTTGGCGTCGCGGAAGAGCCGTTCGACGGGGAAGTCCTTGATGTAGCCGTAGCCGCCGAACACCTGCACGGCCTCGGTCGTGACGTGCATCGCGGCCTCGCTGGCGGCCAGCTTGGCCATGGACGCCTGCAGGGTGATCTTCTCGCCGCGGTCCTTCGCGGCCGCCGCCTGGTAGAGCAGCGCGCGGGCGGCGTGCACGCGCACGGCCATGTTCGCCAGCTTGAACTGGATGGCCTGGTGATCGCGGATGGGGCGGCCGAACTGCTGCCGCTGCCCCGCGTAGCGCACGGCCGCCTCGAGCGCCGCGCCGGCGATGCCCACCGCCTGCGCGCCGATGCCGAGCCGCCCGTTGTCCAGCGACTGCATGGCGTAGACGAAGCCCGACGACGGATCGCCGAGCACGTTGGCCGCCGGCACGCGCAGGTCGTCGAACACCAGCTGCACCGTGGGCGAGGCGCGGAGGCCCATCTTGTCCTCCTTCTTCCCCACCGCGAAGCCCGGCAGGTCGGGCGTCACGATGAAGGCGCCGATGCCGCGCGCCCCGCGCCGGTGCTCGGGCACGTCGGTGCGCGCCATGGCGACGATGACGTCCGCCTCGTTCCCGCTCGTCACCCACGCCTTGGTGCCGGTGAGCACCCAGTCGTCGCCGTCGCGCACGGCCTGCGTGCGCAGCGCGGCGGCGTCCGAGCCGGCGTCCGGCTCGGAGAGGGCGAAGGCGCCCAGCAGCTCGCCGCGCGCCATGCCGGGGAGGAAGCGCGCGCGCTGCTCCTCGCTGCCGTAGCGCAGGATCATCTGCGTGGGCAGCGAGTTGTGCACGCTCATCGTGACGCCCACCGACGCGTCTGCGGCGCTGATGGCCTCGAGCGCCAGCAGGTAGGTGACGGTGTCGAGTCCCAGCCCGTCGTACCGCTCCGGCAGCAGCATGCCGAGGAAGCCGAGCTCCCCGAGCTTGCGCACGACGGCGCGATCGAAGTGGGCCTCGCGGTCCCACCGCTCGGTGTGGGGCGCGATCTCGCTGGCCGCGAAGTCGCGCGCCACGCGCTGGATCTCCCGCTGCTCTTCGCTGAGCGGGAGGAGCTCGGCGTCCATCAGTCGGCGTAGCGGTAGAAGCCGCGGCCGCTCTTCCGCCCCAGCCAGCCGGCGGCGACGTACTTCCGGAGCAGCGGGCAGGGGCGGTACTTCGGGTCGCCGAGGCCGTCCTGCAGCACCTCGAGGATGGCGAGGCAGGTGTCGAGGCCGATCAGGTCGGCGAGGGCGAGCGGCCCCATGGGATGGTTCATCCCGAGCTTCATCACCGTGTCGATGGCCTCCGGCGTGCCGACGCCCTCCATGAGGCAGTAGACCGCCTCGTTGATCATCGGCATGAGCACGCGATTGGCCACGAAGCCGGGGTAGTCGGCGACCTCCACGGGCGTCTTGCCGAGGCGGCGCGCCGTCTCCATGACGTGCTGCGTCGTGTCGTCGGAGGTGGCCAGGCCGCGGATGACCTCGACGAGCTGCATCACCGGCACCGGATTCATGAAGTGCATGCCGATGACCTGCTCGGGGCGCTGCGTGCGGGCGGCGATCTCGGTGATGGAGATGGAGCTGGTGTTGGAGGCCAGGACGGCCCCGGCGGGGGCGATGCGATCGAGGTCGCCGAAGATCCGGAACTTGAGGTCGCGGTTCTCGGTGGCCGCCTCGATGACGAGCGTCGCGTCGGCTGCCGCGTCGAGCTCCGTGGCCTCGCCGAGGCGCTGCAGCGTGGCCGCCTTCGCGGCCTCGTCGATCGTCCCCTTCTTCACCTGGCGATCGAGGTTCTTCTCGATCGTGGCGCGCCCGCGCGCCAGCGCGTCGCGCGAGACGTCGATCATCGTCACCGGCAGCCCCGCCTGGGCCGCCACGTGCGCGATGCCGTTCCCCATCTGCCCAGCGCCGATCACCGCGACGCGGTCGGCCATGCTCTCGGCTCCTCGCGGCGCGTGCGCCGCGCGAACAGGAATGTCAACGTCAGCGCCATGCCGAGCGTCGCGCCGAGCCCGCCCTCCGGACCCCACGCGCCGCCGGTGGCCCAGTCCGGGCCGGCGTCGATCACACGAAAGTCGGGGACGGCGAAGGTGAGCCCGCTCACCGGGGCGTGGAGCACCGCCGCCATCACCCAGTTCCAGCCCAGGTGCGCCGCCCACGCGGCGTAGAGGCTCTCGGTCGCCAGCAGCACGCCGCACAGCCAGACGCCGGCGAACACGACCTGGCCGACGGCCTGCAAGTTAGCACCCTCGTTCTGCAGATGGAGCAGCCCGAAGGCGACGCTGGTCAGCGCCACCGCCCACCCGTCGCCCGCGCCGTGGCGCAGCGCCGCGAACGCGTAGCCCCGCACGAGCAGCTCCTCACCCAGCGCCGCGGGCGCCAGCGCCACGAGCAGGCGCGCCCCGGCGGCCAGCGAGCTGCCCGGGGCGGCGGGCTGTGCGCGCAGCCAGCCGACGGCGAGCAGCAGGAGCGCCGGCACGCCGATGGCCACCACGCCGATGGCGACGCCGGTCAGCACGGCGCGCGGCCGCGCCGCCGCCCGCCCCAGTCGCACCGCCGTCCAGTCGCCGCCGGCGAACCGGAAGCTGACCACGTGCGCCAGCAGGACGGCGGCGAGGAAGGCCCACCAGGCCAGCTCGAGCCGCTGCCCCGCCGCGAACCAGGCGACCCCCGCCACCAGTGGCACCACGACCGCGTTGACGACGACGAGCGAGACGGCGACCGCCGCGACGAAGACGGCCAGGCGCCACGGCGTCCGCAGCGCGCCGTGCGGGTCGAGGACGAGGGTCCGCGGGTCCAATACGAGCGCGCGCCCTC
>DASTRO010000006.1:0-7514 GCA_035761165.1 Gemmatimonadaceae bacterium | reverse complement strand
TCGAGAACGGCACGGTGCTCATCCGCGACGGCAAGATCGTCGCGGTCGGCGCCAACGTCGCCGTGCCCGCCGGCGCGCAGCGCATCGACGCCACCGGAAAGGTGGTGACCCCCGGCCTCGTGAACGCGGCCACTTCGCTCGGGCTCGTTGAGGTCGGCGCCGTGCCCGACACGCGGCAGATGTCGGCTCGCGGCGGCGGCAGCGCGGTCCACGCCTCCTTCACCGTGTGGGACGGGCTGAACCCCAACTCGGCGCTCTTCGCCCCGGCGCGCGATGAGGGAGTCACGACGATCGGCGTGTGGCCGCAGGGCGGGCTCGTCGCCGGCCAGGGCGCCATGCTCGACATCGTCGAAGGGTCGGTGGCGGACATGGTGCTCCGCTCTCCCGTCGCGATGGTCGCGCAGATCGACAACGCGCGCTCGGCCGACGCCGCATCGAAGGGCGAGATGATCGGCAAGCTCCGCGAGCTGCTCGCCGACACGCGCGCCTACCAGCGCCGCCGCGCCGACTTCGAGCGGGCGCAGACGCGCGACTTCGCGGCAGGCCGCCTCGATCTCGAGGCGATGATCCCGGTGGCGGAGGGACGGCTGCCGCTCGTGATCCAGGCCGACATGCAGAGCGACATCCAGGCCGCGCTCAAGCTGGCGAAGGATTACGGCCTCAGGATCATCATCGCCGGCGGTGCCGAGGCGTGGATGGTGGCCGATGAGCTGGCCGCGGCGAAGGTGCCCGTCATGGCCGGCGCGATGAACAACATCCCGGGGAGCTTCTCGACGCTCGGCGCTCGGCAGGAGAACCCGGCGCTGCTGCGGAAGGCCGGCGTGGACGTCGTGCTCATCGGCACGGGGAGCGATCCGGAGGCGTTCAACGTCCGCAACATCAAGCAGGAGGCGGGGAACGCCGTCGCGTACGGGATGAGCTGGGATGACGCGCTGCGCGCCGTCACGCTCGCCCCCGCGCAGATGTTCGGCGTCGCCGACCGCGTCGGCGCGCTCCGCTCCGGGCTCGAGGGGAACGTCGTGGTGTGGAGCGGCGATCCGTTCGAGTTCGGCACGCGCGTGGAGCACGTGATCGTGCGCGGAAAGCCGCAGACGCTCGGCGAGTCGCGGCAGGACCAGCTCATGCAGCGCTACAAGCAGCTCCCGCCCGACTACTCCACACCCTGACGGGCGGCAGCAGGGACCACCCGGCGGCGCGCCGGGTACACCGACGGGCGGGAGCGCGAGCGATCGTGCCCCGCCCGTCGCGCGTTTCCCGTCGTCCCACAGCGGACTGGGCCTTGCAGAGGCGGGGGCAGCCGGAACGCGCCTTGCACGAGGAAGGCTCTCGGTATCCGGAAGGAGAACGCCACACGCGAGTGGTGCCGCTCACCCGTACAGGCAGGTCGTGCAGTGGAGTTCGTCGTCGAGTGGGGATACGTGATTCTGCTGGCGCTGGGCGCGATCGTGCTGCTGGGCGGCGCGCTCGCGGCGCGGCGCCGGCGGAAGCGCGTGCAAGCGCTGCTGCAGGGGGACCACCCGCCTCCGATGCTCGTGGCCTATCCGCCGGCGCTCGTGGGCGCCGCGCCCGTCGGCGCGCGCCACGTCGCGCCCGAGCGCACGCCGGGGCGCTCCGGTGATCGCCTGCTCGCGCGCGTCGATGAGGGGAGCGTGGCGGGCGCCGCGCGAGGGCGCGCGCCGTTCAGGCACGCGGTCGCTGGCCGCGAGGTCGCCGATGGCGCCACCGTTCGGATCCAGCGCCCCGCCGAGGACACCGTGCAGGTGCTCCCTGGCCGGCTCGAGGTGGTGGAAGGCGAGGAGCAGCGCGAGATCCGCTTCGTGCGCGCGTGGGGTGATGTGCCCGAGATCACCATCGGGCGCGGCACCGGCCCGAAGCACCGGCACCTGCAGCTCCACTCGCTCACGGTGAGCCGCGCGCACGCGCGCATGCGCTTCGAGGGGGAGCGCTGGAAGATCGTCAACCTCTCCGAGACGAACCCGACGCTGGTGAACGGCACACCGCTCGGGCTCGGCGAGACGCGCCTGCTGTCGCACGGCGACCGTCTGGAGCTGGGCGAGATCCTCCTTCGATTCTGGGAGCACTAGTGGAGCGGGACGAGGCACCGCTGCTGGCGCAGCACGGCGCGAGCGCCGCCGCGCCCGATCCGGAGCACGGCGGCGACTACGAGATCCTGCGCGAGCTGGGGCGCGGGGGGATGGCCATCGTCTATCTCGCGCGCCAGCGCGGGAGCGGCGCGCTCGTGGCGCTCAAGGTGGTGCACGAGAAGTACGCCGACGATCCCGAGGCGCGGGCGCGGCTCGCACGCGAGGCGCGCACCATCTCGCGGCTGCGCCACCCGAACATCGTCCCGCTTCTGGGCACCGCCCAGCTCGAGGACGGCAGCATCGCGCTCGTCACGCGCTACGTGGACGGCGCGTCGCTGCGCGAGGTGCTGCGCCGCGATGGTGCCCTCCCCCTCGACCGTGTCGAGGAGATCCTGCGCGACGTGGCGAGCGCGCTGTCGCACGCGCACCTGCACGGCATCGTGCACCGCGACGTGAAGCCCGAGAACATCTTCCTCGAGCGCGAGGGCGGGCGCGCCATGCTCGCCGACTTCGGCAGCGCCCGCGCCGCCGACTCGGATGCGCACCTGACGATGACCGGCGTCGCCATCGGGACGCCGGCGTACATGTCGCCCGAGCAGATCGACGCGGTGCCCCTCGACGGGCGCAGCGATCTCTACAGCCTCGGCCTCGTGGGCTGGGAGATGCTCGGCGGCGTGCGCCCGTGGGCCGGCGAGAGCCTCTACTCGGTGCTGCACCGGCAGAAGCACGAGGCGCTCCCCGCGGTGCTCGACGTCCGGCCCGACGCCACCCCGAACCTGCGCTACGCGGTGGAGGGCGTGCTCATCAAGTCGCCGGAGCAGCGGCTCCAGTCCGCCGATGAGCTGCTCGAGCAGCTCGCCGACGCGCCCGCCGCGGTGGCGCGCCGCCCGGCGCTCGACGCGGCGATCGCCGCCGACCGGGCCGCGAGCCACGGTGACGCGACGCCGACCGTCACCTTCCGTCGGCCCGTGGACGTCACCGCCCTTCCCGCTGCGCACGGCGGGCGCCGGAGGCGACGCAGTCTCATCGCCGTGCTCGCGGTGCTCTTCGTGGCGTTCGGCGCGCTCATCGCCTGGCGCTTCGACCGCTCGCTGCTCCCCATCCGCACGGCGACGGCGCCCGCGCCCGATTCGTCTCGCGCACGCCCGGCCGGCGAGCATGCGCTCGCCGCCCCCGCCGCGGGCGGTGGCACCGGCGGGGAGTCCATCGCGGGCACCGCCCTCGCCGACAGCACGGTGGCATCATCGGGGCCGGCGCCCGCCGCCGCGAGCGGTGACGTCGCGGCCATCCTCCGCCCGCTCGACAGCACGGCCGACGATCGAGTGGACCTCGGTGATGCCGAGGACACGGCGAGGCCGCGCCCCGCGGGCGGCAGGAGCGAGCCGTCCGTGCCGCCGCGCACCACGTCGTCAGGCGGCGCGGTGGCGCTGCCGGAGAGCGTCATCACCCCCGCGCCGCCACCGACGCCGCCGCAGAGCGGCGCGGCCACGCCCGCGGAGAGCGCTCAGGGCTCCGGCGGGGCGCCCGCCGCGCCCGCCGCGCGTGAGGCGCCCGACGCCCCCGCCGTGAGCGCGCGCATGCGCATCGTGGCCGGAGGGACGCACACCTGCGCGCTCGCCGCCGACGGCACGGCGTTCTGCTGGGGCGGCAACGGCTCCGGTCAGCTCGGCGACGGGAGCACGACGCGCCGCGCCGACGCGACGCGCGTGTCGTCCGGCGTCCGCTTCCGCGCGCTCTCCGCCGGCATCGGCCACACCTGCGGCATCTCGTTCGACGGCGATGCCTATTGCTGGGGGGACAACGACCGCGGCGAGCTGGGGATCGGCACCACGGACTCGCGCGCCTGGCCGGTGCGCGTGGCCCGCCTCTCCAACGTCAGGCAGATCGGCACGGGGATGGCGCACAGCTGTGCGCTGTCCGCGGGCGGCATCGTGAGCTGCTGGGGGAGCAACTCGCGGGGCCAGCTCGGCGATGGCACCCTGCTCGACCGCGCGCGGCCGGCGTCGGTGCGCGCGCCCGGCGCCTTCACCGACCTCGCGGTCGGCTGGAACCACAGCTGCGCGATCGCCGGCGGCCGTGCCTACTGCTGGGGCGACAACGGCGCCGGCCAGCTCGGCGACGGGAGCACCACGGCTCGTGTCGCGCCGGTCCCCGTCGCGGGCGGCATCACGTTCACGGACGTCGCCGCCGGCGGCAGCCACAGCTGCGGCATCGACTCCTCGGGCGCGCTCTACTGCTGGGGGCAGAACACGAGCGGCCAGCTCGGAGACGGCGCCACCGCCGATCACTCGCAGCCCGTGCGCGTCGTCGGCGACCAGCGGTGGGCCTCCGTGACGCTCGGCAGCGTGCACAGTTGCGCGCTCACGCGCGATGGCCAGGCGTGGTGCTGGGGCCGCAATCTCTACGGCCAGCTCGGAGACGGTACCACGGCGAACCGCTCGACGCCGGTGCGCGTGCTCGGCGGGCACACCTTCGTGGCGCTCAACGCGAACGGTGCGCACACGTGCGGCACCACCACCTCGGGCGAGAGCTTCTGCTGGGGATACAACATCGCCGGCCAGCTCGGCGATGGGACACGGTCGCAGCGCTCGCGTCCGACTTACGTGGAGAAGCCGAACGGATGATGCACACGCGTTTGAAGCCGTCGATGGGGCCTCTGCTCGCCGCCGCGATGCTCATCGGCCTCGCGGCCTGCTCGGATGGCGGATCCGGGCCGGGCACGAATGCGGCCTCGGTGTCCGTGGCGCCCACCGACGCGACGCTCGGCACCGGTGCGTCCCTCCCCCTGCATGCTACCGTCACCGACGCCGCGGGGAACGTGCTGCCCGACCGAAAGGTGTTCTGGAACACCAGCGACGAGTCCATCGTCACGGTTGACGGCAACGGCATCGTCACGGCCAGAGCGCCCGGCTCGGCGCAGGTGGCGGCGAGCGCTGATGGGCGCAGCGCCTTCGCGGCCATCACCGTGCTTCCCACAGCCGTGGCGACCGTGGTCGTGGTCCCGTCGCAGGCGAACGTCACGGTGGGCGGGTCGGTCCAGCTGCGGGCGCAGACGCTGGACGGCGGCGGCGCCAACCTTCCCGGCCGCCCGGTGCTCTGGGCGAGCAGCGACGAGGCGGTGGCGACGGTGGACGAGGCCGGGCTCGTCACCGCCCGCTTCCCCGGCTCGGCGACCATCACCGCGACCAGCGAGGGGAAGACCGGGCAGGCCACGGTGACGGTGAACCTCGTGCCCGTCGCGTCCGTGACGATCGCCCCCGACCCCACGAAGCTCGTGCCCGGGCAGACGGCGCAGCTCGCCGCCACGGTGCGCGATGCGGGGGGGAACGTGCTCACCGGACGCACCATCAGCTGGGCGACCGGCGATCATGCGGTGGCGACCGTCACCACCTCCGGCGTGGTGACCGCCGTCGGCGTGGGGAGCACCACGGTCAGTGCCGCCACCGGCGGCATCACCGGCACCGCCGCGGTGGTCGTCGCCGCGCCAGCGCCGTCGTCGGTAAACCTCAATCCGTCCGCGCTCTCGCTCACCGTCGGGCAGTCCGCGCCGGTCGCGGCGACGGTGCGGGATGCCAGCGGCAACGTCCTGCCTAACGCGCCGGTCGCCTGGGCCACCGACAACGCGGCCGTCGCCACCGTCTCGTCGAGCGGCACGGTCACCGCGACTGGCGCGGGGACGGCCACCATCACGGCCTCGAGCGGCGGCGCGACGGCCGCGCTCCCGGTCACCGTCTCGCTCATCCCCGTTGCGTCGGTGGCCCTCGTGCCGAGCAGCGCCAGCGTGCACGTGGGGCGCACGGTGCAGCTCGCCGCCGTCACGAAGGATGCGAACGGGAACGTGCTCACGGGCCGGCAGATCGTCTGGAGCTCGACCAACACCGCCATAGCAACCGTGTCGCAGAGCGGGCTCGTGACCGCCGTGTCCAAGGGATCGGTGACGATCACCGCGATCTCCGAGGGGCAGGTCGGCACCGCGTCGGTGACCGCCACGGTGGGCTCGCCGGGTGGCTCTCCCGGCTCGATCATCATCATCGGCGGCAACGGCCAGAGCGGGTCGCGCGACACTCCCCTCCCCGCCCCGCTCGTGGTACAGGTGAACGACCAGGTCGGAACCGCGCTCCCGGGCATCCCGGTGAGCTGGAACGTGAAGAAGGGAAAGGGGGCCGCCAACCCGACCAGCGCGGTCACCGACGCCGCGGGGCGCGCGCAGACGACGTGGACGCTGGGCAAGTCGAATGGGAGGCAGGAATTGGAAGCGACTGTGCCCGGTCTCCCGCCCGCCCTGTTCAGCGCCGATGCGCACTAGCGTCGTGAGGCGCGGGTCGAGGCGCGCACCCACGGCGGCGGCGGCCTGGCTGCTGCTGGCTCTCGTCGGTGCTGCCCCCGCCACGGTGTCGGCGCAGATGCTGCCGCCCAAGAGCGCGCCGGCGAACGACGGCACGCCGCAGTCGTGTGCCGCGCCGCCGCAGCGCGCCGCGCCATCCGCCGCGAACCGCGCGAAGGCGCAGCGCCTCGCCACCGCCGGCATGGAGGCGGCGATCAGCGGCGACCAGCGCACCGCGCGCGACCGGCTCGCCGAGGCGGCCGCGCTGGACCCCACCGACGCCGACATCGCGTACCAGCTAGGGCGCGCGCAGGAGGCGCTCGGCGCGCAGGGAGACGCGCTGCGGGAGTACTGCCGCTACCTCGCGCTCTCCCCCGATGGGGGAGACGCCGCCGACGTGAGCGAGCGAGTCGCGCGCCTCTCACCGCGGCCCGCGCGGGTGATCCCCGACGCCGCCATGGTCCACTTCCGCGCCGGTGTCTCCGCCCAGTCGGCGCGGCGCTGGAGCGACGCCGAGCGCGAGTTCACGCGCGCGATCGCCGTCGCGCGCGACTGGGGGGCGCCGTACTACAACCGGGCGCTCGTGCGCGAGGCGCAGAAGCGCCCCGAGCAGGCGATCGGCGACCTGCAGCGCTACCTGGAGCTCGAGCCGGAGGCGCGCGACCGCCCCGCGGTCGTCCGCCACGTCGCCGAGTTGCGCAAGCGCACGCTGGACTCCGGCGAGGCGCTGGCGCTGGGCCTCATGCCGGGGGTTGGCCAGATGTACACGCGCCGCCCCGGGCTCGGCGTGCTCTTTCTTGCCGGCGCGGGCGGCGCCGCGTACTGGGGGCTGCGGCAGGACTCCCGGATGGTGACGCGCACCGAGACGTTCGTGGACCCGTTCGGGAAGGAGTACACGGAGACGATCACCGAGGAGGTGCGGAGCCGGCCCAACCTCACCGCCGGCGTCGCCACGGCGGCAGGGATCACGCTGCTCGGCGCGATCGAGGCGTGGCGCTACGCGAAGCGCGCCTCCCGACCCATGCGGGTGGGGGAGGCGCGCGACGACCGGGTGAGCGCGCCCTGGCTCCTCGCCGGCGGCGACGCGGTGGGAGTGGGGCTGACGC
>DASTRO010000005.1:0-2222 GCA_035761165.1 Gemmatimonadaceae bacterium | reverse complement strand
CCGCCAGCGCCGGCCACACGCCCCCCAGCGGCAGGTTGTAGAAGAGCGCGACGGCGGGGATCGCCACCGCCTGGACGGCGCAGACGAACGCCAGGTTCGCCAGCGCCTTGCCGAGGAAGATCGCCTCGCGGTCCACCGGCGCGGCGAGCAGCGAGTCGATGGCGCGGTCGGCCTGCTCCAGCGTGAACGACCGGTTGAGCGCGAGCAGCCCGGAGAAGGTGAAGATCACCCAGAGCACGCCCGGCGCCAGGTCCGCCGGGGCGACGGCGGTGCTGTCCCAGGCGAAGTAGAAGATGACGATGCCGAGGACGGTGAAGGCGAAGGCCGAGTAGAGCGCGCTGCGCGAGCGCAGCTCGATCGCCAGGTCCTTGCGCGCCACCAGCAGCGCGGCGCGCAGCAGCCCGGGCGGCGTCGCCGGCGGCGCCCCTGTCGCCCGCTCAGACACCGGTCGTCACCAGCTCGCGGTACTCGGCCGCGTAGCGCGCCTGGTCGAGCTCGTCGCGCCGCTCCAGGCGCACCAGACGGCCGGCGCGCATCACCGCCGCGTGCGTCGCCATCGCCAGCCCCTCGGCCAGATGGTGCGTCACCAGCACGAGCGCGGCGCCGTGCGCCTTGAGCTCCGTCAACGCGGCCGTGAGCGCCGCCGCCCCGGACTCGTCCAGCCCCGTGTACGGCTCGTCGAGCAGCACGACACTCGGCTCGTGCACGATGGCGCGGGCGATGGAGACGCGCTGCTGCAGCCCGCGACTCAGCGCCCGCACCGGGTGGTCGGCGCGCTCGGCGATGCGCAGCCGCGCCAGCGCACGCTCGGCCGCGCCGCGCGGGTCGGCCAGGCCGTAGAGCCGCGCCGTGAACTCCACGTTCTCGCGCGCGGTGAGCACGGTGTAGAGGAGGCTCTGGTGCGAGATGAGCCCCACGCGCGCCCGCGCCGCCGGCTCGCCGCGCACCGCCACGCCGTCGATCCGCGCCGTGCCGCGCGTCGGCTTGAGCAGGCCGGCGAGGATGCGGAGCAGCGTCGTCTTCCCCGCCCCATTGGGCCCGAACAGCGCCAGGCACTCGCCGCGGCCGAGGGCGAACGTCACCCCGTCCAGCGCCCGCCGCCGGCCGTACAGCTTCGCCAGCCCCTCCGCCGCGAGCACGGGCGTTGCGGCGGCGGTCACGGGACCGAACCTGCCTGGGCGGTGCGCATCATGCGCGTAGAATAACGGGCTGGAGACACCAGGCTCTAGGCTCCAGGCGCTAGGCTCCAGGGGCGAGGGGCTCGAGCGCCACGCGCAGTTCCCTAGCGCCTAGCGCCTAGCGCCTGGAGCCTGGAGCCTGCCGTCCCCCCTCTTCCCTCTTCCCTCTTCCCGCTCCCCTCCCCATTCTCGTCCCGACCCTCACCCCGTCCCACCATGACCGACATCGACGTTCTCCTCTCCGAGACGCGCACCTTCCCGCCGCCGGCGGACTTCCGGCGCGACGCCATCGTCTCCGACGACGCGATCTACGAGCGCGCGGCGCGTGATCCGGAAGGGTTCTGGGCCGAGCAGGCCGGGCAGCTCCTCTGGTCGAGGCCGTGGGATCAGGTGCTGGACTGGCAGCCACCGCACGTGCGCTGGTTCGTCGGCGGGCAGCTCAACGCCTCCGTCAACTGCGTGGACCGCCACCTGACGGACGCGACGCGCAACAAGGCGGCGCTCGTCTGGGAGGGGGAGCCGGGGGACCGCCGCACGCTCACCTACTGGGACCTCTACTGCGAGGTCACCAAGTTCGCCAACGTCCTCAAGCAGCTCGGCGTGCGGAAGGGCGACCGCGTGGCCATCTACCTGCCGATGGTACCCGAGGCGATGGTCGCCATGCTGGCCTGCGCGCGCATCGGGGCCATCCACTCGGTGGTGTTCGGCGGCTTCAGCCCGGAGTCGCTGCGCGACCGCATCAACGATTCCGACTGCAAGCTGCTCGTGACGGCGGACGCGGGCTACCGGCGCGGCCAGGTGGTGCCGCTCAAGCGCAACGCCGACCGGGCGCTCGAGGAGACGCCGTCGGTCGAGAACGTGGTCGTCGTGCGCCGCCGCCCCGGCGCCGAGGGGGACGCCGCCTTCGCCGAGATGCAGGAGGGGCGCGACCACTGGTGGCACCGGCTGATGGCGCACGCGCCGATCCACTGCGACCCGGAGCCGATGGACGCCGAGGACGTCCTCTTCATCCTCTACACCTCCGGCACGACCGGGAAGCCGAAG
>DASTRO010000004.1:0-37692 GCA_035761165.1 Gemmatimonadaceae bacterium | reverse complement strand
CCGACCCCGGCGAGGTGCTGGCCGTGGTGGCGCGCGGCACGGCGCGGGCGCGGGCGGTGGCGGCGGGGGTGCTGGCCGAGGTGCGGGAGTGCTTCCACCTGCCGCCTGTCAAGGGTTCCCCTCCGGCCGGGACCCGTGCAGCTTGATGACGCCGCCGGGCCCCGCGCCCGGGGTGCCGGGGCGGGCGTTGCGGTCCGCCACCGTGGCCGTCTCTGGTGCGAGTGGGTGGATGCGTGAGCGGGTGGCGCCGACGACCGGCGCCGGCCCGGGACGCGCGCACCGGTGTACCGATCGCGGAGGGACCTGCATGCCGACAGACGAGCGCCGCCCGGCGTCGACGCCACCATCCAGGCGCCCGCGCCGGGCGCTCCGCGAGGTCGCCACCGGCCTCGCCGCGCTGGCGACCGTCGTCGGCGCCTCCTGGGGCACGCGGCAGCTCCCGCGTCCGCACCCCGCCGTGCCGTTCGGCCCCCCCGCCGCGGCATCCACGACGGCCGCGGCCCTTCCCGCCCCGCTGGCGCCCGTGCGCATCAGGCCCGCCGCGCTGTCGCCCGCCGCGCTCCGCCCCGTCGCCTCGCTGCCCGCCGCGACGACGCCCGCCGTCCTGACGCGCGCCGCGCGGCTGCCCGTCGCGCGGCCGCTGCTCGCACTCACCCCCGTGCTGCCCGCGGTGCGCGTGCACACCCGGGCGCCGGTCGTGGTGGCCGACAGCGCGCGCACGGCGCCGCTGGAGCGGGTGCTCCGCAAGTACAGCCGCGACCGCAAGCTGGTGCACCGCATCGCGGCGGCCGTGCTGCGCGAGGCGCGGCGCGCCCACGTCGACCCGTCGCTCGTCGTGGCGGTGCTGGTGGCCGAGAACAACACGCTGCGCCCGCGGGCGCGCAACGCCAGCACCGGCGCGCAGGGGCTGATGCAGGTGATGCCCGGCTGGGCCGGCCGGCTCGGCTGCGCCTCGCGCGACCTGGCCGACGTGGACGCCAACATCTGCCACGGCGTGCGCGTGCTGGCGGAGCACCTGAAGGATGCCGGCGGCGACCTGCGTGAGGGGCTGCGTCTCTACAACGGCTGCCGCCGCACCGCAGGGAGCCGGCGGTGCGACGCCTACCCCACCCGCGTGCTCGCCCATGCCGAGCGGCTGGAGCACCAACTCGCCGCCGGCGCCACCTCAGCGCCGGTGCAGGCCACCCACCGGTAGCGCGCGCCGGCGCCGCCGCCCCCGCGCCGCCCTGCTCTTCGTCGACAACCGCGGCATCACCGACGCCCGCGTCAACCTCGCCCTCGAGGAGTACGTCTTCCGCCACAAGCCGGCGGCCGAGGACGTGCTCCTCTTCTACGTGAACGCGCCGGCCATCATCATCGGCCGCAACCAGAACACGATCGAGGAGATCGACCCGGGGGTCGTCGCCGCGCGCGGCATCCACGTCGTGCGCCGCGTGTCGGGGGGCGGCGCGGTCTACCACGACCTGGGGAACCTGAACTTCAGCTTCATGACCGCCCAGGTCACGGACCGCTTCGCTCGCTACGACCACTTCACCCGGCCGGTGATCGACGTGCTGCGCGATCTCGGGGTGCCGGCGGAGCTGGGCGGCCGCAACGACATCCTGGCCGACGGGCGCAAGATCTCCGGCAACGCGCAGTTCGCCACGCCGACGCGGATGTTCAGCCACGGCACGCTCCTCCTGGACTCCGACCTGGACGCCGTCACGGCCGCGCTGCGCCCGCGTCCGGGGAAGGTGGAGTCGAAGGGGGTGAAGTCGATCCGCAGCCGGGTGGCCAACATCCGCGAGTTCCTGCGCGAGCCGATCGACGTCGACGAGCTGCGCGAGCGGATCCTGGAGCGGATCTTCGGCACGCGCCACCGCGACCGCATCCCGACGGTGGAGCTGACGGCGGAGGACTGGTCGGCGGTGGACGCGCTGGTGGCGAGCAAGTACGGCACGTGGGCGTGGAACTACGGCGAGAACCCGCCCAGCAACGTGCAGCGGGCGCAGCGGTTCGCCGCGGGCGAGATCGACGTCCGGCTCGACGTGCGGGAGGGGCGCATCGCGACGGCGCGCATCTTCGGCGACTTCATGGGGCGCGAGAGCGTCGACGCGCTCGAGGCGCGCCTCGTCGGGGTGCCCTACGACCGCCCGGCGATCGAGGCCGCGCTGGCCGACGTGGACGTGACGGCGTACTTCGGCGCGGTGACGCGGGAGGAGGTGCTGGGGCTGGTGGGGCCGTGATGCGAGCGGCGAGCGACGAGCGGCGAGCGACGAGCGACGAGCGGCGAGCAGCGAGCGGCGAGCGACGAGGGGCTCCGGCGTAGGTCGGAGCCCCTCGTGATTTGAGCGGGCCCCTCAGACGTGCGGAGGGGCGTCTGGCGTATGGCGTCTGGCGCATAGGGGCGTACAGCGGGGAGCGTGTGGCGGGGAGGGGCTCGGGGTGGCGCGACGGGGCCTGGCGCGAGGGCGCCGGCGGGACGGATCGCGGCGCGGGGGCCCCCCCCCGATCACCACGATGGGCTGCCCGCACGCAACCTGCATCATCGTTCCACCGCACCCCGGTGCATCACCACGCCGCGGGCCGGATCGGCCACCTCCGCCAGTCCGCCTCCCCGCCCCGGTGCGCCCGCTCGACGCTTCCCGCTGTACGGCCCTGTCGCCCCTGTCGCCCCTGTCGCCCCTGTCGCCCCTGTACGCCAGACGCCAGACGCCCCTCCGCACGTCCCGGTAGCCCGCCCGAGCCACGCGGAGCTCCGTCCCGCACCGGAGCCCCCTCGCCGCTCATCGCTCACCGCTCACCGCTTCCCTCATGCGCATCTGGCGCGGTGCCCCCTATCCCCTCGGCGCCACCTGGGACGGCATGGGCGTCAACTTCGCCCTCTTCTCCGAGCACGCCACCAGCGTCGAGCTCTGCCTCTTCGCCGGCGCCGAGGACGACACCGAGAGCGCCAAGGTCAACCTCGGCGAGCGCACCAACCAGGTCTGGCACGGCTACCTGCCGGACGTGCGCCCCGGACAGCTCTACGGCTACCGCGTGCACGGGCCCTACGCGCCGCAGGAGGGGCACCGCTTCAACCCCGCCAAGCTCCTCCTCGACCCGTACGCGCGCGCCATCACCGGACCCGTGCGCTGGAGCGACGCCGTCTTCGGCTACCGGGTGGGCGGGCCCGACGAGGACCTCGAGCCCGACGACCGGAACTCGGCCGGGAGCATGCCCAAGTGCGTCGTCGTCGACCAGACCTTCGCCTGGGGCGACGACCGCCGGCCGCGCACGCCGTGGAACCGCACCGTCATCTACGAGTGCCACGTCAAGGGAATGACCGTGCGCCACCCCGACGTCCCCGAGTCGATCCGCGGCAGCTATCTCGGCCTCGGCGCCGACGCCGTCATCGACCACCTGCTCGCGCTCGGCGTGACCGCGGTCGAGCTGCTCCCCGTGCATCAGTTCGTCGACGACCGCTACCTGGTCGAGAAGGGGCTGGTCAACTACTGGGGCTACAACACGATCGGCTTCTTCGCCCCGGAGGTGCGCTACCAGTCGGCGCGCGTCGCCGGCAACCAGGTGGACGAGTTCAAGACGATGGTGCGGCGGCTGCACGCCGCCGGGCTCGAGGTCATCCTCGACGTCGTCTACAACCACACCGCCGAGGGGAACCACCTCGGCCCCACGCTGTCGTTCAAGGGGATCGACAACCGGGCCTACTACCGCACCGTCCCCGACGACCCGCGCCACTACTACGACTTCACCGGCACCGGCAACTCGCTCGACGCGCGCCACCCGCGCACGCTGCAGCTCATCATGGACAGCCTGCGCTACTGGGTGCAGGAGATGCACGTCGACGGCTTCCGCTTCGACCTCGCCCCCGTGCTGGCGCGCGAGCTGTTCGAGGTGGACCGGCTGTCGTCGTTCTTCGACATCATCCAGCAGGATCCGGTGCTGAACGACGTCAAGCCCATCGCCGAGCCGTGGGACGTGGGGCCGGGCGGCTACCAGGTGGGGAACTTTCCCGTCGGCTGGGCGGAGTGGAACGGCCGCTACCGCGACGACGTGCGCCACTTCTGGAAGGGCGACCCGGGGCAGGTCCCACACCTCGCCTCGCGCCTCTCCGGCTCGGCCGACATCTACCAGTGGACGCAGCGCTCGGCCTACGCGAGCGTCAACTTCGTGGTCGCCCACGACGGCTTCACGCTGCACGACCTCGTCAGCTACGAGCACAAGCACAACGAGGCCAACGGCGAGGAGAACCGCGACGGCGCCAACGACAACGTCAGCCGCAACTGGGGCGCCGAGGGGGAGACGGACGACCCCGGGATCCTCGCCATGCGCGAGCGGGCGGTGCGCAACTTCCTGGCGACGCTGGCCTTCTCGCAGGGCGTGCCGATGCTCGCCCACGGCGACGAGATCGGCCGCACGCAGCGGGGGAACAACAACGCCTACGCCCAGGACAACGAGCTCGCCTGGATGGACTGGGCGCTCGACGATCAGCGCCGCGCGCTGCTCGACTTCACGCGGCTCGTCTTCCGCATCCGCCAGCAGAACCCGGTGCTGCGCCGCCGCACCTTCTTCCGCGGCCAGGTCGTCTCGCACGAGGGGCTCAAGGACATCACCTGGCTCCGTCCCGACGGGCTGGAGATGACGCAGGGCGACTGGGACGACGCCGACGATCACGCGCTCGGCATGCTGGTCAACGGCGAGGCGACCGACGAGACGGACGACCGCGGCCGTCCCATCCAGGGCGACACCATGCTGCTCCTCGTCAACGCCAGCCCGGACGCCGTGGCCTTCACGCTCCCCATGCTCGACGCGCCCGCGGACGCCGTGTGGACGGTGATGGTGGACACGGCGCACGGCACGCCGGCGTACGTGGATGCGGCGGAGGTGGAGGTCGAGTCGTACGCGCTGGTGCTGCTGCGACACGGCCGGGAGCGGCGGCTCGTGCGGCACGCCGCGGGAGCGGCGGTGGGAACCGCGGGAGCGGCAATGGGAGCCGCGGGAGCGGTGGCCGGCGCATAGTGGTCGATCATGGCAGCGCCCTGAGCCGTCCCCCACCGGGAGCGCCGCTGCACTGCGAGGTGCCCACGAAGGTGTCCTCGACTCGGTGGAATGCCCCGGGAGGAGATTCGGCACTGCGCGAGACCTCCCGACCGCCACCCTGTCATCCCGCAGGAGCGGCGGCGCAGCCGCCGCGAGTGTCGGGATCTCGTGTCCCTGCCGCGGGGCCGGCCACCAGCCCGTGACGGTAGATCCCGACACTCGCGCCTGCGGCGCTCCTGCGGGATGACAGTGGCTCCGTTGAATGCTCCCTCCGGATGCCCGCCATCCCGGGTGGGCTTGTAGCACGGCCGATGACAGTGCTTCCGACACGCTCCGCTCGCGCCTGCGGGATGACAGCCCTGCGGGATGACAGCGTGGAGCGCTCGCGCACCCACCCACGTTCCCGTGAGCCCCCGACTCGTGCGGGACGAGGACGCTGCCTGCACGCAGCGCTCCCGCCTGCAGGATGTCACCGTGGGAGCTGTTCCTCCGCGCCCTCCGCGGCTCCGCGGCTCCGCGCGAGCCCGCCGTTCTGCGCCGCCGCGCGACCCGTGGACCCGCGCCGTGATCGATCCGGATGATCCGCGCGATCCGCGGCCGCCGTTCCGCCGCGCCCGCCCCCTTCGCTCGCATACGAGCATGCTCGCCGCGCCAGGCTGAGGCGCACGACTTGCGATCGCGGCGGGCGTCCCGCATCCGGGAGGAGTGACCTGCGTCCCCTCGCGCGTTCCGTGGCGCCCCTCGCCGCCGTCCTGCTCTCCGCCACGGCGACGACGTCCCGCGCGCAGGGGCGCGACAGCGTGGCCACGCTCCCCGCCGTCGAGGTCGTGGGCTCCGTGCTCGCCCCTGTCGTCTCCGCCGCCGGCTCCGGCGTCCCGGCGCGCAGCGCCGTCCTCGGTGCCGACGAGCTGCGTGTCTGGCAGCCGCGCCACCTCGGCGAGGCGCTCGCCGCGCAGCCCGGTGTCTCGCTCTACGACGACCTCGGCAGCCCGTACAAGACCACGCTCGTCACGCGCGGCTTCACCGCCAGCCCGGTGGTCGGGCTGCCGCAGGGCGTCTCGGTGTTGCTGGACGGCGTGCCGGTGAACGAGCCCGATGCCGGGCAGGTGAACTTCGACCTGCTGCCGCTGGCCCACGTGCGGCGCGTCGAGGTGCTGAGCGGCACCGCGTCGCTGCTCGGCCCCTACTCGCTGGGCGGCGCCGTCAATCTCGTCACCCGCCGCGGCGAGGGGAGCGATTGGGGAGAGATCGAGGTGGCCGGCGGCTCGCGGGAGCGCTACGCCGCCCAGGCCGCCGCCGCCGGCGAGGCGCGTGGCTGGCAATACTTCGCGGGTGGCGGCTACGAGCGCGAGGCCGGCTGGCGGCAGCTGACGTCGGCACGGCTCGGCAGCGCGCTGCTCAACGTCGGACGCTTCGGCCCGAGCGCCGGGCTGGGCCTGCAGGCGTTCGCCGCCACGTCGTACGCCGAGACCGCGGGCTCGCTGCCGGCGAGCACCTATGCCGTGCGCCCCGACTCCAACCTCTCGGCGGGCGACTTCGAGGATCTCCGGCAGCTCCACCTCGCCGTCACCGGCTATCGCACCTTCGGCGGCGGCCGCGGGTCGTTCACGCTCTACCATCGCCGGCATCGCGCGGAGCGCTTCAACGTCAACCAGGTGAACGATCCCGACGTGCGCGGCTTCGCCGACAATCGTACGGTCGGCGCGCTCGCGGACTGGCGCACCGTGCGCGCCGCCGGCCCCGGCGCGTTGGGGTTGCGCGTGGGCGGCGGCGGCTCGGCCAGCCGCAGCGGGATCCGCATCCTCGCCGAGCGGCTCGACCCGGGGCTCACCACCGACGTCGCGAGCCCCATCCGCAAGCTCGACGCGTACGCCCTGGCCGACTACCGCCTCGGCGTCGCGACGCTCTCCGGCGGCGTGCGCTACGACGTCGTGCGCGTCCCCTTCCGCAACCGGCTCGACCCGAGCCGCGACACGACGAGCACCTTCCGCCGGCTCAGCCCGCGCGCCGGGGTGAGCGTCGCCGTGGCGCGCGGCGCGTCGCTCTACCTCTCGGCCGGGCAGAGCTTCCGCGCGCCGGCGGTGATCGAGCTGGCCTGCGCCGATCCGGAGGAGCCCTGCCCACTCCCCTTCGCCCTCGGCGACGATCCGCCGCTCGCCCCGGTGGTGGCGACGACGTACGAGGCCGGCGGGCGCTGGGCCCGTGGCGGGCTGCTGCTGAGCGCGTCGGCGTACCGCACCGACGTGCGCGACGACATCTTCCTCTTTCCCTACGGCGACGAGGACGAGCCGGCCGGCTCCACCATCGACGGCTACTTCGGCAACGTGCGCCGCACCCGCCGCGCCGGCGTGGAGCTGGCGGCGAACGTCACGCTCCCCGGCGCGCACGCGCTGTACGCCAGCTACGCGCTCACCCGCGCCACCTTCCGCACGGGCGACGTCGAGATCTTCAGCATCCGCGAGGCCGAGGGGGGCGAGAACGTCGTGGAGCCGGGGGACCGGCTGCCGCTCGTCCCGGACCGGACGCTCGTGCTCGGCGGCACCGTCATGCTCCCCGCCGCCGTACGGCTCGGCGCCGAGGGACGCTACACGGGCCGCCGCTGGCTGCGCGGCGACGAGGCGAACGAGACGGCGCCGCTCCCCGGCGTCTGGGTCGCCGACCTGCGCCTCGGGCGCGAGTTCGGGGCGTGGGCGGTGGAGGGGATCGTGCGCAACCTGCTCGACCGGCGCTACGCGACCTTCGGGACGTTCAACCTGAACCAGGGCGCCGGCGACGCACTGGAGCGCTTCCTCACGCCCGCACAGCCGCGCAGCGTGCAGCTCGTCCTGCGCCGGCGGCTCGGCGCCGACGGCTGAGCACGATCCTCCTGCGCGTCCCGGGTGCCGCGCCCTCGTCGCTCATCGCTCATCGCTCGTCGCTCATCGCTCGTCGCTCGTCGCTCGTCGCTCGTCGCTCGCCGCTCGCCGCTCGTTGCTCGTCGCTGCTGTTAGGAACGCCCTCGCACCACCGACGTGCATCGAGTGCCGGCGCGGTCCTTGCGCGGAGTGTCAGCGCGCTCGCGCAGGCACATGGTCGCGCCACTCGGCAGGGCCGCCCGCGCGGGCCGAGCGCGACGACGCCCGTGTCGCGCGCCTTCCCGCTGCACCCCGACGTCAGGAGGAGCGATGGCCCGCACCAGTGGACAGACGACCACCGACCATGAGGAGATCCGACGCTGGGCCGAGGAGCGTGGCGGCCAGCCGGCCCGGGTGAAGGGCACCGGCGGCGGCGACGATCCCGGCATGATCCGTCTCGACTTCCCGGGCTACAGCGGTGGCGAGTCGCTCGAGCCGATCTCGTGGGACGAGTGGTTCCGGTCGTTCGACGACAACCAGCTCGCGCTCGTCTACCAGGATCGCACGGCGAGCGGCGAGCCGAGCAACTTCAACAAGCTGGTCGGTCGCGAGACGGCGCGGGCGCGCTCGCGCGGCGACTCGGACGCCTCGCGTCGCCGCGGCGGCACCCGCTCGACGCGCACGACGTCGACCAGCAAGCGTGGCGCGACCGCGAAGCGTGGCACGACCGCGAAGCGCGGCACGACCGCGAAGCGTGGCGCGACCGCGAAGCGTGGCACGACCGCGAAGCGCGGCACGACCGCGAAGCGCGGCACGACCGCGAAGCGCGGCACCACGGCCAAGCGGAGCGCCACGGCCAAGCGCGGCACCACCGCCAAGCGGAGCTCGACGGCCAAGGGCGGCACCAGCGCCAGGCGCGGCACCACGGCGCGCAAGAGCTCGACGTCGGCGCGCACGAGCAGCGGCGCGGGGCGGAAGTCCACCGCGTCGGCACGCTCGGGCGGTGGCTCGGCGCGCCGGACGGGCACGTCGGGCCGCAAGTCCACGACGTCGGCCCGCAAGACCGGCTCGGCGGCGCGCGGGCGTGGTGGGGCGTCGGCACGTTCGGCCGCTGGGCGCGCGGGGGGCACGACGAAGCGCGGCGGCCGCACGACCGCCACCGCCCGGCGCGGCGGGGCGAAGCGCGGCGCCCGGTGACGCGTCCACGGCGGCTGCTCGCGCCGTGGACCTCCTCGCCCGCTTCTGTGGCGCCACCGGCGCGCGCCGGCCAGGTCCGCGCACGCTCGTGGTCTGCGCCCACCCCGATGACGAGACGATCGGCGCCGGCGCGCGCCTCGGCGCGCTGTGCGACGTCACGCTCGTCCACGTCACCGACGGCGCGCCCACCGACCTGCGCGACGCGCACGCGCTCGGCATCGCCGACCGCGAGACGTACGCCCGCGCGCGCCGCCGCGAGCGCGCCGCCGCGCTCGTCCTGGCCGGGGTGGACGCGCGGCGCGTCCTCGACCTGGGGGTCGTGGACCAGGAGGCGTCGCGCGCGCTGGCACCGCTCGCCCGGCGTCTCGAGACGCTGCTCGCCCGGCTGCGCCCCGAGGTGGTGCTCACCCACCCGTACGAGGGCGGGCACCCCGACCACGACGCCACCGCCTTCGCCGTGCACGCCGCCGTGGGGCGGCTGGCGGCCGGCGGCGGCGTGGCGCCGGTGGTGCTCGAGATGACGTCGTATCACGCCCGTGGCCGCGAGCTGGTCACGGGCGAGTTCCTCGACGCGCCCACCGCCGCCGCGGTGCGGGGCGCCGCGCGCACGGTGGCACTCGACGCCGCGGCGCGTGATCGGAAGCGGCGCATGCTCGCCTGCTACGCCACGCAGGCGCGCGTGCTGGCGCCCTTCGACGTAAAGGAGGAGCGGTTCCGCATCGCGCCGGCATACGACTTCACCCGGCCGCCGCACGACGGCCGCCTCTGGTACGAATGGTTCGGGTGGGGCGGCCTGACGGGCGCGCGCTGGCGCGCTCTGGCTGCCGACGCGCTGCGGGCGCTCGGCCTCGCACCGCGGCCCGCCACGGAGGAGCCCGCACCGGCGTCGGCCGCATGCTGACGGTCCTGCACGTCGCCTACTCGCTCGCGATCGCCGGCCCGGATGTGGCCGGTGGGGCGGAGCACATCCTGACCGAGCTCGATCACGCACTGGTGCGGGCGGGGCACCATTCCGTCGTCGTCGCCTGCCAGGGCTCGCGCGTGCACGGCACGCTCCGGGCGACACCCGCCGTCACCGGCCCGATCACCGACGCCGTGCGCGAGGCCGCCTGGGCGGCGCACCGCCGCGCCATCACCGAGGCGCTCGACCGCTGGCCGGTGGACGTCGTCCACCTGCACGGCCTCGACTTCCCGCACTACCTCCCGCCGCCGGGCACGCCGACGCTGGCCACGCTCCACCTGCCGCCCACCTGGTATCCGACCGACGCGCTCGACGCCGGGCGCCCGCGCACCTACCTGCACTGCGTCTCGGAGTCGCAGCGCCGCGCCTGCCCGCCGTCCCCCGCGCTCCTGCCGACGATCGGGAACGGGGTGCGGCTCGAGCGCTTCGCGCCGGCCCGGACGCGCGGCCGCTTCGTCGTCGCGCTCGGCCGCATCTGCCCGGAAAAGGGCTACCACCTGGCGCTCGACGCGGCCCGCCGCGCCGGCGCGCCGATGCTTCTCGCGGGGCAGCTCTTCGGCTACGAGGCGCACGAGCGCTACTACCACACGGAGATCGTGCCGCGGCTGGATGCGGCGCGGCGCTTCGTGGGCCCCGTCGGCGGCGCGCGCAAACGCTGGCTGCTCGGCGCCGCGCGCTGCCTGCTCGTGCCCAGCCTGGTGAGCGAGACGAGCTCGCTGGTCGCCATGGAGGCGCTGGCCAGCGGCACGCCCGTCGTCGCCTTCCCGGCCGGCGCGTTGCCGGAGATCGTGGAGCACGGCGTCACCGGCTTCCTGGTGCGCGACGTGGACGAGATGGCGGCCGCGATCGCCGCCGTGGGCGAGCTCGACTCCGACGCGTGCCGCGCCGCCGCGCGCGAGCGCTTCTCCGTCGATCGCATGGCGCGGCAGTACCTGGAGCGCTACGCCTGGCTGGCGCGCGCCACGCCGGCGACCGCGGCGGTGCCGGCGCCGGCGCCGCGAGAGGTGCCGGCAGCACCGGAGGTGCCGGCAGCGCCGACGTCGTCACCGGCGCCGGCCGGGTCGTTCGCTCACGCGAGCCGGTGGGGCGAGCGGTGACGGCGGGCGCGGTGACGGCGGGCGCGCGGGGGATCGCGGTGGAGCCGCTGACGACTGCCGCGGAGCTGGAGGCGCTGCGCCCGGAGTGGACGCGGCTCTGGCACCGCGCCGGCGGTACGCCCTTCCAGTCGCCCGCCTGGCTGCTGCCCTGGTGGCGTCACTTCGGACGGGGCGAGCCGCTCGTCCTCGCGCTGCGCCGCACCGCGGGCGGGGAGCTGTTAGGCGTGGCGCCCTTCCACACGTGGACGGGCGACGGCGACCGACGGCTCCTCTTCATCGGCACCGGCAACACCGACCACCTGGACGCGCTCCTCCACCCGGACGCTGCCGCGGAGGGCGCGGCGGCGATCCTGGCGGAGCTGGCGCGCCACCGCGACGCGTGGGACGCCTGCGACCTGCAGCAGCTCCCCGCCCGCTCGCCATTGCTCGCCGCGCCGGTGCCGCCGTCGCTCCGGGCCGCGACGTCGGTGCAGGACGTCTGCCCCGTGCTGCCGCTTCCCGCGCCTCCGGCGCAGCTGCGCGACGTGCTGCCGCGCGCGCGGCGGCGGCAGCTCGCCACCGCCCGCAATCGCGCGGCACGGCTGGGCAGCGTCTGCTTCGAGGCGGCCGACGAGCGCACCCTGCCGGAGCTGCTCGAGGCGCTCGTCCGGCTGCACGGCGCGCGGTGGGCCCAGCGCGACCAGACCGGCGTGCTCGCCGATCCCGTGACGCGTGCCTTCCACGCCGAGGCCGCCGCCGCGCTGCTCGCCCTCGGCGCCCTCCGGTTGTACGCGCTGCGCATCGACGACCGCATCGTCGGCGTCTACCACGGCCTCGCGGACCGGCGGCGCGCCTACTACTACATCGGCGGTTTCGACCCGTCGTACGAGGCGGTGAGCCCCGGTGCGCTCCTCGTGGCGCACGCCCTGGAGCAGGCCGCGCGTGTCGGTGCCGGCGAGTTCGACTTCCTGCGCGGGCGCGAGCCGTACAAGTACGCCTGGGGCGCCACCGACCGGCCCAGCTACCGGCGCGTGCTGCGCCACGCCGACCAGGTGGCGGCAGGGTGACGGCGAGCCCCACCACACCCGGCCTGCGCGACCCGCGCACGCTCGCCCTCCACGCCGACGATCCGGCGCTGCACGTCACCGTGCCGCTCACCGTGCGCATCCGGCGCTGCCGCGAGGAGGACCTGCCGCGACTGGAGTGGTTCGGGCTCTTCACCCACCATCGCGCGATCATCCGCGAGGCCTTCGAGCGCCAGCGCGCCGGCGACAACGTGATGCTCGTCGGCGACGCGGGCGGCTTCCCGGTGGCACAGGCGTGGATCGACCTGGCGCGCCTCCACGCCGAGCGGGTGGGGCTGCTCTGGGCGGTGCGCGTCCTTCCGGCGCTGCAGGGGCTCGGCCTCGGCTCGCGCCTCATCGGCGCCGCCGAGACGGTGCTGCGGCGGCTCGGCTACGTGGCGGCGGAGATCGGCGTGGAGAAGGAGAACCCCGGCGCGCGGCGACTCTACGAGCGGCTCGGCTACGTCGTGGTGCGGGAGGGGCGCGAGGCGTACGCCTACACCACGCCCGCGGGCGTCACCGAGCGCGTGGGGCTCGACGAGTGGTTCCTGCGCAAGCGCCTCGCGCCCGTCGCGGGCGCGGCGGGCCACCAGGTGAAGGGCGAGCCCGCGGCGCGGGCCGCGCCGCGGCCCGCCGCGCGACCTGGAGGGGCACGATGACGGCGCCGCCGCTCGGCATCCGCTGGACGGTCGGCGACGTGAGCGACGAGGGATTCGCGGCGCTCCGGCTCTCCCTCTGGGGCGCATGGCGCATCTTCGGGCGCGCCGCGGCCTACCGCGTCTACGTCAACTCGGTGCCGCTCGACGTCGCGTGCCGGCGCGCCGGCGACGTGCCCGGCGTGGTGGCCTGGTGCGCCGCGGCGCGGCGCGACATCCCGCCTGCCATCGCCGCCCACCTGGACCCGGCGCTGGCCGAGGGCGTGGCCTGGAAGTTCGCGCCGCTGCGGGCCTTTCCCGACCGGCACGAGCTCTCGCTCGACAACGACTGCATCCTCTGGGCGCTGCCGCCGGCGGTGGAGCGGTGGCTGGCGGACGGCGCCGCCTGCCTGCTCGCCGAGGACGTCGCGGCCTACTTCGGCCACTTCGCGCCGCTCTGCGGGCCGGAGCCGCGCAACCTGGGGATCCGCGGGCTGCCGCCGGGCTTCGACCTGGAGGGCGCGCTGGTGCGCACGCTGCGCGAGCGCCCGGCGGTGCTGACCTCGGAGACGGACGAGCAGGGGCTGCAGGTGGCCGCGCTCTCGCGCCACCGTGAAACGCACGTGGTGCGCGTGGAGAGCGTCACCATCTGCTCACCCTTCCCGCCGCACCTGCCGCGGCTGGGGCGCTGCGGCGCGCACTTCGTGGGCCTCAACGCGCGGCGGCTGCCGTGGGAGTACGAGGGGCGGAACGGCGCCGACCACATCCGCGCCCACTGGGCGCGGCACCGGGCGGCGGTGCAGGAGCGGGTGGGCGTGCCGCCACCCGCGGGTCGGGCACCCGGCCACGCCGGGCGGCCCGCCGCATCGGCCCCCGTCTCCCACGACCACGGCGGCGTCGTGCGGGAACCGGGTTTGCGTTCCTCGTCGTGAGGATGCCGGCAGGGTCGGCGGGCGGCGCCCGCCGATCGCGATCGCCAGGAGGGCCTCGGGCCGTGCGCCCGCGACGCGAGGAGCAGACGATGGACGACGACCCCCAGGCCGTGCACGAGGGCCGACGCGACGCGAGGCCCATCACGCCGGCCGCCGCCGCGGGCGCGTACGCGGCCTTCCGCGACGTGGTGCTGCGGGCGCCGGCCGCCATCGCCATCCTGCGCGGCCCCGATCACGTGATGGAGTTCGTGAACGAGATGTACCGCCGCGTCTTCGGGGATCGCGAGTACGTCGGGCGGCCGGTGCGCGACGTCTTTCCCGAGGTCGAGTCGCAGGGCTTCGTCGCGCTCCTCGATGGCGTCTACCGCACCGGCGTGCCGTACGCCGGGACCGAGATCCGGCTCTGCTGGGACCGGGACGGCGACGGCACGGAGCAGGAGGGCTTCTTCAACCTCGTCTACCAGCCCATCCTCGACGCCGAGGGACGGCCGGACGGCGTCCTCGCCTTCGCCGTGGACGTGACGGCGCTGGTGCGCGCCCGCCGCGAGGCCGAGGCGCTGGCCCGGGAGCTGGAGCAGGCGAACGCGGCGAAGAGCGAGTTCCTGGCGACGATGAGCCACGAGATCCGCACGCCCATCAACGCCATCGTCGGCTACACCGACCTGCTCGACCTCGGCATCGCGGGACCGGTGACCGAGGCGCAGCACGCCTACCTGTCGCGGCTGCGCTCGAGCAGCGCGCACCTGCAGACGCTGGTGGACGACGTGCTCGACCTGGCGCGCATCGACGCCGGGCAGGCGACCGTGATCCACGAGCAGACGCACACCGGCGAGGCCGTGGCGGCGGCGCTGGCGCTCGTCTTCCCGCAGGCGGAGGCGCAGGGCGTGCGGCTGGTCGATCCGCGCTCCGGCGAGCGCGGCGTGCCGTACGTGGGCGATCCGCAGCGCGTGCGACAGATCCTCGTCAACCTGCTCTCCAACGCGATCAAGTTCACGCCGCGCGGCGGCGTCATCACCGTGGAGTGCGGGCTCGCGCCGGAGGCGCCGCCGGCCGCCCGCCTGGCCGGCGGCGGGCCGTGGGCCTACGTGACGGTGCAGGACACCGGCATCGGGATCGCCCCGGAGCACCAGGCGGCGGTCTTCGAGCCCTTCCACCAGGTGGAGGCCGGGCGCACGCGGACCACCGGCGGCACCGGGTTGGGCCTCGCCATCAGCCGGCGGCTGGCACGGCTCATGGGCGGCGATCTGACGGTGGCCAGCCAGCCGGGCGAGGGCTCGACGTTCACGCTCTGGCTGCCGGCGCCGCGGGTGACCGGTGAGCCGGAGAGCGCCCGCGCGCGCGGGGCGCGGGCGAGCGGGGGGTTCGCCGGCTACCGGGTGCACGGGCTGGCCGAGGTGGGCGCCCACCTGCGCGCCAACGCCGAGCGGGTGCTCGACGCCTTCGTCGTCCGCCTGCGGAGCGAGCTCCCCGTCCCCGAGCTGGCGCGGCTGGAGCGCAGCCTGCTCGAGGACCACGGGACCTCGATGCTCACCAGCCTGGCCGAGTCGCTCGTCATCCTCGAGCGCACGGGTGGGGTCGAGTCGCGCATGCTGGACGACGGCGGCGAGATCCTGCGCGTCATCGCGCAGCTGCACGGTCGGCAACGGTGCCGGCTCGGGTGGACGGAGGCGGCGCTGGCGCGCGAGTACGAGATCCTGGACGAGGAGATCGCCGCCCTGGTGCGGCGCCAGCTGCCCGAGGACCGCGGCGACGCCACGACCGCGCTCGAGGTGCTGCGCCGCCTCGTCTCGCGCGCGGCCACGACCAGTGCCCGCGCCTTCCGGCAGGAGGTGGCCCGGATGGCGGAGGCGGACGGCTGAGCCCTCGGGCGGCGAATCCCCATTGACTCACTCGGGATTGCCGGGTAGGATGCGCGGATTGTTGTTGAGAATCTCTTTCAACTCGATCCCGCCACCTGCTCCGCATGTCTCTGCGCGCCACGCCTCGCCGTCGTCCCACCCACCTCCACCGCCTGCTCGCCGCCGCCGGGCTGCTCCTCCTCCCCGCGGCCGCCGTCGCCCAGGCGCCTACCGGCAGCATCCAGGGCCGCGTCGCCTCGCCCGAGCATGGGCCGGTGGCCGGCGCCCAGGTCGTCCTGACGCGCCAGCCCGCCGGCGCCCGGCGCGCCGCCGTGGCCGACGGCGAGGGGCGCTTCGCCCTCGCCGGCCTCGACACCGGCCGCTACGTCGCCCGCGTCCGCGCCCCGGGCTACCGCCCGTTCGAGCGCCGCGACCTGCGGCTCGCCCCGGGCCAGCGGCTGGAGCTGGAGGTCGTGCTGGAGCGCGCGCCGGCCGTCATCGACGCCGTCGTCACCACCGCCACCCGCTCCGCCAGTGCGCTCACCGAGGTGCCGGGCGCCGTCACCGTCGTCACGCGCGAGCAGGTGGCCGAGCAGACGCGCCTCGCGCCGCGCCTCGGACCCATGCTGGCGCAGCTCGTCCCCGGGCTCGGCGTGGGCACCGAGTCGATGAGCAACTACGGGCAGAGCCTGCGCGGCCGCGACGTGCTCGTCCTCATCGACGGCGTGCCGCAGTCCACCAGCCGCAGCGTCTCGCGCGACTTCGTCACCATCGACCCGGCGATGGTCGAGCGGGTGGAGGTGGTGCGTGGGGCCAGCGCCATGTACGGCGACGGCGCCACCGGCGGCGTGATCAACGTCATCACCCGGCGCGGCAACGGCGGCCCGCTGCGCTTCACCAGCGAGGTGGGGGTCGAGAGCTCCGTGCAGGAGCCCGGCGAGGGGCTCGGCACCCGGCTGTCGCAGACCGTGGCCGGCGGGCGCGGCGCGTGGGACTTCATGGCCGGCGCCTCCTTCACGCGCACCGGCGGGCTGTTCGACGCCGAGGGCGACCGCATCCCGCCCGATCCCACCGGGCAGGGGGGCGTGGCCGAGAGCGACGGCTACGACCTGCTCGCCAAGCTGGGCTGGTCGCAGGGCGCGCAGCGGCTGCAGCTGAGCGGCAACTACTACCACAGCGAGCAGGACACCGACTTCGCCACCGACCCCACCGTCGCCGACGACCCCGAGGGCACCAAGGCGCGCGTGCGCGAGGGGCTCCAGCTCGACGAGGGGCAGGGCACCGAGAACGCGATCGTGAACGCCGAGTACGTGCACGGCGCGCTGTTGGGCAGCCAGCTCCGCGCGCAGGCCTACTACCGCGACTACACCACCACCTTCGGCCCCGGCGACCGGCGCGCCTCGGCGAGCACCGGGCACCTCATCTTCCAGAGCTACGTGCAGTCGGAGAAGCTGGGCACGCGGCTGGAGCTGACGACGCCCCTCTCGCGCCGCCTGGACGCCTCGCTGCACTGGGGCGCCGACTTCACGCACGAGACCACGTCGCAGCCGGTGCACACCTTCGACCCCGAGGCGTACGACGCGAGCGGCGGGCTGGTGTTCCTCGGCACCGGCGACCGCTACTGGGTGCCGCCCATGGACCAGCGCAACCTCGGCCTCTTCGCGCAGCTGCGCGTGAGCCCCGTGGAGCGGCTGGTGGTGCGCGGCGGCGTGCGCCACGAGCGCGCCACGATGGACGTGGACCCGTTCACCGCGCTCAACGGCACCTCCATCACCGGCGGCCAGATGGAGTTCACGCCGACGCTCGCCAACCTCGGCGCGACGTTGGCGGTGACGCCGGCGGTGAGCCTCTTCGCCAACTACTCGCAGGGCTTCTCGCTGGCGGACCTGGGCCGCGTCATCCGCCAGCCGCCCGCGGGCTTCACCCTCGCCTCGCGGCAGGCCGACGCGCAGCGCGTGGACCAGTACGAGGCCGGCGTGCGCGGCGCGTGGAGCCGCGTGCAGGGCTCCATCGCCGCCTACCGCAACACGTCGGACCTGGGCACGTCGCTGGGGCCGGACCTGGAGGTGGTGCGCGCCCCGGAGCGCATTCGCGGCGTCGAGCTCGCCCTGGACGGGCAGCCGACGGCGACGTTGAGCCTGGGCGGCACCGCGAGCTGGACGGAGGGCGAGTACCGCGGCGCCATCGGTGCGGACAGCGCGTGGCTGGCGCTCAGCTCCTTCCGCATCCAGCCGGTCAAGCTCACCGCCTACGTGGAGCACCAGGCCACGGCGCGCTGGCGCAACCGCGTGCAGTTGCTGTACTCGGGCGACCGCGACCGCGCCTACGAGGACTACCTGCGCCAGCCCGACGCCGACCCGGCCACGCCCGGCTACGGCCTGCGCCCGGTGGAGCACTACACCACGGTGGACCTCCTGAGCCGCCTCGACGTGGGGCGCGGCACGCTCAGCGTGGGCGTGCGCAATCTCTTCAACGCGCAGTACTTCCCCGTGGTCTCGCAGCTCCGCCCGATCGGCGCGCCGAGCTACAGCGCGGCGCCGGGAGCGACGGTGAGCGTCAGCTACAGCGTGAGTTACTGACGCGTCGCCGGCCGATGGGCTCGCTCGCCCTCCCACTCATCGCTCGTCGCTCGTCGCTCATTGCTCGTCGCTCGCCGTTCGCCGTTCCGCTCATCGCTCCATCATGCCCCGTCCCTCCGTCCGCCGCGTCTCGGTCCTGCTCCACCGCTGGGTGGGGCTGGTCCTGGGGCTGCTGCTCGCCGTCCTCGGCCTGAGCGGCAGCGCGCTCGTCTTCCGCCAGGAGATCGACCGCGCGCTGGACCCGGAGCTGCAGCGCGTGGAGGTGCGGGAGACGCGGCAGCCGCTGGCGGCGGTGGTGGCGGCGGCGCGCGCGGCGCACCCGGAGGGGACGCCGTGGCGCGTGCGGATGCCGCGACGCGCGGACGGGCCGGTGGAGGTGTGGATGGGCGCGAAGCCCGACCTCTTCGTCTACGTGGACCCGTACACGGCGCGCGTGCTCGGCGCGCGCCGGCCGACGGAGTTCCTCACCGGGTGGCTGTTCGAGCTGCACGCGCACCTGCTGGCCGGGAAGACGGGGGAGCTGGTGGGCGGCATCGGCGCGCTGGCGCTCGTCGCGCTGTCGCTCTCCGGGATGGTGGCGTGGTGGCCGGGGCGCGGGAAGCTGAAGCCCGCGCTCACCGTGGCGCGCGGCCGCGGCGGGCGGCGCCTGGCCTTCGACACGCACCGCGCCGGCGGCTTCTACGCCTCCGCGCTGCTGTTCGTGGCCGGCGTGACGGGCGCCTCGCTCGTCTTCCACGAGCCGTTCCAGGTGGCGCTGAACCGCGTCTTCCGCAGCCCGGCGGTGCCGCCCGCGCCCACGGCCGCGTCGTCGCCCACGCGGCCCGCGCTGCCGCTGGACAGCGCGCTGGCGCTGGCCGAGCGCGTGGCGCCGGGCGGCTACGTGTCGTACGTCTACGTGCCCGTGAAGGCCACCGACCCGGTGACCGTGCGCAAGCGCCGACCCGGGGAGCTGCACCCGAACGGCAAGACGTTCGTCTACGCGGACCCGCGCGACAACGCGCTGCTGGGAATGGTGGACGGCCCCACCTCGCCGATGGGCGCCCGCGCCTACTCGGCGCTCTACCCGCTGCACATCGGGGTGGCCGGCGGGCTGCCGCTGCGCCTGGCGATGGCGCTGGCGGGGCTCGCGCCGGCGGCGCTGTTCGTGACGGGGGTGGTGATGTGGCGCGGTCGCGGACGGGGACGGCGGCGGGACGACGCACGCCGCCCGGCGCGCGCCGTCAGGGAAAGGGGCGCCCCGGCTCGGCGTAGCGCCGCTGCGCCGGCACGGACACGAGCTCCCGCTCGGGCCAGCGGAGGGCGGTGAGCCGACCGCCGAAGACGCAGCCGGTGTCGACGTTCATGGTGCGGTTGCGCCACTCGGGGACGGCCACCGGCGTGTGGCCGTAGACGACGTGCGCCGCGCCGTGGTACTCCGCGGCCCAGTCGCGGCGCACCGGCAGCCCCAGCGCGTCCAGCTCGCCGGTGGTGGCGCCGTAGAGCGCGAAGTCGCGCACGCGCCGCGAGTCGCGCCCCTGCAGCGCCTCCGTCATGCCGGCGTGCGCGACGACGAGCTGCCCGCCGTCCAGCACGTAATGGCTCGGTAGCCCGTCGACGAAGGCGACCACCCGCCGGCGGAACTCCGGCGTCTCGCGCTCGAGCTGCGCCAGCGACTCGGCCAGGCCGTGCGCGACCTTCACGTCGCGCCCGCGCAGCCGGCGCGCGAGCTTGTCGTCGTGGTTGCCGGGGAGGGCGAGCGCGGAGCCCGCGTCCGCCATCGCCATGGCGACGCGGAGCACGTCGGGGATGCGCGGCCCGCGGTCCACGAGGTCGCCCAGGAACACGACCCGGCGACCGTCGGGATGCCGGTGCGCGCCGGCCGCGTCGCGCACGTAGCCGAGCGCGGCGAGGAGCGCCAGCAGCTCGTCGGCGCAGCCGTGCACGTCGCCGACGACGTCGAAGGGGCCGACGTCCGCCCGCCGGTCCACGGGCAACGGCTCGCGCACCACGGCGGCCGCGGCGACGTCGGCCTCGGCGCGGAGGCGGTGGACGGACCGGAAGCCCTCCCGCTCCAGGTGAGGGAGCGACTTCTGGAGCTGCGTGAGCTGCCGCCGCAGGACGTGCGGCCCCACGTCACGGTCGGTGCGCGCGCGGCCGCGTGCGGCGCAGAGGGCCTCGGGCAGGTCGAGGACGATGGCGACGGCCGGCAGGTGGTGGCGGCGCGCGAGCTCGACGAGCGGGCGGCGCGCCTCCGGGCGCACGTTGGTGGCGTCGACGACGGTGAGCAGCCGCCGCTCCAGCCGCTTGGCGGCGACGAGGTGCAGCACCTCGAAGGCGGCGGCGGTGGCCGACTGGTCGTTCTCGTCGTTGGCGACGAGGGCGCGACAGGCATCGGACGAGAGCACCTCGAGGGGGGCGAAGTGGGTGCGCGCGAAGGTGCTCTTGCCGCAGCCGGAGACCCCGACGAGGAGGACGAGCGACGGGTCGGGGATGGGGAGGGGGAGGGGGCGCGTCTCGGGCGGGGGTGGGGGCTCGGCGGGCATCGGTAGTGCGCCAGGAGGCTGACGGCGGCGGGCGGCGAGGCCGGGGGACGCCGGCGGCCGGAGCACATGGCATCATGCGCGCCGGGTTGGGTCTAGGGCCAGCACATGGCGGCCCGGCTGCTCGATCGGGCGGATCTGCTGGCTGAGTATCCCGAAGCGGGGCGCCGGGTGCCGGAGTACGACCATCGGATGTCCGGGAGTCGATCGAGGCGCCGGTCCGGATCATCTACCGCCATCTGCCGGTGGCCGGTGTGGTGGAGATGCTCACGGTCGCCCATGGACGCCACCCACTGCCCGAGCGGGCGGCCATCGAGCCCGAGGGCGCCTAACGAGGCGTCGCACCGAACGGGGCCGCACGCGTCAGCTTTCTCGCCTGGCGGGTGACGTCACCCGGAGCGATCTTCCCGCCGTCTGGAGGCTCGAGGACCCGCAGGTGAACTCTGGCGTCAGGGAGCTACGTGGATGACGGTATGGCAGGCACGGAAGCAGCGCGTAGCGCTCGCGGCGGCGAGCTGCCTCTGCCTCGGCGCCTGTGCATCTCTGTCGGTGCCGGCGGAGCCGCCGCCGCTCCAGGGGAGCCGTCGGGGAGGCGTCCTCGTGATAGCGAGCTCGGACGCTGAGGGCGGGGCCCCGATCGGGGCTTTCGAGCCCGTCGAGGTGCTGCACGATACGGGCACGGTCGACCGCATGTCGCCGGCTGTGCGGCGACACATGCTCGAGGCACTGGAGGAACAGCGCCGGCTGTGGCAGGAGCGACGTCCCCGACAGTACAGCATCCGCGTTGTGGAGCTCAGCGGGTGCGTCGACGTCCACACGGGCCCGTACGCGGCGACGGGTGAGCTCCTGCGGGACCGGCTCGTGGTCCGCGACTCGACGACCGTCCGGCATGAGGCGGCACCAGTGCCGGCCGTCTACGCTCAGCGGTGCCTCCTGGCGTGGCGGGCCGAGGACCTGTTCGCCGACGTCGCACGGATCCTGGCCGATCCGGCTGCCGCCATCACGGGACTCGTGTATGATGCGGCGTATGGCTTCCCCCGAGCCTACTGGCCGGATCGCGGCGGCCGGGATCGCGGCCGAGGGGTGCTGGTCGAGTCGTTCGCGCCAGCTCCCTGACGGAGCGTTGCACCAGGCGGGGCTTCTAACGCAACCGGGCGAGATGGCTGACGCCAGCAGGGTGCAGCCGAGCGTGAGGACAGCCCACCTCCTGCGGGAGATCTTCCCGTTGGATGCCGGTCCTGAGCACGAAGACGATGCCGGTGACGCACGCCCGGTCCGGGACCGGGGGGCGGCCGCCCTTCGAACGGGGCGGGTGGGACGGGAGGACGGGCTCGAGCAGGGCCCAGAGCTCGCCAGAGACGAGAGGCGTAGCCGGCAGGGCTGCGCGTGGCCAGAACCGGTTCCGTCAGAAGCTTTTCGCCAGCCACATCCTTCCCAAGGAGCCACGCCATGCGGCGCGTGTGCTACCGGGTGGCCGCGAGCCTGGATGGCTACATCGCCGGCCCCGCTGGTGAGATCGACTGGATCGTCGCCGACCCGAGCGTCGACTTCGGGGACCTCTACGCCGGGTTCGATACCGTCCTGCTCGGTCGCCGCACGTACGAGCTGACCCTGCAACCGGGCGCCCCGCCGTGGCCGGCCGGCTGGCGCATCTATGTGGTCTCGCGCACGCTGCCCACCGAGCAGCCGGCCGGCGTCACCGTCGTCCGCGGGGTGCTCGACGCGGCCGTGGCCGCCCTGCGCGCGGAGACCGGCCGGGACATCTGGCTGTTCGGCGGCGGCGTGCTGGCGGCGAGCCTGCTCGAGGCGGGTCTGCTCGATCGGGTCGAAGTGGCCGTGATGCCCGTGCTGCTCGGGGGGGGCACGCCGCTGGTGGCCGTCGGCGCTCCGCGCACCCGATTGCGTCTCGCGAGATCGAGCGCCTCGCCGAGCGGGATTCTCAACCTGCAGTACGAAGTCCGACACGCGGCCGGCTGACGAACGCCGGGTTCGACGAACGAGTCGCGGACCGCCCGCAGCTCCGCTGCGCGCTCATCGAGCGCGTTCGCCGTCGCATCGGCGCGCCCCTTCGGCCGCCACGGGAGGGCAGGGAACCATGACCGATCTCTACGCGCGGAGCGTCTTCTTCGTCGCCGACGCGGAACGGGCGCTCCGCTACTACACGGAGCAGCTGGGCTTCGCGCTCGATTGGGATTCCCACGACGGCGTGTTCCAGGTGAGTCTGTTCGGCTTCGAGCTCATCCTCAATGAAGTGGGCGAGAGGACACGCGCGCGCGTGGGCCACGGTCGCGTGTTCATCGGGCTGGAAGACGAGCAGGGCGAGCCACTGCGCCGGCACATCGCCGACCGGGGCATCCAGACCCTCCGGGTCCAGTGGGGACGGCCCACCCTCGTCATCCGGGATCTGGACGGCAACGAGCTGTTCTTCTGGATGCCGCACGATGATTTCAGCGACCTCGGGAAGCCCGCCATCGCGTCGGGCGACATCACGGAAGCCGCGACGTGAGCGGCGTCGAGCCGGCGGCGGAGTGCGTGGCGCGCGAGGTGCGCGAGGAGGCGGGGGTGGAGGTCGCCGTCGGTCACTCGGCCTCGCCGCGCTGCGCCTCGGCCTGCGCCCCCGTCGGCGCCTCCGACCGCATCTGCTGCAGCATCGCCTTGAGGTCGGCGAAGCGCGACGCGCCGAGTCGCGCCGTCCACGCCGCCTCGATCTCGACGAGCGTGGCGCGAATGGCGGCGTCGGCGCGTGCGCCCCGCGCGGTGAGGTGCACGACGCGCGCGCGCCCGTCGCCGCCGCGGGCCGCCGGGGCGCGGCGCTCCACGTAGCCCAGCTCCTCGAGGCTGCGCAGGAGCTGGTTCATCGCCTGTTTCGTCGTCCGCGCCCGTGCCGCGAGGTCGCTCGGCCGCGCGCCCTCCGGCCCCGGGTGCTGGAACACGTCGAGGTGCGGCGCGCGCAGGTCGGCGAAGCCGGCCGCCTGCAGCCCGTCGAGGATCTGCGCGCGCACGCCCTGCCATGCGTAGCGCAGCAGTGCGCCGATCATGGGCGGCACGGGAGGCGGCACGGGAGGCGGCACGGGAGGCGGCATGGGCGCGGTCGCCCGGGCAGCGCGTCTTGACATGTAGTAAACGTAGTTTACGATCCGGGTACGGCAATCTCCGCGCGCTCGCCACCGCGCCGCGGCTGCCTGCCGCATCCCGTCGAACGCAACCCGTCGCAGGAGAGAGCTTCGTGGCCACGACGCCCGGCATTCGACACCTTTCCGCCGGCGCGGGGCGCAGCTTCAGCCTGGTGGGTGACGCCGTCACCTTCAAGGCCGAACCGGGGGACGCCCCCGACGCCCCGCTCCTCTTCGAGCACACGCTCCCCGCGACGCTCGGCGTGCCGCCGCACAGGGAGCGCAACCGCGAGGCGTTCTACGTGCTGGAGGGCACGCTGGAGGTGGAGGCCCAGGGGGAGCGCTACCGCCTCGCCCCCGGCGACTTCCTCGAGCTCCCGCCGGGCGTGCCGCACGCGCTGCGCAATCCGGGCCCCGGCCCGGTGCGCGTCCTGACGCTCGTCTCCCCCGGCCACCAGCACGTGCGCTTCTTCTCCACCGCCGGCCGGCCGGTCGACGACCCCACGCACCCGCCGCCGCTCGAGGGACCGCCCGACGTCGCACGGCTCGTCGCCGTCGGCCGGGAGTGCGGCATCGAGTTCCTGCCGCCGGGCGGGTGAGCGGAATGGCTGGCGTTCGCGCACCCTGGCATGGCCGGAGCTCCGGCGACCCGCGATCGTAGCCGGCTCGAGAGCATGGCGGCCAGCCGCGTGCGCGAGTGGCATCAGGGGCGGTATTGCCGGCCGGCGCGAACTGGCAGAGGTTGAGCAACCCTCTGCCCGGGAGCGCGACGATGCCCCTCTATCTATCGAGGTTCAGCTATACGCCGGAGACGTGGGCCAGGCTCATTCGCAACCCAGAGGACCGGCGGGCGGCCGCGCAGGCGTACATCGAGTCGGTCGGCGGGAAGCTGCACGGGTTCTGGTACGCCTTCGGCACGCACGACGGCTACAACCTGTGGGAGGCGCCCGACGACGTGTCCATGGCGGCGGTCGCGCTGGCGATCAGCGCGGGTGGTGCGCTCGGCTCGTTCGAGACGACGATGCTCCTGAGCGTCGACGACACGCTGGCCGCCCTGCGCAAGGCCGGTGCGGTGGGCTACCGCGCGCCCGGCGCGTGAGGCCGGCGGTCGATGTCCACCACGGACATGCGCAAGCAATACGTCTTCCGACCTTCCGCCGAGGGGCTGTGCGCCTGGGACGCCCACCGGCTCGTGCGCCTCGCGCGGCCAGGGTGATCGCGTCGTTCGCTCGTCCGCCCGTCGGGATCCGCAGGTGAGCGCGGGCGTCCGCCAGGCGGGGGCGTCGCGCTAGCCTGCGACCATGTGGCCGACCGTGTGGACCGTCGGGCACTCGACCCGACCGCTCGACGAGTTCCTGGCCGTCCTCCGGGCCCACGACATCGAGGCGGTCGCCGACGTCCGCCGCTTCCCGGGCTCGCGGCGCCTGCCCCAGTACGCCGCGTCGGCGCTCGAGGCGTCGCTCGCCGCGCAGGGGATGGCGTATCACTGGCTGCCGACACTCGGCGGCCGGCGACGCCCGGAGCCGGCCTCGCCGAATCTCGCCTGGCGGCACCCCGCGTTCCGCGCCTACGCGGATCACCTGGGCACGGAGGCGTTCGCCGACGGCCTGTTCGAGCTGCTGATGATCGCGCAGGGCCTCCGCACCGCCGTCATGTGTGCGGAGATCCTCTGGTGGCGCTGTCACCGGCGGCTCATCGCGGACGCGCTGGTCTCGCTCGGCGTGCCGGTGGTGCACGTCCGTGACGAGCGCACGGCCGAGCCGCACCGCCTCGTCGCGCCCGCGCGGCTGGTGGGCGGGCGCCTGACGTACGAGGTCGACCCCGATGCCGCGTGACGCCCGACGCGGCGTGACGCGGGACCTGCACGTGCAGGGCCGCCGTGTCCGCCTGGCGAGGCCCGGGAGCGTGGGCCATCTTCTGCCACGCGAGCCGGCGCCGGCCACGGCTGCGGGCCGTGGGGGCCGGCGCCGGATGCCGGACCGCGGCCCTCGACCCCCGCTGCCATGTTCCTCGGTCACTACGCGCTCGCGCTCGGTGCCAAGCGGGTCGCGCCGCGCACCTCGTTAGGCACGCTCGTCCTCGCCGTGCAGCTCCCGGACCTGCTCTGGCCCCTCTTCCTGCTGCTCGGGTGGGAGCACGTCGCACCGGGGGACCGGGGCTTCACCGCGCTCACCTTCACCGACTATCCCTGGTCGCACAGCCTCGCGCTCGTCGTGGTGCAGGCGCTGGTGATCGCCGCGGTGTACCGCGCCGGGGGGCGTCACGGTCGCGCGGCCGGCGTGCTCGCGGCGCTCGTCGTCAGCCACTGGGTGCTCGACTACGTCACGCACCGGCCGGACCTTCCGCTCGCCCCGGGCGGCACGTCGCGCTGGGGGCTGGGGCTGTGGACGTCCCCGGCCGCCACGATCGCCGTGGAGGGCGTGATGTGGCTGCTCGGCATCGCCGTCTACCTGCGGACGACGCGGGCGCGGGATCGCGTGGGCCAGGTGGGCTGGTGGGCCTGGGCGCTGCTGCTCACGGCGATCTACACGACCAATCTCACCGCGGTCGCGCCGACCGACATGCGCATGGTCGCATGGGGAGCGCTCGCCGGCTGGCTCGCCCCGTTGTGGGCGGCGTGGGCGGACCGCCACCGCGAGCCGGCCACCGGCGGGCTGCCGGCGCCGGGCTGACCGGAGCGCGATCGGGGAGCTGAAGCCTATGACGGGGCGCGTCGTAGGACGGGGACGTGGCCCCACGCGGCGTCGTCCCGCCACCCGCTCCCGCCTCGCGCTCCCCCGATCCCATGCATCTCGTCATCCGCGACCTGTCCAAGACGTACCCGAACGGCACCCGGGCGCTCCGGAACGTCTCGCTCGACGTGCCGCCGGGGATGTTCGGCCTGCTCGGCCCGAACGGCGCCGGCAAGTCCACGCTGATGCGCATCCTCGCCACGCTGCAGGAGCCGGACGCGGGCACCGTGCGGCTGGGTGAGCTGGACGTGCTCCGGCAGAAGGACGCGGTGCGGAGGACGCTCGGCTACCTGCCGCAGGAGTTCGGCGTCTATCCACGGGTGACGGCCGAGCGGCTGCTCGACCACTTCGCCGTGCTCGAGGGGTACACCGACCGCCGCGCGCGCCGCGCCGTCGTCGAGGCGCTGCTGCGCCAGACCAACCTGTGGGAGGCGCGAAAGGAGCGGCTCGGCGGCTACTCGGGCGGGATGCGGCAGCGCTTCGGCGTGGCGGTGGCGCTGCTGGGCAATCCCAGGCTGATCATCGTCGACGAGCCGACGGCCGGGCTGGACCCGGCGGAGCGGGTGCGCTTCCTGAACCTGCTGAGCGAGATCGGCGAGAACAGCGTCGTCATCCTCTCCACGCACATCGTGGACGACGTGGCGGAGCTGTGCAGTCGCATGGCGATCATCGACCACGGCGAGATCCTGCTCGAGGCCGAGCCGCTGCGGGCGGTGGACGCGCTGCGTGGGCGCATCTGGCGCCGCACGGTGCCGCGGGCGGAGCTGGCGGCGGTGGAGCGGCAGCAGCCGGTGATCTCCACCAAGCTGGTGGCCGGGCGCACGGTCGTGCACGTGTTCGCCGAGGCGGCGCCGGCGGCGGAGTACGAGCCGGTGGTGCCGGACCTGGAGGACGTCTACTTCAGCGTGATGGCGGGCCACCACGGCCGGCGGTCGCCGGCCCCCGCGCTGGAGGCGGCCTCGTGACGCTCGCCGCGGTCTTCCGCTTCGAGGTGGCGTACCGCCTGCGCCAGCCCTCGACCTGGGCCTACGCCCTGGTGCTCGCCGGCGTGCCGTTCCTCATGATGCACGCCATCAACGGCAGCACCGTCCCGCTAAACGCACCCGAGATGGTGGCCGACGTGGCGATCATCCTGGGCCTGATCGGGATGCTCGTCAGCGCCGCGCTCTTCGGCGACGCGGCGGCGCGCGACGTCGAGTCGCGGATGTACGCCCTCTTCTACACCACGCCGCTCGACGAGCGGGCGTACCTGGGCGGGCGCTTCCTCGGCGCCCTCGTGACCAACGCGGTGCTGCTGCTCGGCATCCCACTCGGGCTGCTGGCCGCCTCGGTGATGCCGTACATGGCGCCGGGGCAGTTCGGTCCCGTGGAGCCGCGGGCCTACGTGCAGGCGTACCTGCTCTTCCTGCTCCCCAACCTGCTGCTGAGCGGCGCCGTGCTGTTCGCGGTGGCGGCGTGGACGCGGCAGACGCTCGCCACCTTCCTGGCGGGCATCGTCCTCCTCGTGGGCCGGGCGCTCGCCGGCGACCTCGCGGACAGCGTGTCGAACCGGATGGTGGCGGCGCTCGCCGACCCGTTCGGCTCGGCCGCGTTGAGCGACGTGACGCGGTACTGGACGCTGGCCGAGCGCGAGACGCGGCTGGTCGGCTGGCCGGTGCTGGTGCTGTGGAACCGTGCGCTCTGGGTCGGCGTGGCCATCGCCGTGCTGGCGCTGCTCCTCGCGCGCTTCCGCTTCGCCCATCCGGCCGGCGCGGGCCGTCCGAGGCGCCGGCGCGCTGCGGCGACGCCGGCGCCCGCGGGGCCGATCGCGGTGCCGTCGGCGCGCCGGGCCTTCGGCCCGCGCACGGCGCTGTGGCAGACGCTCGCGGTGGCCCGGCGGGCGCTGGCGGAGGTCGGCGGGAGCCGCGGCGCGCTGCTCGTCCTCGTCGGCGCGCTGCTCTTCGCCCTCGCGTTCGGCTGGGACGTGGGCGCGCAGGTGTTCGGGACGTCCACGTGGCCCGTCACCCATCTCGTCGCCGGCACGGTGCTGAGCGGCGCCCTGGCGACCGTGATGACGCTGCTCATCGCGCTCTTCGCCGGAGAGCTCGTGTGGCGGGAGCGCGACGCGGGGCTGGGCGAGCTCGCCGACGCCGCGCCGGTGCCGAACGGCGTGGCGCTGCTGGGGCGCTTCCTGGCCCTGGCCGCCATGCTCGTGGCGCTGCAGGCGGTGCTCATGGCGGCCGGCGTGCTGCTGCAGGCGCTCCAGGGCTATCACCGCTTCGAGCTCGGGCTGTACGTGCGCATGCTGTTCGGGCTCACGCTGGCCGGCTACGTGCTGACCGCCGTGCTGGCGATGACGATCCACGTGGTGGTGAACCAGAAGTACCTCGGGCACCTGATCGTGGTGCTGTACTACGCCTTCACGCTCTTCGCGGGCCGGCTCGGCGTGCGGCACCACCTGCTGGTCTACGGCTCGGACCCGGGGTGGATCTACTCGGACATGAACGGCTTCGGGCCGTTCCTCGCGCCGGTCGTGTGGTTCAAGCTGTACTGGGCCGCGTGGGCGCTGCTGCTCGCGGTCGCCGCGAACCTCCTCTGGGTGCGCGGGCGGGAGCAGGGCGCGGGGCGGCGGCTCGCGCTGGCCCGGGCACGCTTCGCCGGCCCGCCCGCCCGCGCGGCGGCCGTGGCGGCGGCGCTGATCCTGACGCTGGGCGGCTTCGTCTTCTACAACACCAACGTCCTGAACGACTACCGCACGCCGGACGGCGACGCGGCGCTGGGTGCCGCGTACGAGCGGCGGTACGCGCGCTACGCGGGGGTGCCGCAGCCCCGCATCACCGACCTCACGCTGCACGTGGAGCTCCAGCCCGAGGCGCGCGCCGCCGAGCTCCGGGGGACGTACCGGCTGGTGAACCGCACGCCGCACCCCATCGACTCGGTGCACGTGCTCCTCGCCGAGCCGGACGTCGCGGTGCGCTCCCTCTCGTTCGACCGCGCCGCCAGCCCGGTGGTGACGGACGACGAGGTCCGGTACCGGATCTTTGCCCTCGAGCGGCCGCTCCAGCCGGGTGATTCGCTGCAGCTCGCGTTCGGCGTGGCGTTCCGGCCGCGCGGCTTCCCGAACAGCGGGATCCCGACGGCGGTGACGCGGCACGGCGCGTACCTCGACCGCCGCTGGCTCCCCATCATCGGCTACCAGCCGGCGCTCGAGCTGCGCGACCCCGAGGCGCGCCGGCGGCAGGGGCTCCCGCCGCGGCCGCCGGCGCCCGCCCCGACGGACATGGCCGCCCGGCAGTTCCGCTACGAGCCGCACGACGCCGACCTGATGAACGTCGACGTCACCATCGGCACCGCCGCGGACCAGGTCGCGATCACCCCCGGCGCGCTGCGGCGGGAGTGGCGGGAGGGCGGGCGCCACTACTTCCACTACCGGTCCGCGGCACCCCTCCCGAACGGCGCCCCCGTGCTCTCCGCGCGGTACGCCGTGCGCGAGGGCCGCTGGCGGGACGTCGCGCTCCGCATCTACTACCACCCGACGCACGACTTCAACGTGGACCGGCTGATGCGGAGCATGCAGGCGTCGCTGGCCTACTACACCGCGCACTTCGGCCCCTACCAGTTCCCGGAGCTCCGCATCGTCGAGTTCCCGCGCTACGCCAGCTACGCCCGCGCCCACCCGCACACCATCGCCTTCTCCGAGGGGAGCAGCTTCCTCACGCGCGTGCGCGAGGGCGACGTGGACCGGCCGTACTTCGTGACGGCGCACGAGACGGCGCACCAGTGGTGGGGCGGCCAGGTGATGGGCGCCCGGGTGCGCGGCGCCGCCTTCCTGAGCGAGACGATGGCGCAGTACAGCGCGATGATGGTGATGGAGCGGACCTACGGCCGCGAGCAGGTGCGCCGCTTCTACGACTACGAGATGGACAACTACCTGCGCGGCCGGCGCGCGTACGACAACGACGAGGCGCCGCTGCTGGACGTGGAGGACCAGGCGTACGTCTACTACCACAAGGGCGCGATCGCGATGTACACGCTGCGCGAGCGCATCGGCGCGGCGCGGGTGGACAGCGCGCTGCGCCGCTACCTGGCGCGGTACCGCGACGCCGGTCCGCCGTACCCGACCTCGCGCGACCTCTACGCCGAGCTGCGGGCGGTGACGCCCGACTCGCTCCACCCCCTGCTGCGCGACCTGTTCGAGACGATCACGCTGTGGGACGTGCGGGCCGAGACGGCGCGCGTGGAGCCGACCGGCGACGGCGCCTACCGCGTGACGCTCGAGGTGACGGCGTCGAAGGTCCGGGCCGACAGCGTGGGCCGCGAGACGCCGGTGCCGATGGACGAGCTCGTGGAGATCGGGGTCTTCGCCGACGGCGGCCCGGACGGCGGGCCGGGCACGCCGCTCTACCTGCGGCAGCACCGCGTGCACGGCGGGCGGCAGACCATCGTCGTCACCGTGCCGCGCGCCCCGGCGCGCGCGGGCATCGACCCGTATCACGAGCTGATCGACCGGACCGCCGACGACAACGTCGTGCCGGTGGCGGTGGCCGCCGTGGCGCAGGGCGCCGCGCCCGGCCGCTGACCCCGCGGGCGGGAGCGCGCCGGACGGCCACGACTGGTGCATCGGCCCGCGCGCGCCCATCTTCGCCTGTAAGGCCGTGGTGCCCGGCGTGGCCGCCGGGCACCGGGCGCGCTCTCCCGCCGACGCACTCTCCGGAACATGCTCGACCTCGTTCTCGATCCCGCCACCACCGCCCTCGTGCTCATCGACCTGCAGCGCGGGATCGTCGCCGGCGCCACCGCCCCGCACGCGGCCGCCGACGTCGTGGCGCGCGCGGCGCGACTGGTGGCCGCGTGCCGCGCGCGCGGCGTGCCGGTGGTCCTCGTGCGCGTCGATCCCGGTCCCGACGGGCTCCTCTTCCCGCGCCCCGAGGCGGACCAGCCGCGGCCGCCGATGCGGATCACGCCGGAGTGGACCGAGCTCGCGCCCGAGCTGGCGCCGCAGCCGGAGGACGTCGTCGTCACCAAGCACCAGCCGAACGCCTTCTACGGCACCGACCTCGAGGTCCAGCTGCGCCGCCGCGGCGTGCGGACGATCGTGCTCGGCGGCATCTCCACCAACGTGGGGGTGGAGGCGACGGCGCGCGCGGCGCACGAGCGCGGCTACGAGCAGCTGTTCGTGGAGGACGTCATGGCCGCCCGCGAGGCGGACCTCCACGCGCACAGCGTCGGGCGCATCCTGCCGACCATGGGACGCGTGCGCTCGCTCGACGCCGTCCTCGCCGCGCTCGCACCGGCGTGATCGCGGACGTCCGGCGCCGCCCGCGCCGGGGCCGCCGGGGTGGTGACCGCCGGGGTGGTGACCGCCGGGGTCGTGACCGCCTGCTGCCGCCGCGCGTCTGCCATCGTCGGCCGGTTCAAGCTCCGTGCGCCGCCGTCGTCCGCCCGCCGCCCGCCACGCCGGCGGGGGTGGCCGGTGCGCGCCGCTCTCCTCCCACCTCGCGCCCCCGCGAGCCCATGAGGTGTCGATGACGGTTGCCGTCGCGTTCTGGCGCTCCCTCGACCGCAAGCTGCCGCTGCTGATCGCGGCGGTGCTGCTGGTCACCGTGGCCACCTTCACGGCCAGCGCCTACCACCTCGTGCAGCGGGTGCTGCTGACGGCGGCCGCTGAGCGGCTGCAGGGCGCGTCGGCCCCGCTCGCGCTCTCCCTGGCGGAGAGCGCGCGGCGGCAGCGGACGACCGCCGTGGAGACGGCACGCCAGCCGGCGCTCGCACGGTTCCTCACGACGGGCGACGACCGTGCGGGGGCCCGGCGGGCGCTCGCCCGGAGCTGGAGCTCGGGCTCCGGCGCCACCGTGCACGGGCGCCTCGAGCTCCGGGACGCCCACGGCGCCGTGGTGCTCGACAGCGCCACCGGCCCCGCGCCGGCGCGCTCCGCCTGGGTGGACCGGGTGATCCGCGAGGGGGCGGCCAGGCCGGGCGAGCTGCTCGTCGCGCCGCTCACCCGCTCGGGCGACTCGGTCTTCACCACCTCGCTCGTCGCCGTCCCCGCGCCGGACGCCGGCGGGGGAGCGGCGCGCGACACGGCCACGCCCGCCGTGCTCGGCTACGTCGTCGACATGCGGCTGGCCAGCGGGCGGGGGATGCAGTCGATCCGCGAGCTGCTCGGGCGCGACGCCGCGTTCCTCGTCGGGTCGCCGGAGACCGGGGTGTGGACCGACCTGGCGCATGCCGCGCCGCCGCCGCCGGCGGGGGTGCGCGCCGGGGCGCGGCTCGTCTACGACGCCTCGCCGCGCGGTCCCGGCGTCGGCGCGGCGACGGCGGTGGCCGGCACCCCGTGGCTGCTCTGGGTGGAGCAGTCGCGCGCCGCCGTCCTCGCCCCGATGACCAGCCTGCTCGGCCGCCTCTCGCTGCTCGCCCTGGTGGTCGTCGTGGCCGGCACGCTGGGCGCGTGGGCGCTGAGCCGCCGGATCACGGCGCCGATCATCGCGCTGGCCGACGCCGCGGACCACGTGGCGGCCGACGCGGCGCCGCACGCGGCGGCCGATCCGCCACCGCGCGGGCGCGACGAGGTGGCGCGGCTCACCGACGCCTTCGCGCGCATGGCGGCCCGCGTGACGGAGTCGCGCGAGGAGCTGGAGGGGCGGGTGGCCGAGCGCACCGCCCGGCTGGAGACCGCGCTGCGGGAGCTGGAGCTGGCGCACGCGGAGCTGGTGAAGAAGGAGCGGCTGGCGATGCTCGGGCAGCTGGCCAGCGCCGTGGGCCACGAGCTGCGCAACCCGCTCGGCGTGATGACCAACGCCCTCTACGTGATCGAGCAGTGCGTGCCCGACGGGCCGCCGCTGGTGCGCGAGTACCTGGACCTGCTGCGCGGGCAGATCGCCGCGTCGGAGCGGATCGTGGGCGACCTGCTGGACACCGCGCGCGTGCGGGCGCCCGCGCCGGAGGCGGTCGCGCTCGGCGAGTTCGTGGACGCGCAGCTGCACCGCCTCGGGGCGACGCCGGGGGTCGCGATCGAGCGGCGCATCGGCGACGACGTGCCGCCGGTGCGCATGGACCCGACGCAGCTCTCGCAGATCCTGCTCAACCTGGTCACCAACGCCGTGCAGGCCATGGGCGAGGGCGGTGGGGAGGACGGGGCGGGCGGGCGGCTGATCATCGAGGCGACGGCGGCCGAGGCCGGGGACCGCGTCCGCCTCGCCGTCACCGACACCGGCCCGGGGATGCCACCCGAGGTGCTCGACCGGATCTTCGACCCGCTGTTCACGACCAAGGCGCGCGGCCTGGGCCTCGGGCTCTGGGTCTCGCAGAGCCTGGCCAGCGCGAACGGCGCCACGCTGCACGCCGCCAGCCGCCCCGGCGAGGGGGCCACCTTCACCCTCGACATGCCGGCGGCCGTGCCCGCGGCGGCGGGGGCCGCATGACGGCGCGCGGCCGCCTGCTGGTCGTGGACGACGACCGCGGCATGGTGCGCACGCTGTGCGACGTGCTCCGCTTCTCCGGCTGGGAGCCGGTGGGCGCGTACAGCGGCGAGGAGGCGATGCAGCAGGTGGAGGCGTCGCCCTTCACCGCGGTGGTGATGGATGTGCGCATGACGGGGATGTCCGGCGTGGAGGCGCTGTGCGCGATGCGGGAGCGCCGCCCCACGCTCCCGGTCATCCTCATGACGGCCTACGCCAGCGACGAGCTGCTGCAGCGCGCCAAGGACTCCGGCGCCACGCGCATCCTGCACAAGCCGGTGCCGCTCCCCGGGCTGCTCGAGCAGCTGGAGGTGTTGCAGGGCTCGCAACGCGCCGTGCTGGTGGTGGACGACGACCCCGACTTCCGCCGGCCGCTGGCGACGCTCCTCACCGAGCGCGGCTACACCGTCCACGAGGCGCGCACACTGGACGAGGCGGTGGCGCAGCTCACCGCGCACGCGCCGCCGCTGGTACTGCTCGACCTGAAGCTGGCGGACGTGGAGCCGGCGGAGGTGGTGGCCGGCGTGCAGCGCGCCAGCGCGACCACGGCGATCATCCTCTGCAGCGGCTACCACGGGCTGCTGCACGAGATGGCCGCCAGCGCGACGACGCCCCGCATCGTCGGCGCCCTGCCGAAGCCGTTCGCCATCGACCAGCTCACCGGGATGCTGGATGCGCTCCTCGACTGAGCCGCTGCAGGTCCTCGTCGTCGACGACGATCCGGCCCTGCTCCGGACGATGGCGGACGTGCTCCAGCTCAAGGGCTTCGCCGCCGCCACGGCGCAGAACGGGCATCGGGCGATCGAGGTCGCGCGCACCACGCCGCCGGCCGTCGCCCTGGTGGACCTGCGGCTGCCCGACATGGACGGGCTGGACCTGGTGACGCGGCTGCACGCCGGGAACGCGCTCACCGAGGTCGTGGTCCTCACCGGCAACGCCTCGGTGTCGAGCGCCGTGCGCGCGCTGCGCGAGCAGATCTTCGACTACCTGCTCAAGCCGGTGGCCCCCGACCAGCTGGTGCGCACCCTGGACCGGGCCGGGGAGCGCTGGCGTCGTCGCAGCGCCGAGGCCGCGCTGGCCACGACGGAGCGCCGCTTCCGCTCGCTCATCGAGAACGCGACCGACCTGATCACGATCCTCGGCCAGGGGGGGATCGTGGAGTACGCCAGCCCCGCCTACCGGAGCGCGCTCGGCCACGCGCCCGAGTCGCTGCTGGGCACCTGTGCGTTCGACCTCGTGCACGCCGACGACGTGGCGCTGCTGCAGGAGGCCATCGTCGGGAGCGCCACCGCCGGGCGCCGGGGCGCCGAGGTCACCGTGCGCCTGCGCGACGGCGGCGGCCGCTGGCGGACGTTCACCGGCACGGTGCGCGACCTGAGCGACGACCCGGCCATCCGTGGCGTCGTCTTCAACGCTCGCGACGTGACCGAGCAGCACGCGCTGGAGCTGCAGCTGCGGCAGGCGCAGAAGATGGAGGCGGTGGGACAGCTGGCGGGCGGGATCGCGCACGACTTCAACAACCTGCTCACCGTCATCACCAGCTACAGCGGCATGCTGCTCACGGAGCTCGACGGGCGCGACGCGATCCGCGAGGACATCGCCGAGATCGCGCTCGCCGCCGACCGGGCGGCGGCGCTCACGCGCCAGCTCCTCGCCTTCAGCCGGCGGCAGGTGCTGCAGCCGCAGCCGCTGGAGCTGAACCAGGTGATCCGCGACGTGGAGAAGCTGCTGCGCCGCCTCATCCGCGAGGACATCGAGCTGGTCACCGCGCTGACGCCCGAGCCGGCGTGCGTCTACGCCGATCTCGGACAGCTCGAGCAGGTGCTGGTGAACCTCGTCGTGAACGCGCGCGACGCGCAGCCGCGCGGCGGGCGCATCGTGATCGCGACGGCGAACGTCGAGCTGGACGAGCACTTCATCGCGCCGCACGGCACGGTGACGCCCGGCCCCCACGTGATGATCACGGTGAGCGACGAGGGGTGCGGGATGGACGAGGCCACCCTGGCGCGGATGTACGAGCCCTTCTTCACCACCAAGGGCGGCGGGCGCGGCACGGGGCTCGGGCTGGCGACGGTCTACGGCATCGTCCAGCAATCCGGGGGGCACATCTGGTGCTACAGCGAGCCGGGGCTGGGCACCACCTTCAAGATCTACCTGCCGCGCTCGGCCGGGGCCGCGGCCCCGGCCTCGTCGACGGGGGTGCGGGCGCCGGCCGCGCGCGGCACCGAGACGATCCTCCTGGTGGAGGACGAGGACCGCGTGCGCGTGGTGGCGAGCCGCATCCTGCGCCGCAACGGCTACACGGTGCTCGAGGCGCGCACCGGCCCGGAGGCGCTGCAGCTCTGGCGCGAGCACGGCGCCCACGTCGACCTGGTGGTGACCGACATGGTGATGCCGGAGATGGGCGGGCGCGAGCTCGCCGCCCGCGTCCGCCAGGACGCGCCCGAGCTGCCGCTGCTGTTCATGTCCGGCTACACGGAGGACGGTGCCTTCCAGCGCGGCGTGCTGCAGCCCGGGGAGAGCTACCTCGAGAAGCCGTTCGGGGAGGAAGGGCTGACGCGGATGGTCCGGCGCGCGCTGGCCGGCGGCTGACCCGCCCGGGCCGAGCGGCGCCGGCCGCCGCGTGCCGCGAGCTCAGCCCGGGTCGGGCGTCGCCGCGCCCTCGAGCGCCTCGCGCACGGTCTGCGTCAGCTGCTGCGGCGCGAACGGCTTCTGGATGAACCACGCGCCCCGCGTCCCGAGGTCCTGGCGCAGCGCCGTGTCCTCGGTGTAGCCGGACATGAAGACGGTGGGCGCCTCGGGGCACAGCTCGCGGAAGCGGGCGGCCAGCTCCGGGCCCCGCATGTCGGGCATCATCATGTCGGTGAGGAGGAGGTCGATGCGCGGCGCGTGCTCGCGGCAGAGCCGCAGCCCCTCGGACCCGTTCGCCGCCTCGAGGACGGAGTAGCCGGCCCGCTCCAGGATGCGACGCGCCACCGCGCGCACCGGCGCCTCGTCCTCGGCGAGCAGGATCGTCGCCCGCGCGCCGTCGCGCACCGCCGCCACCTCGGCCGACGGGCGCTGGCTGGCCGGCGCCTCCACGCGCGGCAGGTAGACCTTGAACACCGTCCCCTGTCCCGGCTCGCTGTACACCCAGACGTGTCCCCCCGACTGGGTCACGATGCCGTAGACCGTCGCCAGCCCGAGCCCCGTGCCGCGCCCGGCTTCCTTGGTGGTGAAGAAGGGCTCGAACATGTGCGCCCGCACCTCCTCGGTCATGCCGATGCCGGTGTCGGTGACGGTGATCGTCACGTACGGGCCGGCGGCCGCCGCCGGGTGGAGCGGGGCCTCGTCCTCGGTCAACTCCACGTTCGCCGTCTCGATGACGAGCGTGCCGCCGTCCGCCATGGCGTCGCGCGCGTTCACGGCGAGGTTCATCACCACCTGCTCGAGCTGGCCCGGGTCGACGCAGACGCGGCCCAGGGCGGGATCGAGCCGCGTGACCAGCCGGATGTCCGCCGGCAGCACGCGGCGCAGCATCCGCTCCATGTCGGTGATCACCTGGTTGGGGTCGACCACCCGTGGCTGCAGCATCTGCTGCCGGCTGAAGGCGAGGAGCTGGCGCGTGAGCGTCGCCGCGCGCTTCGCCGCACCCTCGATCTGCTGGATGTCGGCGCGCATGGGATCGTCCGGCGCCAGCTCGCCGAGCAGGAGCCCGCTGTAGCTGGTGATGACCGTGAGAAGATTGTTGAAGTCGTGCGCGACGCCGCCGGCGAGC
>DASTRO010000003.1:0-5285 GCA_035761165.1 Gemmatimonadaceae bacterium | reverse complement strand
GGGCCGGCGAGCCGCTCGTCGATCGCCGCCTCCACCGTCCACACGTCGCGCAGCTTGAGCGCGGGGTCCACCGCGAGCACGGCGCGCGTGACGCCGCCGATCACGTTCTCCGCGCCGTCGGCGACGCGCAGCGAGAGCGTCGTCTGCCAGGGCATGCCGGCCAGGCTGAGCTCGTAGATCTGGAGCTCGTGCGCCACGCTGCCGCCCGGCAGCCGCACGTCGCCGACGACGGCCGCCACCGTCTGCCAGGGGCTGTCCTCGTCGAAGCGGAGCCGCTGCCCCACCGCGCGGCCGCCGGGCCAGTAGCGGCGGGCGAAGGTCTCGTTGACCACCAGGGGGCTGCCCACCGTGTCGGTCGGGATGCGTCCGTCGAGGAGCGGCAGCCCGAGGAAGCGGAAGTGGCCGGGCCCCACGAGCGAGAAGCCGACGATCGAGACCTGCTCGTCCGCGGCCAGGGTGCGCCCCTCGACCTCGAGGTTGCCGAAGCGCAGCCCGCCGCGCGGCGGCGGACCGCTCCCCACCTCGGCCTGCGTCACCCCCGGCACGCGCCGCACCGCGTCCAGCACGCGCCCGTAGAGCGCGGCGCGCGCGGCCTCGCTCTCGTAGCGCTTCTCGGGCAGCCGCAGGCTCATCGCCGTGATGCCGTGCGTGTCGAAGCCGACGTCGGTGGCCTGCATCGCCCCCACGCTGCGCAGCAGCAGGCCGGCGCCCACGAGCAGGACGGCGGAGAGCGCGACCTCGAGCGCGACGAGCGCGCCGCGCAGCCGCTGCGAGCGTCGGTGCCCCGTGCTCGTGCGCGACGCGCCGGTGAGCGAGGCCGCAGCGCCCCGCTCGGCCGCGAACAGCGCCGGCGCGAGCCCGAAGACCAAGCCGGTGAGCGTGGCCAGCGCCAGCGCCAGCCCCAGCACCGCCGGCTGCGGCTGCAGGCCGGCCAGCTCGTCCAGCGACGGCGGGCGCAGGGCGACCACGAGGCGCAGGGCGCCCCAGGCCACCAGCAGCCCCGCCGCGCCGCCCGACAGGCCGAGGAGCGCGCTCTCGGTGAGCAGCTGCCGGACGATGCGCCCGCGCCCCGCCCCGAGCGCCGCGCGCACGGCCAGCTCGCGCTGCCGCGCGGTGGCCCGGGCGAGCAGCAGCCCGGCCACGTTGGCACAGCCGATGAGCAGCACGAGCAGGGTGGCGGCCAGCAGCACCAGCAGCATCCGCTGCGTGCTGTGGCCGAGCAGGTCCTGCGGGCGCACGGCCTTCGCCCCCATCTCGTCATCGCGGCCGTCCACGCGCCGGGCGATCGACGTCAGCTCCGCGGAGGCCGTCGCGGCCGAGACGCCGGCGCGCAGGCGGCCGATCGCCGTGCCCGCGCCCTGCGCTTCCGGGTCGGGTACGAGCGGCACGACGGCGGCGCGCGCCGCCTCGTCGTCGAAGGGAAGCCTGAAATCGCGCGGCAGCACGCCGACGATCGTGCGCACCTGCCCGTCCAGCGTGACGGTGCGGCCGACGACGTCCTCCGCCCCACCGAAGACGCGCTGCCAGTAGCCGTAGCCCAGGAGCACCACCGGCGCGGCACCGGCCGTCGCCTCATCGGGGCGGAAGAGGCGTCCGAGCTGCGGCCGCACGCCGAGCAGCGCGGGGAGCCCGGGAGAGATGGCGGCGCCCTGCAGCAGCTCGGGTTCGGCGCCGTCGGTGCGCGCGAGCTCCTGCGTCTGGTAGCGCTCCACGCGGTCGAGGGCGCGCGCGGAGCGCCACGCGTCCACCAGCGCCGGGCTCGGCGTGAAGAGCACGTCGCCCTTGGCCGCCGTGCTCGTGAGCCACACGAGGCGGTCGCCGTGCGGGTAGGCCAGGGGCGCGACGAGCAGTTTGTGGACGACGCTGTACAGCGCCGTGGTGGCGCCGATGCCGAGGGCGAGGGTGAGGATCGCGGCGACGGTGACCGCCGGCGCGGCGCGCAGCTGCCGCACGGAGGAGCGCAGGTCGTGCCGCCAGCCGGCCGCCCAGTCGCGGCGGCGGCGGGTGCGCGTCTCCGCCTGGTCGAGGCCCCGGCAGTAGCGCCGCGCGTCGTCCAGGTCGCCGAACTTGCGGCGTGCGGCGGCCCGTGCCTCGTCGGGGCTCATCCCAGCGGCCTCGTACTCCGCGGCGCGCATCTCGAGGTGGAACGCGAGCTCGGCGTCGACGGCGGCGGCGTGGTCGGCGGCCGTACGACGCTCCAGCCGGAAGGCGCGGCGCACGCCGCGCGGGAGCCAGGCCATGGGTCGCCTCCGCTCAGGCGGTCTCGAGGTCGAGCACCGCGACCACGGCCGCGGCGAAGCGGCGCCACGTGGTCGTCTCCGCCAGGAGCGCGCGGCGGCCGGCGGCGGTGAGGCGGTAGTACTTCGCCTTGCGGTTGTTCTCCGAGATCCCCCACTCTGCCTCGATGGCGCCGGCGCGCTCCAGGCGGTGCAGCGCCTTGTAGAGCGCCGCGTCCTCCACGTCGAGCACGCCGGACGTCCGCTGCTCGATCCACCGCAGGATGGCGTAGCCGTGCATCGGCTGCCAGGAGAGGGTCTTCAGCACGAGCACGTCGAGCGTGCCGTGCAGCAGGTCGCCAGGGGTCCGGGCCACGGGGGTCTCCACGTACTAGGTTGGTGGAGAGGATGCGGCCCGGCGGCGGATCCGTCAAGAGTTCTCGCGGGGCGGTCCGTGGGCTGTCCCGCCGAGGAGGGTGGAGCGAGCGCGCCGGCTCGGGCCGGCGTCCGGGCCGCCTACGCGCGCGCCGCCGGCTCCAGCGCCAGCGCCACCGCCTCCACCAGCCCGTCCGCCTCCACCGCTCCCACGACGTGTCGCGCCGCCGCCAGCACCGCGGGGTCGGCGTTGGCCATCGCCACCGGCACGCCCACCGCGCGCAGCGCCGTCACGTCGTTCTGCCCGTCGCCCACCATCATCACGCGGGCGAGCGGGACGTCGTACGCCGCGGCCACCGCCCGCACCGCCACCGCCTTGTCCACCCCGGCCGCCGTGACGTTGACGAAGGTCGTCTCGGGCATCACCGGCGAGGTGGACGCGAGCAGCGTCAGCCCGTCGTGCGGCTCGGCCAGCACCGCTGGCACCTCGTCGTGCGGCACCAACCACTGCGCGCGTACCGGCACGCCCTGGAGCGACAGCAGGTCGCGCGGCGCGAAGGGGACGCCGAGCAGCGCCGCATGACGACGCGCACGGTGGTCGTCGCGCTCCACCGTGTAGTCGGTGTCGCTGTACAGCTCCAGCAGCCGTCCCGTGCGGCGCGCCCGCTCCACCAGCCACGCCGGCGCGCCCGGCGGCAGCGCGACCGAGCGCGACGTCCCCGTCGCCAGGTGCAGCACGCTGGCGCCGTTCTGGAAGACGTGCCACCCGTCGGCGTCCAGCCGCTCGGCCCAGGCGCGCGTCTTCCCGAACGCCGGCCGCCCGGAGCAGAGCGCCAGGCGCACGCCGGCGGCCCGGGCGCGCGCCAGCGCCGTCCACACGCGCGGGCGCACCTCGCCGCTCTGGCCCACCAGCGTTCCGTCCACGTCGATGCAGATCAGGTCGACCATGGGGGCGGAGTCTAATGGGGCGGCAGCCGCCAGGCTCCAGGCTCCAGGCTCTAGGAGCTCGAACGCCACGCGGAGTTCCCTGGCGCCTGGCGCCTGGAGCCTGGAGCCTGGAGCCTGGTGCCTGGTGCCTGGCGCCTGCCGTTCTTGACACCACCGCTCGCCCCCCGTGATACTCGCAGTCTCCGCACGTCCCGCCGCACGTCCGCTTTTCCCTACCGACAGGACCAGGTCGTCATGCCCGGAGCCGCTCCGCCGCTCCCGCGCCTGGTGCTGGCCGCCGCCTTGCTCGCGGCCGCCGCACCGGGTGCCGGCGCCCAGTACGCCGCCGTCCCCGATCCCGCCTACTATGCCCTGAAGGGCGTCACCGTCGTCGCCGCCGACGGGCGCCGCACGAGCGGCGTCACCATCGTCGTGCACGACGGGCTGATCGAGGCGATGGCGCCCGGGGCCGCCGTCCCCGCCGGGGCGCGCGTTCTCGAGGGGGACTCCCTCACCGTCTACCCGGGGCTCGTCGACGCCTGGGGTACGGCCAAGTTCAGCTTCCCCGAGCCGGAGATCGACCGCTCGCAGCTCCGCTCGTGGGATCCGCCGCGCGCCGCGCAGGGCTTCTTCCCGCACCGCCGCGTGGCCGACGTGCTGACCGCCACCGGCGAGGACGTGGCCGACCAGCGGAAGAAGGGGGTCGTCGCCGCCGTCGTGCTGCCGGAGCCCGCGCTCGCCGCTGGCCGCGGCGCGCTGCTCATGCTGCGCCCCGAGGCGGGTACGCCGGCGGAGCTCGTCGTCGACGACGACGTCGGCACCCTGCTCGCCCTCCGCGGCGGGCGCGGCGTCTACCCGGCCACCGCCTTCGCCACCAGCGCCTTCCTCCGGCAGGCGCTGGAGGACGCGAAGCGCGACCGCATCATCGAGACGCGCTACGCCGAGGATCCGCGCGGCATGCCGCGGCCCAACGTGGATCCCGACTACGAGGTGCTCGAGGAGATCGTGGCCGGCGACGAGCGCGTCCTCTTCCACGCCGACGCCATGGAGGACATCCGCTACGCCGTCTCGCTCGGCGAGCAGTACGGCTTCAAGCCGGTGATCGTCGGTGGCCAGGACGCGTGGAAGGTGGCCGACCTGCTGAAGGCCAAGGACGTCCCGGTGCTCGTCTCGCTGGACTTCGGCACGCCGCGCCGCTGGAAGCCGAGCGCGGGCGACCCGGCGCGCTCGACGCCCGACACGGCGGATGCCGCCGTGCGGCGCGAGCGGCGCGAGTTCGAGGAGCGCTACGCCAACGCCGGCAAGCTGGCCGCGGCCGGCGTCCGCATCGCCCTCACCTCGGGCGGCGGCAAGGCCGACCTGCTGGCCGGCGCGCGCACCGCCGTCCGCTACGGCCTCTCCGACAGCGCCGCGCTGCGCGCCCTCACCACGACGCCGGCCGAGCTGTTCGGCATCCCGCGCACCGCCACCCTCGCCGTCGGCGGGCCGGCCACCTTCGTCGTCACCGACGGGCCGCTCTTCGGCAAGGACACGCGGGTGCGCTACACCTTCGTGGAGGGGGAGCTGGAGCGTGGCGCCAGCGGCGCTCCGCGCGGCGCCGCCACGAAGGCGGGCGGCGCGGCTGCCGCGATCGCCGGCCGCTGGAACGTGGAGCTGACCAGCACGCAGGGCACGCTCGCCGGGACGATGACGCTCACCGGCGACGCCTCGGCCTTCACCGGCACCATCGACACCGAGATGGGCGCCATCCAGGTCCGCGGCGGCACG
>DASTRO010000002.1:0-10853 GCA_035761165.1 Gemmatimonadaceae bacterium | reverse complement strand
CGCTCGCCCTCCTGCAGCGGGCCGCCTGGCCGGGGAACGTGCGCGAGCTGGAGCACGCCGTGGAGCGGGCGGTGATCCTCAGCCCCAGCCCGCTCCTCGCCCCCAGCGCCTTCGACGGCCAGCGCTTCGGCCTCGCCGACGACGCGGAGGGCCCGCGCGCCCGCTTCACGCGACCCGCGACGTCCCCGGCGACGGAGCAGGGCGTGGAGGGCGCGGAGCTGGGGCACATCCTGAAGCTCCCCACGCTGCGCCTGGAGGAGGTGGAGCGCGTGGTGATCGAGCGGGCGCTCGAGGTGACGGGGCAGAACCAGACGAAGGCCGCGGCGCTGCTGGGCGTCACCGCGCGCACGCTCTGGAACACGAAGCACCGGGCGCGCTCCGCGGGCTGACGGACGTCCGACGGAGGAGGAGCGAGCGGGGGCGAGACGCGTGACGTCTCGCCCCCGCTCGCCGTTCCGGGCCGGCGCGCGGCCACGGCGGCCGGCGTGGGTCGTTCCGGAAATCTTTTCCACCCGGCAGGCGCGCTCCCACCCGCTCCGGCCGCGCGCCGCGCCGGTCGCGCCGCGCCTCGGCCGCCCCACTCCCGTCGGAAGCCCAACACCGCCAACGTCTTGCCGGCCGCTGCCGGACCGTGTGCCTAACATCAGGGCCTCCCGGTCCGGGCCCGCGGCACGGGGTACGGCCGTTGCCCTTGTGAGGGCCGCGCGACATGGCGCGCCACACGCGACTCTCTGCTTCGGAGCTTCTCCACATGCGTACCACCCTCCTCACCGCCGCTGCCCTCGTTCTCGCCACTGCCGGCACCGCCGCCGCGCAGACGGGCACCCAGGACGTCGGCTACGAGGTCCAGGCCATCAACCAGATCGCCCTGACGGGCTCCCCCTCGCTGGCGATCACCGCCGCGACTGCCGGCTCCGCGCCGACGACGGTGACGGCCAACGCCACCTATGCCATCACCACCAACGAGACGAGCCGGAAGATCACGGCGCAGATCGAGTCGGACATGCCGTCCGGCGTGACGCTCAGCGTGACGCTGGCGGCGCCGACCGGCGCCACGAGCGCGGGTGCGGTGACGCTCGGCAGCACCGCGCAGGACGTCGTGACCGGCATCTCGACGCTCAACGAGAGCGGTCTCTCGGTCACCTACACCCTGTCCGCCACGGCCGCTGCCGGCGTGGTGCCGGCCGGCACCCGGACGGTGACCTACACGATCACCGCCGGCGCCTGATTGCGGCGCACACGCCGGGGTGCGTGCGCGTGAGAGGCTCACGCACACGCACCCCGGTGTCGCGCGGCCGCGCCGCGCGGCCGCCCACGCACTCCGCTCCACTCCGTCCCGCCACAGCAGCACCATGCGCTTCCCGCTGTTCGCCTGTACGACGCTCGCCCTCCTCGCCACCGCCACGCGGCTGTCCGCGCAGATCTCGCTCGTCGGCAACTCCATCGACGAGCACGAGGCCGCCCCGGGCGAGCGCTACGAGGGCACGCTCGTCGTGCAGAACACGACGGCCGAGCCGCAGCTCGCCCGTCTCTACCAGACCGACTACCGCTTCTTCGCCGACGGCCGCTCGCTGTACGAGGCGCCGGGCAGCACCGCGCGCTCCAACGCGGCGTGGGTGGCGCTCCCCGCCGCGCCGGTGACGATCCCCGCCGGCGAGACGGCGACGATCCACTACCGCGTGACGGTGCCGGTGGCGCCGGCCGACTCGCTCCACGGCAGCTACTGGAGCCTCATCATGGTGGAGGGCGCCGCCCCCGCCGTGGCGCGCGCCGACAGCCGGGTGGCGCTCGCGCCCACCGTGCGCTACGCCGTGCAGGTGGTGACGCACATCGGCCGCACCGGCGCGCCGAGCGTCGAGTTCACGCGGCCGACGGCGACCTCCGCGGCCGACGGCGCGCGCTTCCTCGAGGTGGACCTCGGCAACGCCGGCGACCGTGCCGGGCGGATGCAGCTGACGCTGGAGCTGTACGGCGAGGACGGCCGGTCGGCCGGCACCTACCGCGCGACGCGCGGCCTGGTGTACCCGGGTGCGTCGGTGCGGCAGCGCTTCGCGCTCGGCGAGCTCCCCGCCGGCACGTACCGCGCCCTCCTCGTCGCCGATGCCGGCGCCGAGGCGGTGTTCGGCGCGCAGTACACGCTGCACTACTGAGCGTCGTCGCACCGGGCCGTCGGCAGATGTCTGGACCTCGCGCCCGCGGGTGGGGGCGCGTCGCGCCGCGGCGGCTGCCGCTGGCGCTCCTCGCGGCCCTGCCGGCCCTGCCGGCCCTGCCGGCCGTGCTGCGCGCGCAGGGCCCGGCCCTGCGCATCGCCGCCGCCGACACCGCGGTGCGCGACGTCGACCCGGGCGGCGTGACGAGCGTCGCCTTCGTGGTCACGAACGCGGGCGCCGCGGCCATCACGGCCGCGACGCGGCTCGCGCTCCCGCCGGGGTGGCGCGCCGTCGCCGGCGCCGAGCCGGCCGGCCCGGTGACGCTGGCCGCCGGCGCGCGCGAGCTGCGCCTGGTCGGCATCCGCGTGGCGCCCGACGCGCACGCCGGCCGCTACGCCATCGTCCTCGCGGCCGCGGCCGGGCGCGCCGGCGACGGTGTCGGCGACAGCGTCGTCGTCCGCGTGCGTGAGCGCCGGCGGCTGGAGCTGACCCCCGTGCGCGCGCCGGCCTACGTGGCGGCGGGCGAGCCGTTCACCGTCGTCTTCGCCGCCGTCAACCGCGGCAACGTGGAGGCGCCGCTGCGGCTGAACGCCCGTGCCGGCGCCGGCCTGACGGTGGAGGGGGACTCGCTGCCGCTGCGCCTCGCCGCGGGCGAGCGGCGCGAGCTCGCGCTCCGCGTCCACACCGACGCCGCCGACCTGCCCGAGGGGGGGCGGCGCCCCGTGACCCTCCGCATCCAGACGGCCGGGCAGGGCGCCGACACCGTCGTCTGGGCGTCGGCCAGCCAGAGCGTCACCCTCCTGCCGCCCGCCGCGGCCGGCGGCGACCTGGCGTACCGCCTGCCGACGAGCCTCCGGCTGCGCGGCACCAGCGGGGCCGGCACCACCGGCAAGGCCGGTGGCCTGGCGCTGGACGGCGTCGCGTGGTCGGGGAGCGGCCCGCTCGCCGACGGCGGCGCGACGAGCGTGGACTTCCTCGCCAGCTGGTCGCGCTGGGGCGTCTCGCCCTTCGGCGAGCGCGACGCGTACCGCCTGACGGTCACCCGACCGGGGCTCGAGCTGCGGCTGGGCGACCAGTTCTATGGCCTCTCGCCGCTCACGGAGCTGGGCCGCTACGCCTCCGGCGCCGGCGCCAGCCTGGCGCGCGGGGCGTGGAGCGCCGGGGGCTTCGTCAGCCGTGACCGCTGGACGGCCGGCGACGCGCGGCGGGAGCGGGCGGCCTTCCTCCGCCTGCAGCCCGACTCCGGCGTGGAGGCCAGCGTGCACTACTTCACGGTCGCCGGGCCGGTGCAGGGCAGCGTCTGGAGCACGCGCGCGCTCGTCGCCCGCTCGCCGCTCGCCCGACTGGACATGGAGCTCGGCTTCGGAGGCCCCGGGAGCGACGCCAGCGCCTGGGTGACGGAGCTCTCGGGCGCACGCCGCTGGCTCTCGTATCGCGTGCGGCTGCTGCGCGCCGACTCCAGCTATCCGGGGCCGGTGGCCGGCCTCGACGAGCGCTCGGTGCGCGTGGCGGTCGCCCCGTGGCGCGCGCTCCGCCTCACCACCTGGACCGACCACCGCACGACGACGCCCACCGCGTACCGCCCGCTGCTGGCGGAGCGCTTCGCCACGTCGGGCGTGGGCCTCGACGTGGCGGGCCGGCTCGGCCTCGAGTACCGGCGCGACGCGCTGCAGGGGGAGTCGTGGGGCGTGCCGAGCGACGCGCGCGACGAGGCGCTCCGCCTGCAGCTCGCCGGCGGCCGCGCCGGGCTCCGCCTCTCCGGCTCGGCCGAGGTGGGGCGCGTGCGCGACCGCGCACGGTCGGCGACGTCGCCCTTCCAGCGCTACGTGCTGGACGCGGCGCTCACGCCGCGCGACGGCTACGTGCTGTCCGTCTTCGCCGACCACCAGCGGGGGCGCACGCTGCACGTGACGAGCGGCGCGCCGACCACGACCCTCGGCGCCACGGCGACCCTGGCGCCGACGCCGCGCACGAGCGTCACGCTCTCCGCCTACACCGAGCTCGCGCGGGCGGCGGCGCGGCCGTGGCGCCAGCCCGCGCAGCTGGAGCTGTACGCGGCACAGGAGCTCCTGCTGGGGCACCGGCTCTCGGCTCGGCTGCGGCTCACGGCGGCGGGCGCGCCGGGCGCGCCGGCGCCGTCGGTGGCGCAGCTGGACTACGCCATCCCGTTAGGCACGCCGGTGGGCCACCGGCGCGACGTCGGGCGGTTCACGGCGCGAGTGACGGACGCGGAGACCGGCCGCGGGCTGCCCGGCGTGCTGCTCCGCCTCGGGACGATGACGCTGGTGACCGATGGCGACGGCCGGGTGGCGCCGGTGGCGGTCGGCGCCGGCGTGCACGGCCTGCGGCTCGAGCACACGGGGGCGTGGCTGGACCGCGTCCCGGCCACCGACCTGCCGGCGGCGGTGACGATCGCCGAGGGGCGCACGAGCCGCGTGGACGTGGCGCTCGCGCGCGCGGCGCGCGTCAGCGGGCGGGTGCGCCGCTTCGCCGCCGTCGGCGCGCCGCGGCCGGACGCGGCCGCGCGCCACGGCGAGCCACGCGCGCTGGCCGACTCGGCCGGCGTGGCGGGGCTGGTCGTCACGCTCACGCGCGGCGACGCGGTGGTGCGGCAGGTGACCGACGCCGACGGCGCGTTCGCCTTCGCGGGGCTGGTGCCGGGCCGCTGGATGCTGCACGTGACCGGCGACCTGCCGCCCTTCCACGAGCTGGAGCGCGACACCGCGGCGGTGGAGGTCGCGCCGGGCGAGGCGGCCGACGTCGCGCTCCGCGTGCTGCCGCGGGTGCGCACGGTGCGCATGGTGGCGCAGGGGGAGCTGCGGGCGAGCGGCGCGGCGCCGGCGGCCACGACGCGCCGTTACGTCACCACGACCGCCGACCGCACGCTGGCCGACGTCGCGCGGCGCCTGTACGGCGACGCGGCGCGCTGGCCCAGGCTCTGGCTGGCCAACCGCGACGCCGTCCCCGATCCGTGGGTGCTGCGCGAGGGCACCACGCTGGTCGTCCCGCCCGACGGGCCGCTCACGCCGGCCGAGCGCGCGGCGGCGGCTCGCTTCCGGAAAGGATTTCCGGGCGGCAGGAACCGCTGACCCGGGCGGCGGCGTGACACGCGCCGCCGCGGACCCTCCACCGCACCCTCGACGGCACCGCCATCCCCATGTACACCATGCACTTGCGCCGGCCTCGCCAGCGCACCGGAGCGGCGTGCGCGCCCAGCGATACGGTCGGGCTCGGCTGGTCCCGGGGTTGCACTGGCGGAGCACCCGAAGGCTGTCGCCCTCCCGTGACCCCGTCCACGCAGGCTCCACCTCCGATGCTCGCCATTCCGACCCCCGCACCCGCCCGCAATTCGCGCCCGGTCGCCGTCGCCGGTGCGTCCGATCACCGTGAGCCCACCACGCCCGCCCCGGCCGCTGCGCCCGGCCCGCGCCACCTCGGCATCGGGGTCGCCGAGGCGTTGATCAACGCGATGGAGGCCAAGGACCCCTACCTGCGCGGCCACTCCCAGCGCGTCGCCGACGTCGCCGGGGCGATCGCCGAGACGCTGGGGCTCGACGCCGCCACCGTCGAGGACATCCGCCTCGCCGGCCGGCTGCACGACGTCGGCAAGATCGGGATCCGCGAGTCCATCCTGAACAAGCCCGACGTCCTCACGCCCGACGAGATCCGCCACGTGCGCGAGCACGTGCGCATCGGCGTCGAGATCCTCTCGCCGCTGCCGAGCCTGGGCCCGGTGCTGCAGTACGTGCACGACCACCACGAGCGCTACGACGGCTGCGGCTACCCGCGCGGCCTGGCCGGCGAGGCGATCTCGCTGGGCGGCCGGATCCTGGCCGCCGCCGACGCCTTCGACGCGCTCACCTCGTTGCGCGCCTACCGCGACCCGCTGTCGCCGGAGGCGTGCCTGTCGCGGCTGGCCGGCGACGCCGGGCGCGCGCTCGATCCGCGCGTCTTCGCGGCGCTGCGCCACGTCGTGGCGGGCGAGGCGCCGCAGCGGCCGGAGCCCGTCGTCGCGCGCGGCGTGTACGTGTCGATCGTCTGAGCGGTCCTGCTCCCGTGCCCACGCACCCTCCCACCACCGTCGCGCGGCGGCCGGGCGGCGCCCTGCCGTCGGCCGCCGCCCTGGCCGCGACGTCGGCGACGCAGGCGCTGCGTGCCAGCGAGCAGCGGTTCCGGCTGCTCGTCGAGCACACCTCGGACGCGGTCGTGATCCTGGCGCCGGACGGCACGGTGCTGGAGCTGAACGCGCGCGCCTGCGCGCTGCTCGGCGTCACCTCGTCGGAGCTGGCGGGCGCGCCGGGGGCGGACGGCGAGGCGACCGAGCCGGAGCCGCTGCGGCTCGCCGGCCCGTGGGCCGAGGCCGCGGGGCTGGCCGAGGGGGTGGTGCTGCGCAAGGACGGCAGCGCGCGCGCGGTCGAGATCCGCTCCGTGCGCCTGGAGGACGGCCGCACGCTCGCCATCCTGCGCGACCACACGCAGCGCCGGCGCCAGGAGGAGGCGCTGCACGAGAGCCGCGCCAGCTTCGGCGGCGCCTTCGATCACGCGCCCATCGGCATGGCGCTGGTCGCCCCGGACGGCCGCTGGCTGGAGGTCAACGGCGCCCTCTGCGCCATCCTCGGCTACGACGCGTGGGAGCTGCAGCGGCTGCGCATCCAGGACCTGACGCACCCCGCCGACCTGACGCCGTCGCTCGCCGCGATCGAGGCGCTGCTCGCCGGGCGCACCGACTCCTGCCAGCTGGAGAAGCGCTACCTGCGCAGCGACGGCTCCGTCGTCTGGACGCTGCTCAGCGCGTCGGTCGTGCGCCGCGCCGACGGCACGGCGAGCTACCTCATCACGCAGATCCAGGACATCACCGAGCGCCGGCGCGCCGAGCAGGCGCTGCGCCGGCAGGCGCTGGTCGTCGGCGTGCTGCACGACGCGGTGGTCGTGATCGACTACGTCGGCCGCATCACCGAGTGGAACCCGGCCGCGACGCACGTCTTCGGCCACAGCCGCTCGGCGGTGCTCGGCCGCTCGGTCGCCTTCCTGCTCGCCGACGGCCGCGAGGCGGCGCGGACGATCGCGCGCGAGCTGCGCCGCGCCGGCCGGTGGGGGGGCGAGCTGGCCTTCCGCGGCGCGGACGGGCAGACCGGCCTCTGCGAGGTCACCGTCGCCGCCCTCGGCGAGGGCGACGCGCGGCAGCAGGCGTACGTGGTGGTGGCGCGCGACGTGACGCAGCGGCGCGCCGCCGAGCAGGCGCTGCGCGCCAGCGAGGAGCGGGCGCGGGCGCTCATCGAGCACGCGCGCGACATCGTCGCCGTGCTCGCCGCCGACGGCACGCTGCTGTACCAGAGCCCCGCCGTCGAGCGGGTGCTGGGCTACCGGCCGGGCGAGATGGTGGGCTGGAGCGTGGACGACCTGGTGCACCCGGACGACATCCCGGTGGTGCAGGCCGGGCTCGACGAGATCCTCCGCGACCCCGGGCGCGTCGTCACGATGGAGTATCGCTGCCAGGGACGCGACGGCGGCTGGCGCAACCTCGAGGGGCGGGCGTGGAACCTGGTGGCGCACGAGGCGGTGGGCGGCATCGTGATGCACACCCGCGACGTGACCGAGGCCCGGCGGCTGGAGGCGCAGCTGCGCCAGGCGCAGAAGCTGGAGGCCATCGGCCAGCTCGCGGCCGGGATCGCGCACGAGATCAACACGCCCACGCAGTACGTGGGCGACAACGTGCGCTTCCTGGACAGCGCGTTCGCCGACGTCCTCGCCCTCGTGCGCCGCTACGAGGCGGCCCGTGACCAGCTCGCCGGGCATCCGGCGCTCGCGACGCTGGCCGCCGAGCTGGCGGCCGCCGAGCGCGAGGCCGACCTCGCCTACCTGACGAGCGAGATCCCGAGCGCGCTGGCGCAGTCGCGCGAGGGGCTCGAGCGCATCGCCGAGATCGTGCGCAGCGTGAAGGCGTTCTCCCATCCGGGCGGCAACACGATGACGCCCGTGGAGCTGAACCGCGAGGTGGAGAACACCGTCGCCGTCTCGCGCAACGAGTGGAAGTACGACGCGGAGGTCGTGCTCTACCTCGCCCCGGACCTGCCGGCGGTCTGCTGCCTGGCCGGCGAGGTGAGCCAGGTGCTGCTCAACCTGATCGTGAACGCCGCGCACGCCATCGCCGACCGGCGGCGCGCCGCGGGCGCCGAGGGGGCCGAGGTGAAGGGGACGATCACCATCGCGACGCGGCTGGTGGACGACCACGCGGAGATCCGGATCGCCGACACGGGCACGGGCATCCCGGCGCACGTACGGGAGCGGATCTTCGATCCCTTCTTCACCACCAAGGAGGTGGGGCGCGGCACCGGCCAGGGGCTGGCGATCGCGCGCGCCGTCATCGTCGAGAAGCACCACGGGTCGCTGACCTTCGAGACCGAGGTGGGCGTCGGCACCACCTTCGTCATCCGCCTGCCGCTGTGCGGGCCGCGGGCCGCCGCGCCGGAGGCGGCCACGTCGGAGGCGGCCACGTCGGAGGCGGTCGTGCCGGAGGCGGCCGTGCCGGAGGCGGTCGCGTGATGCGCGTCCTCTTCGTGGACGACGAGGCGCGCATCCTCGACGGGCTGCAGCGCATGCTGCGTCCGCTGCGCGACCGCTGGGAGATGGTCTTCGCGCCCGGTGGGCCGGCGGCACTCCAGGTTCTGGAGCACGGGCCGTTCGACGTGATCGTCAGCGACATGCGGATGCCGGAGGTGGACGGCGCCGCGCTGCTGCGCCACGTCCGCGAGACGACGCCCGAGACGGTGCGCATCGTCCTCTCCGGCCAGACGGACGCGGCGACCGCGACGCGGACGGTGCGCGTCGCCCACCAGTTCCTGACGAAGCCGTGCGAGGCCGACGTCCTCCGGCGCGTCGTGGAGCGGAGCTGTGCCCTGCAGGCGCTGCTCGCCGACGCGGCGCTGCGGCAGGCGGTGGGCGGCGTGGACGTGCTGCCGAGCGTGCCGAGGGTGTACGCCGCGCTGGAGGCGGCCAGTGCGCGGGCGGACAGCACGGTGGAGGAGATCGCCGCCATCGTCGAGCAGGACCCGGCGCTCTGCGCGAAGGTGCTGCAGATCGTCAACTCCTCCTTCTTCGGCCTCTCGCGCCCGGTGACGCGGATCGCGCAGGCGGTGAGCTACCTGGGCGTGGACGTGCTGCGCGCGCTCGTCCTGTCGCACGAGCTGGCGCGCGTCGCCGGTCCCGAGATCGCCGCGCCCGACTTCTCGCTGTCGGCACACCAGTCGCGTGCCCTGCTCACGGCGCAGCTGGCGCGCGCCATCATGCGCACCGAGGCCCGCCACCTGGCGGACGACGCCTTCATGGCGGGCATGCTGCACGACATCGGCGAGCTCCTGCTCGCGAGCCGCGCGCCGGCGCGGTGGCGCGAGCTGCGCGCCGCCATGACGGCCAGCGGCGAGTCGCTGGCCGACGTCGAGCGACGCCTCGGCGGTGCCACGCACGCCACCGTCGGTGCGTACCTGCTCGGCCTCTGGGGGCTGCCCTTCCACATCGTGGAGGCGGTGGCCCACCACCACACGCCGTCGAGCGTCGTCGGGCCCACCGGCCAGGTGGACGTGCTGACGGCCGTGCACGTGGCCAGCGCGCTGGTGGCTGGGGCGGAGGCCACGGGCCCCGCCGCGCCCGGCGGCGCCGCCCCCGCGCTCGACCTGGCGTATCTCGCCGCCATCCCGTGCGCGGACCGGATCGACGGCTGGCGCGCGCTCGCGCAGGACCTGCTCCATCAGACGGCCGAGGACCGATGACGACCCCCACCCCGCCCGCCCCGCTCGACGACCGCCCGCGCATCCTCTGCGTGGATGACGAGCCGCGCGTGCTCCAGGCCCTCGGGCGCACGCTGCGCCGCCACTTCGACGTCGTCGCCGCCGACGGACCGGCGCGCGCGCTGGAGCTGCTCGCGCACGACGGGCCGTTCGCCGTCATCGTCTCCGACCTGCACATGCCGGTGATGGACGGCGTGGCGCTGCTCGCCGCCGCCCACACGCACGTGCCCGACGCGGTGCGCGTGCTGCTCACGGGGCACGCCGACCTGGAGGCGGCGATCGACGCCGTCAACGACGGCCACGTCTTCCAGTTCCTCCGCAAGCCGTGCCCGCCCGACACGCTGGTGCGCACGCTGCGCGCGGCGGTGGAGCAGCACCGGCTGGTGACCGCCGAGCGCGAGCTGCTGGAGCAGACGCTGCGCGGGAGCGTGCGGATGCTGGCGGACGTGCTGGCGCTCGCCAGTCCGACGGTGTTCGGCCGCGCCGAGCGCGTGCAGCGCCTGGCCGGCGAGCTGGCCGGCCGCCTCGCGCCGTCCGACCGCTGGTCGGTGGAGATCGCCGCCACCGTCTGGCACCTCGGGTGCGTGACGCTGCCGCCCGTGGTGGCGGAGAAGGTCGGCCGTGGGTTGCCGCTGGACGGCGACGAGGCGGCGCGCGTGCGCGAGGTGCCGGCCGCCGCCGGGCGGCTCGTCGCCCACATCCCCCGCCTGGAGCGCGTCCGCGAGCTGCTGCACGCCGTCGGCGACCCCGCCGTCCGCGACGAGGCGCCGCTGGGCGCGCAGCTGCTCCGTGCCGCGCTGGAGCTCGACACGCTGGAAGCGCGCGGACTGCAGCCGGCGGCGGCGTTCGACGAGCTGGACGTCGCGCTCGCCGGCTGCGACCCGCGCGTGCTCGCGGCGATCCGCGAGGTGCGCGGCTA
>DASTRO010000001.1:0-8050 GCA_035761165.1 Gemmatimonadaceae bacterium | reverse complement strand
CTTCGCGCCGCGCGGCCGAGACTCCAGAGAAGCGCATCGCACGATCCCCGGCGCCAGCCGGTGACCGAGATCACCGCCGGTCGGTGCGCGACGGCCGTGCAATGGCCGAGCCTGGTAGGATATGCTGTGTGCGGGACGCGGAGCGGTGTCCGGTCCCGTCGTGCTCGTCGTCGTCGGCGTGGAGCTGCAGGCCGGGGATCGACGAGTGGACCGTGACCTGGGCGACCGCAGGTGGTCGTCCGGATGCGGGCATGGTCCTGGTCTTTCCCTTTGCAGGAGCCGTCATGTCGCGTCACCGTCACCGCCTGGTCCTCGCCATCGCGGCCGCCTTCCTGGCGGCCTGCGCCGACGCCAACACTCCCACGGCGGTCGCGCCCGTGGCGCCCGATGCGCGCCTCGCCCCCGCGGCGGAGCGGGCGGACGTCGCGCTGGCGTCGGAGCGGCTCGGGGCGCTGGAGCGCGTCGCCACGGCGCGCGCCGACGGGCGGCGGGCGCTCGATTCGCTGCAGGCGGTGTGGGCGTCGGCGGGGCCGGCGCTGCAGGGCACGACGTCCGCCCTCCTCTGCCAGCCGCGCCCGTACGACGCCGACGTCGAGGTGATCGGTCCGGAGGGGGGCGTCCTCCGCGCCGGCCGGCACACGCTCGCGATCCCGCCGGGCGCGCTCCGGCAGCCGACGGTGATCACGATGGAGGCGCCGGTCTCGCTCGCCGTGCGGGTGCGCTTCTCGCCGCACGGGCTCACCTTCGCGGCCGCCCCCACGCTCACGCTCAGCTACAAGGGCTGCGCGGTGCCCCCCGACGCGACGATGAGCGTGGTCTACGTGGACGAGGCCCTCAACATCCTGGAGCGCCCGCGGTCGCGGGACCGCCGGGGCTCGGTCTCGGCCGAGATCTGGCACTTCTCGGACTACGCGGTCGCGTGGTGAGAGCGCAGGTGATCGTGCGCCTCGTGACCCGAGCCTCGCGCGACGGGCCGGTCGGTTCGCGGTAGTGGTATGAGCACCGGCGCGGAGACGACGCGGGCGTGGGCGGCTTCCGAACCGGAGGCCGCCCACGCGAGGCGTTGGCTCTCGGAGGGCCAGCACGTCGAGCAGACCGGTCGGGTGAGCGGCGCGGTGCGGCTCTACCAGCGGGCCGTGGACGCGGCGGGCGAGGCGGGCGATGCCGGGCTGCATGCGGACGCGCTGCGCCATCTGGGGCGTGCCTCGCATCGCGCGCAGGATCCGGCGGGCGCGGCGCGCGCGCTGCAGGAGAGCCTCGCCGTCGCGGACGCCGCCGGCCTCGACGGGGCGGCGGCGGAGGCGCTGAACGGCCTCGGCATCCTCGCCCTCCAGCAGGGTCGGCTCGACGATGCGCGCGACCGGTTCGTGGTGGCCCTCGCGCGCGGCGGCGACGCGCTGCCGCTGCGCGCCCGGGTCGAGCAGAACCTCGGCATCGTCGCCAACATCCGCGGCGATCTGCCGACCGCGCTCACCCACTACGAGCGCTCCCGGCGCGCCTTCGAGGCGGCCGGCGACGAGCGCGGGTGCGCGCTGGCGTACCACAACCTCGGCATGCTGAGCGCGGACCTGAAGCGGTGGGACGACGCCGACCGCTACTTCCGTCAGAGTCTCGCCCTCGCCGACGGGCTCGGTGACACGCATCTCCGCGGGCTGTGCCTCATGAACCGCACGGAGGTGCTCCTCGCGGGGCGCCGGCACGACGAGGCCATCCGGAGCGCCAGCGCGGCGCTGGAGATCTTCGACGGGCTCGGCGCGCGCGCCTCCAAGTCCGGCGCCCACCGCATGCTCGGCATCGTCCACCGCGAGACGGGCGACCTGGCACGGGCCGAGGCGGAGCTGCTCGCCGCCATCGAGCTCGCCGTGCAGGCCGACTCCGCGCTGCACGAGGCGGAGGCCTCACGCCACCTGGCGCTCGTCTACCAGGCGCTCGAGCGCAACGTGGACGCCCTCCGCCTGCTGAACGCCGCGCACCGGCTCTTCCGCCGCCTCGGCGCCCGCGTCGACATGGTCGACATCACCGCCAAAGTGGCCGAGCTGGAGGGCACCTACCTGGCGGTGGTGCGCGACTGGGGGCAGAGCATCGAGTCCGCCGACAGCTACACGCACGGCCACTGCGAACGCGTGGCCAGCTACGCCGTCCGCGTCGCCGCCGCCCTCGGCCTGTCGGACGACGAGCTCACGACCATCCGCGTCGGCGCGTACCTGCACGACGTCGGCAAGGTGCGCGTGCCCCACGAGATCCTCAACAAGCCCGGGAAGCTGACGGCCGAGGAGTTCCACATCATGCAGCAGCATCCGGTGTGGGGGCTGGAGCTGCTGGCGGCCATCGAGTTCCCCTGGGACATCAAGCCGATCATCCGCTCGCACCACGAGAAGGTGGACGGCACCGGCTACCCCGACCGGCTGAAGGGGGACGAGATCCCTCTCTCCGCCCAGATCATCTGCATCGCCGACGTCTACGACGCGCTCACCACGACGCGCAGCTACCGCCCTGCCCTGACGCACGCCGAGGCGCTGGCCGAGATGGCGCGCACGCGCCACTGGTGGCGGGAGGACGTGTATGGGGCGTTCGTGAAGGTCATGGGGGGGGAGTGAGAGCAGCGCTCAGCGATAAGCGGTCAGCGGAACATCCTCCGACCAGCCAGTACTGGCCAGCCCGTGCGGCCGTTACGCTGAGCGCTGACCGCTCAGCGCTGATCGCTGTACGTGGCGTGAGCGCGCGGCGCTCACGCCACGTACAGCACATCCCCCTCGTCGTCGATCCCCAGCTCCTGCTGCAGGCCGCAGACGCCGCAGACGAGCGACGCGTGCCAGACCTCGTTGAGCTCCTCGCGCAGCGCCGGGCTGGCCGGCTTCACCTGCACGCGCTTGTAGCTGTACTCCTGGCAGCGCACGCAGTGGTGACTGCGGGCGATCATCAGTGCGCGCGCTTCGGAGATCGCCACGCTCAGCGCTCCGTGCCGCTGTCCTCGTCGCTGGCCGGCGACGTGTCGAGGAGGGAGCGCACCGTCGGTGCGCGCGACGGCGTGCCGTAAGCGCCGCGGCCGGGCGCCACGCCACTGGCTGCGGTGCCCGCCGCAGCGCCCGCCGCGGCGCCCGCCGCGCCGCGCAGCATCTCGCGCAGCCCACCCACCGCGCTCAGCACGCCCGTCGCCTCGCTCGGCAGGAAGATCGTCGAGCCCTTCCCCTGCGCCAGCTGCGGCAGCGCCTCCAGGTACTTGAGGCCCAGCAGGTACATCGCCGCCTGCCCGTCGGGGAGCGCCTCGGCGATGCGCCGCACCGCCTCGGACTCCGCCTGCGCCAGCGCCAGCCGCGCCTCGGCCTGTCCCTGCGCGCGCAGGATCGCCGCCTCGCGCTCACCCTCCGCCTTGCGCACCTGCGCCTCGCGCTGCCCTTCGGACTCGAGGATGGCCGAGCGCTTGTTCGCCTCGGCGGTGGTGACCGTGGCGCGGCGCTCGCGCTCGGCGCGCATCACCAGCTCCATCGACTGCTGGATGTCGGCCGGCGGGTCGATGGACTGCAGCTCGACGCGCGTCACGTCCACCCCCCAGCCGATCGACGCCTCCTCGATGACGTCGCGCATCCGCTTGTTGATCATGTCGCGGCTGGCCAGCGTCTGGTCGAGCTCGATGTCGCCGACGATGTTGCGCAGCGTCGTGCGCGTCAGCGTCTCCAGCGCGTAGGGCAGGTTCTGGATGGCGTAGGTGGCCTTCTGCGGGTCGGCGATGCGGTAGTAGAGCACCGCGTCGATGTCGATCGTGACGTTGTCCTTCGTGATCACCGGCTGGCTCGGGAAGTTCAGCACCTGCTCGCGCAGGTCGATGCGCGTCGTGCTCCCGGCGGTGATCTTCTTCACCCCGGACGGGTCCGCCTCGAAGTAGCGGACGTCGATCGCCTTCGGCCGCTCGATGAAGGGGATGAGGATGTTGAGCCCCGAGCGCGCCAGCCGGTGGAAGCGCCCCAGCCGCTCGATGACCATGACCTCCGCCTGACCCACGATCTTGAGCGTGCTCGCGCCGACGATGCCGAGCAGCGCGAGGACGACGAGAAGTACGACGAGACCCGCCATGGGCGACTCCGGTTGGGGAATGGGGGGGAAGGTACGGTAGAGCGAGGATGCGGGGGAGAGGGGACGGCGAGCGCTGAGCGCTCAGCGCCCAGCGCCCAGCGTGACACCCTCGGACTGGCCAGTACCGGTCTCCCGAGCGGCCGTTCCGCTGACCGCTGAGCGCTCAGCGCGGATCGCTGCCCTCCCTCCACTCCGCGATGAACAGGTTCGTCGATCCCGCGTCGCGGGCGTCGCGGTTGGAGGCCCACACCAGCAGGCGGCCGTCGCGGCTGAACATCGGGAAGCCATCGAACTCCGGGTGCGTCGTCACCTGCTCCAGCCCCGTGCCGTCGAGGTTCACCAGGTAGAGGTCGAAGTTCCGGCTGCGCGGGTTCGTGTGATTCGACGAGAAGAGGATGCGCCGTCCGTCCGGGGTCCACGTCGGCCCGAAGTTGGCGCCGCCCAGGTGCGTGATCTGTCGCTGGTCGCTGCCGTCCGCGTTCATGACGAACAGCTCCATCCGGTTCGGCCGGATCATGTGCTGGTCGAGCAGCGCGCGATACGCCGCCAGCTCGGCGCTGTCGGTCGGGTGGTGGGCGCGGTAGACGATCTTCGTCCCGTCGGGGGACCACCAGGGCCCGCCGTCGTAGCCGGGGGTGGTCGTCAGCCGGCGCACCTCCGTGCCGTCCACGTTCATCGTGTAGATGTCCAGGTCGCCGTCCTTGAGCGACGTGAAGACGATCTTCCGCCCGTCCGGCGAGAGCACGCCCTCGGCCGTGTACGTGCCGTAGTGCGTCAGCCGGCGCAGGTCGCTGCCGTCCGCGCTCACCGTGTAGATGTCGAACGGGTCGATCCCCCACACGTAGCCCTTGGAGGGATCGGGGCGCGGCGGGCAGGCGCTGTCGGCGGCGTGCGTGGAGGCGAAGAACACGCGCCGGTCGCCGTCGTAGAAGTAGCCGCAGGTCGTCTTCCCCTGCCCGGTGGAGATGCGACGCAGCCCGCTGCCGTCCACGTTGATCACGTACTGCTGGTCGCACGTGCGGCCGTCGCGCGTGGACTGGAAGGTGAGCTGCGTGCCGGCGGTGTTGAAGTACGCCTCGGCATTCTCACCGCCATCGGTGATCTGGCGGACGTTGGCGAGGTGGCGCTCGCCAGGTGCCGGCTGGACGCCGCGCGGCAGGCCAGCAGGCGAGGCAGGCGAGGCAGGCGCGGCCGCCGTGGCCCGCGTGGCCGTGGAGTCCGCCTCATCCGCCGGGGGCGGGTGGGGGATGGTCGTGCACGCGGCCGTCGCGAGGAGGGCGACGGCCGCGACGGGGAAGGGGGAGGGCATGATTCCAATCTACGGGCGGGGAATGGGAAGCGGGGCGGACGTTCGTCGACGCCCGCCCCGCTCACCCGCCGGTCCTACCGGTCGGCCGCGCCGCCGCTCACGGCCGCTTCACCGCCGCCTTCTCGGCCGAGGCGAGCGCGAACAGCTCCTTCTGGCTGCCGCCGCGGCGCAGCACGTCCAGCGCCTCGCGCAGCTGCGGGTCGTCGCTCACCGTGCGCTTCCGCCATGCGTCCAGCCCGAAGGAGGTCTCGGCGATGCGCTGCTCCAGATAGCGGTCCACCCACGCGTGTCCCGCCTCGTACATCTGTCGGTCCACGGTCACGCCGGCCTTCTGGAGGCGCTGGTAGATCTCGTCGTTCCACTCGGGCTGGATGGTGAAGTTCTGCGGCACCTTCCCCTTCATCTCGTAGGCGAAGGCCGTGATCACCTGCAGGACCTCCTGGATGTCCGGCGCCAGCGCCTTGGCCAGCTCCTGCTCGGCCGTCGAGATCGTGTCCGGCTCGATGATGAGGTCGGGGGTGATGGCGCCGCCGCCGTAGACCACGCGGCCGGCGTCGCTCTTGTAGGCCGGGCGCAGCTTCTTCAGCGAGTCGGCCGGGAGGGAGTCCGGGTAGACCTCCACGAACCGCCCGTCGGGGAGGAGCTTGCGCTCCTTCTGGATGGAGCGGCCGACGGGCGTGTACCACTTGGCCGTCGTCAGCTTCACCGCGTAGCCGCCGTCCAGGGGGTAGAGCGTCTGCACCAGCCCCTTGCCGAACGAGGTGGTGCCGATGATGAGCGCGCGGTCGTGGTCCTGCAGCGCGCCGGCGACGATCTCCGAGGCCGAGGCGGTGCCGCCGTTGACGAGCACGACGAGCGGCAGGTCGGGCGCCATCGGCTGGCCGCGCGCGACGTGCGTCTGCGGTGGCACGCCGCGGCCGCGCACGCTGAGGATCTCCTGCCCGGGCTGCAGGAAGAGGTTGCTCATGACGAGCGCCTGCTCCAGGTAGCCGCCGGGGTTGCCGCGCAGGTCGATGACGAGCCCCTTGGCGCCCTTGGCCTGCATCTGCTGCAGCGCGCGGGCGAACTCCTCGCCGGCCGTCTCGTTGAAGCCGTCGACGGGGATGTAGCCGATGTTGCCGTCGAAGGTGAGGGTGTACGGCACGGCCGGGATGTGGATGACGGCGCGCGTCATCTCCACCTTGATCGGCTCGGTCACCCCGGGGCGGGCGAAGGTCACGTTGACCTTGGTGCCCGGCTCCCCCTTCAGCACCTCGCTCACCTGCTGCGACGTCCAGCCGCGCGTGTTGACGGTGTCGATGCCGACGATGACGTCGCCGGTCTGGATCCCCGCCTTCTCGGCCGGCGTGTTGGGGAAGACCTTGAGGACGCTGACGCCGCGCCCCTCCACCGGCTCGATGGACATGCCGAGCCCGCCGTAGCGGCCGCCGGTGTTCTGCGTGAACTCGGCCAGCTGCTTGGGCGTGTACAGCTCGCTGTAGGGATCCTGGAGCTGCTCGACGAGGCCGCGGGCGGCCTTCTCGTAGAGCGTGCCGACGCCGACCGTGTCGACGAAGCGCTCGGCCACGAGCCCGAGGACCTGGTCGAAGAGCCGGGCGCCGTCACGCGTCGCGCGCTCCTGCAGGATGAAGCCGCCGGCAACGGCGACGGGGACGAGCGCGGCCGCCGTGACGGCGGCGATGCGGAAGCGACGGTGCATGGCGATGGGCCCTTCGGCTTGAGGTCCTAGATATAGTAGCTAGATACAGGCCAGTCGGGGGGAGGGTTCCGTCATCTCCGCTCGTACTCCACCAGCCACTCCCGGCCGTCCTGCCGCACCGCCGCGGTGCGTACCACCCCGGCGGCGACCAGCATGTCGTGGGCCGGCTGCAGCACCCGCTGCAGGTGCGAGGGGTAGCGCTGGGCCAGCGGAAGCTGCCCGGCCAGCCGGTCGAGCGGCACCCGCCAGGCGCCGTCCCCGGTGTCGTCGAGCACGGCGGCGAGCAGGCGGTAGAGCCGCCGCGCCACCGGCGAGGCGAGGGCGTGATAGGTGGCCAGGGTGAGGGCGCTGGTGCGGCCGGCGTCGACGTTGGCGCGGACGGTGGGGGAGAGGGTGGCGCGCGCGTCCCCCGGGTCGCTGCCGAGGAGCTGCGGAAAGAGCGCCAGCTGCTCGCGGTCCACCAGTCGCCGCCGGTCGATGACGACGGAGGAGAGGATGGTGAAGCTCCGCGTGAGCGGCCGTCCGTCCGGCCCGGCGTACGCGTCCTGCGAGTCGAGCGTCGTGCGCTCCAGGCGACCGAGGGCGCCGCGCAGCTGCTCGTAGGTGCGCCCGTCCGCGCGGCGGCCGATGGAGCGGAGAAAGCTGTGCAGGGTGAAGGTGACGACCCCGTCCTCCGGCGCCCCCGCCTCGTGGTAGCGGTGCAGCAGCTCCACGTACACGTCCTGATCGAAGGTGCCGGGGAGCCGGTCGCCGGGGCTGGGCAGCACGCGCCACCGCCCGCCCGCCTCGGTGGTGTAGCTGATGGCGACGTCCTCCGCCGACGTCGAGTCGCTCAGCCGGAAGAGCGGCAGGCGCTCGAGGGCGCGATCGAGCGTGACGAGGCGCGCGCCGGTGCGCCGGCGCGGGGCGAGGATCATGCGGGGAAGGTGGGGGCGGGGAGAGGGGAGAGGGAAGAGGGGAACGGCGAGCGC